>JAABPV010000010.1 GCA_011391865.1 Desulfobulbaceae bacterium | reverse complement strand
ATCTCTTGGCTTCAACACGCCAAAAAAGCTATTCTTGGGAACTTGCCAAAAAATTGCACTTGGAACTTGAATCCACGGTTTGAAACAGCAAAGAAAATTGCAAAAACTCATCAGGTTGTAGCCTGCCGCAGCGGTTTGGCTTCGTCGATGAGCATGATCGGGATTTCGTCCCGGATTTCGTAGACAAGCTGGCAGGCGGGGCAGACAAGGCCGTCCTTTGCTTCAGCGAGATGTATCGGCCCTTTGCATTTCGGGCAAGCGAGGATGTCTAACAGCTGCTGGCTGATCATGGTGTGCTTTCCGGTTGGGTTGGAATGAAAAAAAGCCGCGCGCCGCAGAAAGCGCTCCGCATTCCGGGCTGCAACCGGCTATAGTACCAGAAAGAACAAACGCTGCCAGCAAAACAAGAGAGGATTCAGAACAAATGAAGCGGCAAATACCGGTTGCGCAGGCTGTGGGCATGGTGCTGCCCCATGACATCACTGAAATCGTGCCGGGCAAGTGCAAAGGCCGGGCTTTCAAGAAAGGGCACATCATCCGCCCGGAAGATGTGGAGCGGCTGCGCTCTTTGGGCAAGGAGCATGTCTATGTGCTGGAGCTGTCGGCGGAGGAAATCCACGAGAACGAGGCCGCCTTGCTCATGGCCGCTGCTGCCGCTGGGAGCGGCACGGAATATTCCGACGACGTGCATGAGGGCAAAGTGGGCATCAAGGCCGCGCACGACGGCCTGCTGAAGATCGACAAAGAGGCGCTGCTCCGTTTCAATCTCCTCGGCGAGGTGATGTGCGCGACCCTGCATGATAATACGCCGGTGAAGCAGGGCGAGCAGGTGGCGGCCCTGCGCCTGATTCCTTTGGTCGGCGAGCGGCCGCTGGTGGAGCAGGCGGCGGCGATTGCCGCCGAAGGCGCGAAGCTGGTGCGCGTGCTGCCGCTGGCGCAGGTCAAAGCTGGGCTGGTGATCACCGGCAGCGAGGTTTTTTATGGCCGGATCGAGGACAAATTTGAGGCCGTGCTGCGCGGCAAGCTGGCCGCGCTCGGCTCGGAAGTGGTTCGGGTCGGCTTTGCCCCGGACGATGCGGCTCTGATCGCGACGGAAATCCGCCTTTGCTTGGAGGCGGGCGCGGAATTGGTCATCACTTCCGGCGGCATGTCAGTTGACCCCGACGACGTGACCCGCGCAGGCATCCGCGAGGCTGGTGCCGAGGATATTGTCTACGGCACGCCGGTGCTGCCCGGCGCGATGTTTCTCTGCGGCAGAATCGGCCAAGCAGCGGTGCTCGGCCTGCCCGCCTGCGGCATGTTCCACAAGATCACGGTCTTTGATTTAATCCTGCCGCGCATTCTCGCCGGAGAACGCCTCTGCCGCGAGGACTTCGCGGCCATGGGCCACGGCGGCCTCTGCCGCAACTGCGCCATCTGCCATTACCCGGTCTGCAATTTCGGCAAATAGCCGCTGCTTCAGGCAGAAAACAGCTCGTCCGGCGCTGCGGCAGTGAAGACCTTGCTCATCCACTGCCGCAGCTGCTCGGCAGAAGCCGCCCGCACCCGCGCGCAGGTCTCCTCCGGTAGCGGCCCGAATTTTTCCTGCACAAGAAAGAGCAGGCTTTCTGCCATGCCCTCGGTTTTGCCTTTGGCGATGCCCTCCGCTAGGCCTTTGGCCAGACCTTTCTCCAAGCCTTGAGCCAATCCCTTCTCTTCGGCAGAGGCTATTTTGCTTTCCACATCCATCAGGGCGCGCATCCGGGTTTCATAGACTAACCGCTCCTCCGCGTTGAACATCCGATCCACCGCCTCCATAGCTTTGAGAATGCTGCGGTCAGATGCCATCGTTGCAGGCATCGCATTCCGCCGCAGCTCATGCGCCCTAGAGAGGAAGGTGGCCCAGCGGTCGAGCGGCTTGACCAAATCGGCAAAGTCCTTTCTAAACTTGCGCAGCTCGATGTAATGCAGCTCAAAGATGTCGTGCAGCCCGTCGTCCTTGCCGCTGGCAGTGTTGATGATTTTGTACAGGCTGTGGAATTCCTCCTCGCCTGGCACAAAGTTGAAGTCGAGGATGCTGATGCACACCGTCTTTTGCAAGGTTTTGTACATCTGCCCTTCAGTGAGCTGCTCTGTGACTAATTTGGCCCAGTAATAAATGGCCCGTTTGTCGAAATAGAGATCCTCGCTGATCTGCATCTCGACATTGAACCAGCGGCCTTTCCGGTCAACAGCCTTGATGTCCAAAATCGACATCTTGCCCGCCTGATAGTCGGCGAGGCTGTAGGGATTGCGCAGCAGCACGTCCGCGACCTGATCTTTTTCCGAGACCACCGCGTTGATCAGGGAGATGAGCAGATCCTTGTTCTCCTCGCTGCCGAAGAGCTTTTTAAAGGCGAAATCAACTCTGGGGTTTATCCGGCACATTTTTTTTCTGTCTCCGCTTGAGAAAATCTGTTCGTCAGGGAATCAATATACGCGCAAACCGGGCCGGACTCAAGCAGGAACACGCCCGCCCGCATCTGGTTGCAATCCCTGTCCGAATCGGCTATGCTGAGGCAGAACTTTCGCCCCTTTTTTCTCCGCAGGAGATGCTGATCATGAAAACCCGTCCGACCCGCCCGCTGCTGCTCTGCGCTTTCTTTTTCGCCGCCCTTTGCTCCTATGCCTCTGCCACCGCTCTTGATCCCCGTTTCGGCGTGAACGGGCAGGTGGCGGTTGAGCTGGGCGAGAAAGGCAGCCGCGCCAACGCGGTGCTTGTTCAGCCGGACGGCAGGATTGTCGCCGCAGGCAGTCGAAGCGGCGAGAAAGACCGGGACTTCATGCTCTTCCGCCTTTTGCCGGACGGCTCGCTCGATCCTGACTTCAACCAAGACGGCACAGTCACCACTGCGGTGAGTTCCTTTGACGACGAGGCGCTGACCTTGGCTTTGCAGGCGGACGGCAAGATCATTGCCGCAGGCTACAGCAGCAGTAAAGAAAATCGCGATTTTGCCATGGTCCGCTACAACAGCGACGGCAGCGTTGACAGCGGCTTCGGCGCGGCAGGCATGGTTGTCACTGCCGTGGGCGGCAGTCATGACGAAATCACCGGCGTGACTGTGCAGGAAGACGGCTCGATTGTCCTCACCGGCTCGGCGCAGGGCGCGAACGGCAGGGTGGCGGTGCTGGCCCGCTATTCAGCGGACGGCAAGCCTGATCCCTCCTTTGGCGAAGAAGGCTTCACACTCAGCGTGGTGGGCGTTGACGCGCAGGCCGAGAGCGTGGCTTTGAGCAAGGACGGGCGCATTCTTCTCTCCGGCTCCTACAGCGACGGCGAGCAGCGCGGCCTGATGCTGCTCGGTTTTGACAGCAAGGGCAAGTTAGACGAAACGTTCGGCGAGAAAGGCATTGCGGTTCCGGCGGACAGCAGCGTGTTCAGCGAAGGCTACGGCATGTTTGTCAACGAGGACGGCACGATTCTGGTGGCTGGCTCTGTGGGCGGCGAGGAGCAGCGCGACGCGGCTTTGTTCCGCTTCACCGCCGAGGGTCAGCCGGACAAAGAATTTGAGGAGAACGGTGTTCTTGTCAGCGCGGCAGGGCCGGAAGATGATGTGCTGCACGGCGTGGCCGTGACAGAAGGGGGCATTGCCGCCGCCGGTTTCAAAACTGTGGGTGGCCAGCGCGAGTTTCTTTTGGTCACTTACGCCCAAGGCGAGGACGGCAGCTTGAGTGCCGATCTGCTGACCACGGGTTTCAGCAGCGGCAAGGACACGGCGACCGCTTTGGCCGCCTTTGGCAACAACGTGGTGGCGGTTGGCGAAAGTCTTGACGCGGCGGTGTCCAAGGCGGCGGTGAGCATGTACACCGTGGATGCGGAAAAGACAGGCTACGCTCAAGTCATTGTCGGCGGCACGGTGGTGGGCGTAAGCGGCGTTTCTTCCGGCAATCAGTATGTTCTGACCGGGGAGCCGTATGAAGTGACCAGAACAACGGTCATCATCAATGGAGAGGTGCTGAGTGGCGCGGGCGATGTGAGCGAGCGCGGCATTGTGGTCAGCACTTTGCCCAATCCGTCGAGGAAAGACAAGGACGACAGTGACCCAACTGGTGCGCCGACGGTGACAAAAAATAATCCTGGCCCAGAAGTTAAAGTAACTTCCGAAGTAACTTCCGCTGCGCTGGGACTGTCCACAAATGTGGACGCAGTCTGCAAATATGACACTGCTGCCGGAACCGCATTTGACAGCATGAAAACAACTTTCTCCGAAACAGGAGCGAAAGTTCATTCAGAGACGGTCAGCAATCTTAAGGTAGGTGAAACGTATACTTATTACGCCCGTTGCAAAAACACTGCAAGCGGCGCGATGAACACGACGGATACGGTTATTTCGTTTAAAGTCGTCAGCTCAGGAACGACGGGAACGACAGGAACGACAGGAACGACAGGAACGACAGGAACGACGGGAACGACAGGAACGACGGGAACGACAGGAACGACGGGAGTTCCAGTGAGGACACTAGGCAATATTAGTATTTCTGAAACAGAAGTCACGTTGAATCTGACCACAAATGTTGATGCGACCTGTAGATACGCCACCACAGCCGGAACCGATTACGACAACATGGAGATATTCTCCTCCACCACAGGAGCAAAGACGCATTCGCGGACACTTACTGGTCTTGATGCCGGAGATGATTACAGTTATTACATCCGCTGTAAGAATACGGCCAGCACCACAGTTAACACGACTGACACAGTAATTTCATTCAAGGTGCAGGGTAATACGGACAGTGGTCCAAAAACGAGTCCATCCAGTGTCATTTCTGGAACAACAGCCATATTGAAAATGACTACGGATGTCGATGCAATTTGCAAATACACGACTTCTCGAGTAGGAATGGACTATAGTCTGATGAAGAAATTCTTTGATACAACAGGAAGTGGAAGTGAAAATCATTCAGAGCCTGTCTCTGAATTAAAGGAGGGAGAAAAATACACCTATTATATTCGCTGTAAGGATACAGCAACTGGTGTGGCAAATACGGCTGATAGTATAATTTCCTTTTCAGTAAACAGTGATGCAGAAGATGAAATCTCTGCTGTTTTTTCACCTGACACTAATCTTCTTGCCTCATCCGATCAGCTCATCAACGCCGCGCTGCGGAATGTCGGTCGGTTCTTCATCGGCACAGCGGAAGCGCAAGTGACAGGTGCCACCGGCACAACAGGCACCAGTTCCAGCACCTCAACTGCCACAACAAGCTCCAGCAGCAACATGACTTCTACAGCCACCACAGCCAACGGCGAGTTCATTGAGGAAGGATACGCCAAAGAGGGCAGCGGAACCGGCAAGTTCACCAGCAAGCTGAAAAAACTGAAGCCCGGCACGATGTTCTATGCGCGGGCTTATGCGATCATCGGCGGCACGGTACACTACGGCAACCAAGTCAGCTTCCGCACCGCTGATTCCTGCTTTGTCGCCACAGCGGCCTTCGGCTCGGTCTTCCATCCTGCGGTGCAGGTGCTCCGCGACTTCCGCGATCAATTCTTGAGCGACAGCGCGGCTGGCCAAGCCTTGGTCAATTTCTACTACCGCACCTCGCCGCCGCTGGCCGACTTCATCAGTCAGCACCACAGCCTGCGGACGGCTGTGCGCCTGCTTTTGCTGCCAGTGACCGGCGCGGCGTGGCTCGCGCTGCATCTCGGCGCGGCGGCCCTGCTGCTGCCGCTCTTCGGCGCAGTCATCCTGCTGCTTGTCTGGCAAACGCTGCGCCGGAGAACTCAGGGCCGGGCGGCAATCGGCTGAAAACTGCCGCGCTCCAGCCAGCCGCTGTGTCCGTCTTCAGCGCGGACCAGCTCGTGCTGGCTGTGCTTCTTGCCCAAAGGCCGAACAAGGCTGCCCTCTTTGAGCGGGGCCACAACTTCGGCTTCAGCAAACGGTGAAATGAGCAGGCGGGCATCTGCTGTTATGATGACTCCATCCTGCCACGCCTGATAGCGCAACCAAGCCATAGGCAGCGGCAGCAAAGTAGCTGCGGCAAAAAATGCGCAAAGAGCGCAGGCCTGCGGAAAACGCCGCCTGCCAAGCAGCCCGGCGGCCAAGGCTGTCAGCGCGAGCAGGACAAAGGCCGCGCCAGCAAGCAGCAGCCACTGATCCGCGCCGAAGCGTTCCGCCAGCCGCTCTTGCCACGGCTTGGCCCGCAGCAACGTGTGCTCATGACGAAGCTGGTTCAGCTGCGTCCGCAAATCCTGATCTCCCGGTGCTAGCAGCAAGGCGCGTTCATAGCGCAGCACAGCCAAGCCGGTCTGTCCGGCAGCGGCGTACTGCTCCGCCTGACTGGCCAGCAGCCGGGCTGCGTCGCGGTCTGGCGCGAACAGGGCCGCTCCCTGCGCTCCGGCGAAAAGGCTGCCGCAGGCCAGCAGCGCGGCGATGATCTGTTTTCTCATGTCAGCTTGACCAGCTCAGTGCGGACCGTCTCCAGCATGGCCGCCATTTCCTCCTGCGCCAGCACCTGCCCGGCATAGCCGCTTTCCTCCAGCCGAGAAAAAATCGCCAGCAGCGGCGAGTCAGCAGGCAGTTGCTCCCGCAGATCAGCCAAGGTGACAGCGGCGGCGTTCATCCCCCAGACCGTGCCAATCCACCGCCGCACCGCCTCTTGGCAATGCTGCCGGAAACCCTCCTGATCAGCGGCCGCAGCAGCCGTCCGCATCGCCCGGCAGTCCTGCGCCAGCCGCCGTTCAGCCTGTCTGCGCAGCGCAGGGCCAGGATTGGCCTCCAGCCGCCTCCGGCGCAAATCAAGCAGCAGCCCGGCGGCCAAGCAGCAGCCCGCCCCAGCCATCACCGCCTGAAACCGTCGCTGCTCGTGCAGAGGCTGGAGAAGAAGCACTGATTCGCCCGGCACAAAGGCCGGAGGCGGCGCGGCCTGCCGCCGCTTTGTTTCCGGCAGGGGCTGCTGCTGGACAGGCGGGGCCGGTTCCGCCGCCGCCCCTTGAATCCGAATTGGAATTGGCTCGCTGGTCAGGGTGACGTAGTCCTTGGCCGCCGGGTCGAAATAGGAAAAACGCAGCGACGGCACCGCATTCAGTTTACCGCTGATCGGCACTGCCGCCTGCTCAAAGGTTTTTTCTCCCTTCTCCGCCTGCCCGGAAAATTGCTCGGCGGGCGGATACAGTTTCCAGCCTGCGCTCTCGCTCAGTTCCGGTGCCTGCACGCGGTCAAAATTGCCGCTGCCGGTGATTTTCATCCGTAGCGTGATCGGATCGCCCGGCTTGAGATCCGCAGGCGAGGCCGCCACAGCCATGCTGAACAGACCCACCGCGCCTTTGAAGTCTGCCGGACGGTTCTTGGCGGGCAAAGGCAGGGCGGTCACAGGCTTGTCCGGGCTGGCCAACCGGATTTCACGGCGGATGTAGTGGGCGAAGAAATCGTCAAAAAAAGGATCGTCCAGCAGGGGAGAGCCAAAGGGGTCGGCCTGCCGCATGGTTTTTTCCCGCACCATCAGATCAATATCCAGCTCGACCGCCAGCGGTGCTGCGCCTTCCTTGACAGCGGAAAAGTTGCCCCGCCATGTCAGCGCGATGCAGCTGCCGCCGCCGGGCAGCCGCTCCTCCTCCTGCTGCGGCTCATTGTCCAATTGATGGAGCAGAAAATGCTCGCCGGAGAAACGGGGAGAATTTTTGACCTGAATCCGCCTGCCGGGCTGAAAGCAGGCTTTTATGGCGAAGGGCACGATCTGGCCGACATAAAACGAGCTGCTCTGCGGCTCAATGGTTATGTTGCCGATATCCTCTCCGGCTGGCTCAGGCTGCGCGTTTGGAGCCGGAGGCACTGAGCGGCGGCCTGAAGTGCCACCCAGTGCCGGGCCGACAACAAAGGTCAGCGGCTGCGAGGCGTAGTCCTTGCCGTTGACCCGCACTTTGACCGGCCCGATGCGGTGCTGGCCCGGTTGCTCCGCCCGCACGCCGAAGCTGAAGGCCACTGAGGCCGAAACTTGGCCGTTGATCCACGAAGTCTGCTGGCTTTGGCCAAGAGAACGGAAATGCAGCCCTTCGGCGGCGGGCAGCTCCGGCTGCACCTCGCTGGCACCGTTCACAGTGACGACCAAGACCGCCTCTTGATCCACGGCAAAGGTCGCTGGTTGCAGCTCCGCTGTGACGCTAATCTCCTCGGCCCGGCCTGATGCGGTGCAGCAGAGCAGCGCGGCCAGCAGCCAGAGCTGCCGCACAAGCCGCATCACCAGTCCCTGCCGACTGCATCGCTGTCGGCAGCCTCCTGCGGAATGAAACTCAATTCGCCCTGCTCGCCTTTGAGGCTGTCGAGCAGGCTCCGCGCCTCCTCCTCAGTCATTTTGCCCATCATTTTCGTCTCCTCTCCGCCCTGCCCCTCTGGCGGATTTTTTTCCTCCCCGGCGGCAGAGGTCTGATCTTGTTTGTCCTGCGGCTGCTTGCCGTCTTGCTCCTGAGCAGCCGGGGCTTCGCTGCGGCTGTTTTTTTCTTGGGACGGCTGCCGATCCTGCTGCTCAGACTCCTTGAGGCCGGACTCGCCGCTGTTTTGCTTCGGATCGTCTTGCTGGCGGCTTTCTTTTTTTTCTTTAGGATTGTCCTTATCCTTGCTGTCCTGCGCAGACTGCTTGTCCTGACCACCTTCTTTCTTCTGCTCCTGCTTGTCAGAGCTGGCCTTGCTGTCGGCCTGCGGCGGCGGCTCTTTCAGTCGCTGCTCTATCTGCTGTCGCCGCGCTTCCGCCTGGCGCAGAAGCTGTTCCGCATCGTTTCGTTTTTGATTCAGACTGAGAGCCGCTTTGAGCGATTCCTCGGCCTGCCGGAGCTGCTCCACCGCCTGCGGTAAACGCTCCTGCCGCTCGGCCTCAAGCCCGGCGGCGTACTGGCTGACACCTCGGTTGTAGTAACTTTTTTCCTGCAAGGACAGGTCATCTGTCTGTAAAGCGCGGCGGAATTCTTCGGCGGCAGCGTCATGCTGGCCGAGCTTGTGCAGGGCCGTGCCGAGATTAAAATGCAGTGCCGGGCTGCCGCCCTGCGCCATTCTACTTTGATAATATGCGGCGGCCTCTTTGTATTGTCCCGCCCGGAACAGCTCGCCGCCTTCGTCCGCCCGCGCCGCTGCGCAAAAACTGAGACCGCAGCAGAGCAGCGCGGCTGCTGCCGTCTTCTTTTTCCGCCTCCGGCCCACAGTGGCGATGAACGGCAGGCGCAGCGGGCGGCGGCGGCCTATGAGCAGAAATTCCGCGCTGAAGAGCAGGACAGCGGCGGACAGCGGCCACTGAAACCGCTCAATCGGCACGTTCTTTTTCCGCACTCCTTGCTCTTCTTTAGGGATCATAGCCAGCTTGCGCTCATAGACAGCGTCCAGCCCTTCGCCCATCGCGCCCAGCGGCGCATAAATGCCGCCTGTGGTTTCGGCGATAGCGACCAGCGTCTGCTCGTCCAGCTTGGAGACGACAAAGCCGTTCTCATCTTTGATAAAATTGCCCCCACCGGCGGGCAGCGGAATGAGCGAGCCTTGAGGCGTGCCCACGCCCACTGTATGAATAATCATTTTTTCCTGCCGGGCAATATCGGCGGCGTTGAGCGCGTCTTGGCCCAAGTCTTCGCCGTCCGTGATCAGCACGAGAATTTTGTAGTTGGAATTCCCGGCCAGCACGTTGACCGCCTCGCGGATGACCGCGCCGATGCCGGTGCCGCCTTTGGGGATGGTCTCGCTGTTCAAGGCGGCGAGAGAGTCAGCAAAGGCTTCGTAGTCAGTGGTCAGCGGACAGAAAAGGAAGGAGGCACCGGCAAAGGGCAGCAGGCCGATCCGGTCGCCGTCGAGCCGGACAGCGAAGTCGCGCAGGGCCAGCTTGGCCCGCTCCAGCCGGTTTGGCCTGATGTCTTGGGCGAGCATGGATTTCGACACGTCAAAGGCGATCAGGATGTCGATGCCTCTGCTCCGCAGCTCGACCACGCGGCTGCCCAGCTGCGGTCGGGCGAGGGCGAGGAAAACGCAGGCCAGTCCCAGCAGGAAGCAGGCGTTCTTCAGCCGCCGCCGGGCTGGCGAGACGTTGGCGGTCAGCAGCGGCAGCAGGTGCGGCGCGGCGAACTGCGCCAGCCGCTTCGTCCGCCGCGCCGCACTGAGGGCTATGAAGAAGACAGCACCACAGCAGGCCAGCAGTCCTGCGACAAGCCAGACAGGTTGGGCAAAGGTCGGCATGATCGTGTTTTATTCGGCAGAAGGAGGGGTGCTGACTGCCAAGCTGCGCTTCTCAGCAGAGCCTTCTATGGCCTTGCCGCAGACGTGATATCAATGTTCACAACCCATTGGCATTGACTTTTTTGCCAAGGTCCGAACTTTTATATAAATTACGCAGCTGAAACACTTACGCAAGAGAACTACGGTACATCACTGAGACCGACCACCTCATCCACGACAAGAGCGCGGGCCACAACGTCCACCTCATCTTGCTAACGATGAACGAGGACGGCTACCGCAACCTGATGAAGCTGACAGTCAAACCAGCACAACCTGAATACGCCGTCCCACTGCCTTAGCAAATTTCTCCAACGTGGAAAGGCGGATGTCCTTTGCATGATTTTCCATTCTTGAAATAACCGACTTGGTTGTCTTGAGTTCGTTCGCAATCTGCTCTTGCGTCAGACCAGCCTCTTTCCGCGCCTGTTTGAGAAGCATCCCTATCTGAAAGGTGTCCGCACGCTCTTCATAGTTTTCCCAGAATTCAGAATGATTCTGCATCCGTTTCGCTTTATATCTTTGAAAATCGCTCATTGCAGTTCCTTTCGTGAGAAATAGTCTTTCTTGCGCTGCTCGGCTGTCTTGATTTCCTTGGGAGGGGTTTTCTGACTCTTTTTGGTGAAAGCATGATTGAGAACGACAATCTGTTCGCCGTCAAAGAAGCCTAAGAGACGGAAAATGTCATTGCCTTGCTGAACTCTGATCTCCCATATGTCATCGGTGGCTTCCAATTTTTTCAGAAATTTGCTGGGGACAAGCTCGAATTTCTCCACTATGTCGAGGACAAAGAAGACCTTTTCGGCCTGTTTGTCTGAAAGGGAGTCGAGGTATTCTTCCACAGGGCATCTGCCCGTTTCTGTTCGATAAAAGATTATTTTCCGCATGGTGCCAAGTTAGCATGTTTGCGAATATTTGTCAACGGAGATCAAGTGGTTCTGGCGATGAACGAGGACGGCTATCGCAACCTGATGAAGCTGGCTTCAGTTCAGTGTGCTCAGTAGCACTTATCCCCTCTTCAGTAAAAGCATGTACACTCCTTCTAAACTTGGCGCAGGCTCTGCCATCTCAGCGCGGGGGACACCGCCAGCCTTATATTCTTCCAGATTGCTCAGACCATCTTTGTCAGAATCAAGCTGCGCGTCAGCCGGATCTTTCGGGTTAAGGCCATATTTGCTTTCCCACCAATCCGGCATTCCGTCATTGTCATCGTCCTCGTCGCAGGCATCGCCTCTGCCGTCGCCGTCAGTATCAAGCTGATCCGCATTCGCTATCAGGCGGCAGTTGTCTTGACTGTCTTCCACCCCGTCATTGTCATCATCCGGGTCGCAGCTGTCGCCTAAACGGTCGCCATCAGTGTCTGCTTGGTCAGCGTTTGCGGATGACAAGCAGTTGTCATTCCGGTCGGCCACACCGTCTTGATCGGTATCGAAAATAATCAGGGCTGTTTCATGCAGAGGAATCAGGCCATTGCCAAGCAGGTCATGGAGGAAAAGACCTGCGGAAGCACTGCGCTCGCCGCCGCCGGGCAGGAAGCGTTCCGCCTTGAGGAGATATTTTTTACTCACCGCATCTTGAAACGGTGTCAAAGGATATGGATCGCGCAGGTCGTCCAGCCCGTCATGATCAGTGTCGGGATCAGCCGGATTGGTGCCGTTGTCCACCTCTTCCTTGTCATTGATGCCGTCGCCGTCGCTGTCCGCGCTGGTTGGATCAGTGCCGCGCAGAAATTCTTCTTTATTGGACAAGCCGTCACCATCCAAATCACCGTCCGCGTCAGAAGGATCATTGGGATTCAAGCCATAGCGCAACTCCCACGAATCAGCCATGCCGTCAGCATCCCGGTCATGCTTGTCCGGTACACCGTCGCCGTTGCTGTCGGCCAGATATTCAATCCGGTCGCTTTTCACCTCAGATTCGCCGCTGTCGTTTTTGACCTTGAAATAGACAGTCTTCTCGCCGTAGCCGGAAGAAAGGGTGAAGCTGGCGTTTTCTTGATACGGCTGCCACGCCGCCCCGGCAAAGTCCTTGCTCTCGCTGGCCATGAATGAAGTGCCGCCACTGACCACGCTGTTCAGCGTCACTGCGGGACGTGTGGTGTAGAGAGCGTTATTATTGACAAAAAATGAAGCGATGATGGGCAAATCCGTGTTGATGGCAGTCACAGCGTGAGGAATGCTGCCGCTGCTGCCATAAGAGAGGAGCTGCATTCTGCCGTCTTGCGTGACACGGTTGAGATTGCCGACCGCGTCATACTGATACTGAACAGCGTAGCTGCCTGCGCCTTCAGCAGAGATCAGCCTGTCCAGATCATCATATTTGAAGGTTTCTTTGAACGGCTCAACCGCATCGGTGAGCGTCAGAATGTTTCCTTTCTTGTCGAATTCATACGCATAGTTCTGCTTGGCCGGAGTGAGCAGCGTTTTCAGGCGCAGGTTGCCGGGATAATACTCATAATCTGTATTCACCCCGTTGCTGCGGGACAGTTTGGCAAGCTGGCCGCTGGCGTTGTAGTCGAGATTGGAAATCAGTGTTGGGATGCTATCTAACAGACCTTGGTTGTTGTATTTATAAACAATACTTTTTCCATCCGGTCTGGTTTCGCGGATGACCCTGTCCATCTGGTCATATTGCCATGCCGTTGTCCAAGCGTACTGATCTATCTTGCGTGTTTCCTTGATCTTACGCAGACGCTTGTCGTAGCTGAAGCGCACTTCTCCTGCGTGATCAGTGATTTTCGCTATCGGGCCGATCACCTCTGTGTCGTATTCGTAGAAGATGTCCTGATCTTTTGGCCGATCTTCCTTGATCTTTCGGTTCAGCTTATCGTAGCTGATGGCAATCCGCACCTCCCGGCTGTCGGTCTGAGAACGGAGATTGCCGACCAGATCGTATTTATATGTCCACCTGCCAAGGTTAGGATCAACCGAGGCAGTCTTTCGGCCTAAAGCATCGTAGCTATACTTGGTGACATTGCGGTAATGATCGATAATCTTTTCAATCTCACCAAAGCGGCTGTATTCGTAGCTGGTGGTGTACGGCCCTTGCTGAGTGTGCTCAATCACCTTGACCGGCTTTTCTTGGGCATTGAAGAAATACTCCATCAGATGCCCATTTTCATCGGTCTCGCTGACCTTCCATTGATCAAAGACCCGACTGAGGAAGCTGCCGTCCGGGTTAATCACTTTGACCGGTCTGCCCAATGGGTCGTATTCGTAGCTGAGGCCGGGACTGCTCTTGCTGGCCGCAGCGTAGGCGGCGGATGCAGGGACAAGGCGCGGCAGGTTCTTCCGCTTCACCCGGCCCATCTTGTCATAAAAATGATCCGCAGCAATCTGCTGGGCCGAATTTTCCGCCTCGCTTCGCTCCTGAATCAGGTCGCCGAAGCCGTCGGTATATTGCCACGCTTCCAGCCGGTTAAAGGACGGGTCTTCAGGAATCTCTTTTTCCGCCGTCTTTTTCGAGACCCGCACCGACTCTGGCGCAGTGCCGTCGATAAAATAAGCAACTATTTCTGTGGGAGAACTCAGCGAGTCATACGGCAAAGCCTTTTTCACCAGCCGCTGGAAGGTGTCGTATTGATACTGGGTGACGTAGCCGTTCGGGTCGGTCTCAGTCAGCGGTTCGCCGGTGGCCGGGTTGAAGGTCGCCGTGGCCGCATGATTCAGGGCATTGATTTTCTTGACCGGAAAGGCGTGGAAAGTCCCGTCCCATTCTGTCCGGCTGATTCTGCCCTCGGCATCAGTGACGCTGATCTGATTGCCAAAGCTGTCGTATTGATACGAGGTCAGGGCTTCGCTCTTGGCGTTGATGACCTCAATTTTGCCGGTCAGATTGCCCTTGTCCGGGATGCCTTGCAGTCCTTTGCCGTCGTAGAGATATTTGGTCTCCCGCAGGGCCGGGCCGCTTTCTGTTGCCGAGAACCAATGCCGCCACGGTTTGTCCACAATCCAGCGCGAAGTGTTGTAAACATAGGCCGAATATTCATACAGATCGTCGGCAGCAGTGGCTGTGTCGTTCAGGTGCCGGATCAGAAGCGGGTTGCCGAACATGTCCCAAGATGGATATTCCGTCCGCAGGGTCTTGGCTGTGTCTGTGCCGTCAAAGGTCTGCTTGTTCTCTGCCGCGAGCAGGGTTTTGTACACCCCGCCGCTGGCCGCTGCTGTCCACGCGGATTCAGTGGCGGAATATTTTCTCCCGTCCGCAGCGAGCAGCGGCTCGAAGTATGTCTTGCCCTTGCGGCCCTCGTCCTGATGGAAATAGTGCTCCTTTCTCGTGCTGTCGGCTCTGGTTTCCGTCACTTTTGAGAAGCCACGGAATTCACGGGTCGGGTAGTCGTAAAGGCCGCCCTGATAGCTGTAACTGGTGCTTGCGCTCAGGGCATGATCGCCGCTCATGCCGTTGTTGGTGCTTGTGGAAGCCACCAGCCAGAAGTTGAAGGGCAGGCGGGTTTGCGGGAAGCTGCGCGAGGATGCGTAATTGACCGTGACTGTGCCGCCGTAGGAAGTGGTGACGTTGTTCAGCAAATCGGTCTGCACAGCCCGGTTGGGATATACCGTCCAGTCGCCGGAAGTCGAAGTCCGTCGGAGCAAATCCGGCGAACCGTCGCCGTTGATGTCGAGAATCTCGCGGTGATTGCGCAGCCCTTCCTTGATGTCGCGCAAATTTTTGTCCGGCAGACCAGCGTTGGTGGCCCAGCTCCGCTCGGTGAAGCCCCTGCCGTTGTTGAAGCGCACCCGCCATTCGCCGCCGTTGATGCCGTACACCCGGTCAGGCAGGCCGTCGCCGTTCATGTCAATCAGGTTGTCCTTCAGGTCGCCGCCTTCTTTGGCGTTGCGGATGTACTCAGCTCCAGCGGCCCACGTTTCAGCAGGCTTGAGGAAGCGGCTGCCGTCGTTGAAATAAATCTTCCAATTGCCGGAATTGTCCCGCGCATCAATCAGATCAGGCAGGCCGTCGCCGTTCATGTCCTCATAGGTGACTTTGACCGGCGTGGTTTTGTCGCTTTTTTTGTAGTGAACATCAGTGATGTAGCCTTTGTAGTCTGCGCCGAGGGGGTCAGGCCAGAGCCACCAACTGCCGACAAAGCCGGAGCCAGTGTTGCGCCAGACCACCCAGCCGTTGTCAACATTTTTCATGAACCTGTCGTCGGAGATGTTGGCCTTGACCAAATCAGGCCGTCCGTCGCCGTTCATGTCAATGAAGGCTTGGCGGACATCGCCGGAGCTGTCCTTCATGTCGCGCACCCGCTGGACAAAAACCTTGTCCGTGGGCAGTGGCCAATACTGCTGCGTCGGGAAGCCGCCGCCATTGCCGAGAAAGACATTGAACACGCCCTGTTGCAAGCAGGTGTCGCGCTTGCCGTCGTCGTCTTTGTCGTCAGCGCAGACAAAATCAATGTAGCCGTCCCGGTTCACGTCCATTGGCGCGGTGCGGGTGTTAGCTTCCTCTTTATTTTCATCCGGGGTGTGGACTTGGCGGATGGCCCATTTGCTGGAAGGAATGCCCCAGACGGTTTCCCCCGCGTCAAAGCCGGAGCCATTGTTCAGGCGGATTTTCCACGTGCTGTCCTTGTGCTGCACCCGGTCGGGCAGGCCGTCGCCGTTGACATCAATCAGGTCTTTAACCGTGTCGCTGTCGTCGTCGGTTTCCATGATCGGGACACCGGCGGAATTGCCCCAAGCGCGGCCCGTGTCAAAGCCGGTGGTCAGCGGCTTGTAGCTGAACCTGACTGGCGGCAGCGTGGACGCGCCGTCCGCGCCCACCGTGGTGATGGCGGTGAGCAGGGAGTTGGAGCCGATTTCGTTGCTCTGATAGCTCAGGTCGTAGCGTCTGACCAATTTGCCCTGCACGCTGACGCTGACCGATTTCAGCCGCTGTGTGAATTTTTCTTCCGAGCCTTGGCTGACAGTCAGATACGCATACGGGTTGTTTTCCCACGTGAAGCTGATCCGCCGCTGCTTGTCGCGGTTGTATTCAATCGCGCTGGGATAGGTGATGCCGCCGATTTCGCTGTAGGTAAAATGAATGCTGTTGCCGTTGGTGTCCGTCACCGTGTCCAACCACCAGCGGGCGGACTGCGTTGTCACCCGCGTGTCGCGGTTGGTCTGCATCTGCTCGGAGTTGCCGAAATAGCCGAAGCGATAGGTCGTGCCGTCCTTGCTGCGGACAAGCCAATACGTGCTCTTCTCGTTGCTGCCGCCGGACACCGCCTGAATGCTCATCCAGCTGTCAATCTTGGTTTTAAACTGGCCGGAACCCTGCGCCACCAGATCGTGCTTGCCGTCCATGATCAGGTCGAAGCTGTCGTCCGAGGCATCGGTTTTGGTGTGCTCGATGTCGCGCTGGATGTAGGGAATGGGCAGTTCCCAGCCTGCGCCCGTCCAGCCAGCCTTGCTTTGCGCGGCCTGGCTGTTGTAGGTGAGCTGGAGTTTTGGTTTCAGGCCAGCAGTACCCGGAGGCGTTTCCAGGTCAAAGCTGTAGCCGAACGCGCCGGAGTTGAGGTCGGTCTGCCATGCGCCCCAGATGTTTTGCAGCCGGGTTTCCGGCTTGGCAGCGGCGGAGAATTTGTAATGGTAGTCGAACTCGCTGGGGTTGGCGGCGAGGGCGGGAGTGGAAAGGAGGAGGAAGAGGAAAATTTTTGATGGAGAACGCATTTATGTGATGCCACATAGAAATTTAATTAGCAGGCATTGCCATTAAATCAAAATCGCCATTAACTACAATTTCATCATCATTTTTCAATATAAGAAAATCTGTCTCTCCAAAATTTAATCTAATATTTACCTCAGGGGCCATTCCTTCTGTAATTTTTAGAAATTCTACTTGCAGTATATATTTCCCTTTAGGTAAATTAATAATTTTCGTATCTGAAATACTTCCTATCTCAATAGGATAGGACTGCACCTCAAAAGGCACCCTGAAAGAACGGATGCAACCAATAGATATATCTGGAATGTCATCTTCTATATAAACGAATATCTTATATTCACCTTCATCAGTCAAGGCTCTGAATGAAACACTAAAAGGTCGCCACGAAAAACCTTGAGAAAAATTTCTTTCGCTCCAATAATTAAAAGGGTTTTCTATAGATGAAGAAAAAATACACAACTGAGAATAAGACAAATATATTTCAAAAGACAAATTATTCATCAATCTGTGACCTTGATTCTAACTTTATTTCCGTCTGAAAGACCACGACATGAATTCCCAATGCACGCCCCAGCTGCCATATTATCTTTAGGATTTATTGCTCTAACGCTTGCCCCTTTTCCGCCTTCTGTAAACATTGCTGGAGGATACTCATCTAATTGTTTATTAGCAACTTTTTGCATTCCTCCAATGGCATCTTTTCTTTGTGGGATTGCATTTTTACGATCAATTGTAACTATTTCTGGATACCCTGCTTTTTGCGCATCTTGAATATGTTCAGCGGCTTCTCCGTATTTCTTTTTTGATAGAGAGATTGTTTTGACAACATCTACCTCTTTTCCTAATTTTTCGACGGCATTGAAAGAATTTTTTTTGATTCCAGCTACAGCAATTCCAACAAGCCCTTTTTTTGCTCCTATAGCAACTGCTGCCTTGACTCCGGCACCCAGCCCAGTGGCTCCAGGAAGAACGACACCAAGTACATCAGCACCTAATGCAAGATAATTAACTACAGTTCTACTACTCGGATCTGTCACCAATGTTTTTATATCATTGGCGATAAAAGCTATATCAAGAACTACATCAAAAAAATGCCCTGATGGATCAATATATTTAACAGGATTATTTCTTGTGTACGCATACCTATTCAAACTCTGCGGATCATATAAATTCGGCGTAACCGTATCCGCTTGCGCAAACCTCCTGATAAACGGATTGTAATACCGCGCTTCGTAATAATATTGCTCCGTCGCCTCGTCGCGCTCCTTGCCGGTGTAGGTATGCCGCTGCGCATTGGGCTGCGTTCTGTATTCCCCATACGGATAATACCGGACTTTATCCGTCACATTGCCTTGCTCATCAACAACCACATCGGCACTGCCAAGATGATTGTTCAGATAATAACTGACCTTGGCCGGTTCATTGTCTTTCTTGATTCTTGCCGCAACCCGCTGACCATTGACAAAAATATAATTGGTCTTCTCGTTGACCGTATTTCCTTTGCGTTCTTCGTAGTGCTTGCCGATGTAATAGGTGGTGATGCCGTTTTCTGTCTTCTTGACCCGCTGGCCTTGGTAATCGTACACATATTCCGCAATCACCGGGCCGCTCGGCGCGTCCTTCCTGACTTTGATTAACTGGTTGGCATCGTTGTATTCGTAATACCGCCCCTGCCCGGAAATCATGTTCCCGGCTTGGTCGTATTCAAAGGTGAGCGTCGCCGCGCCTGCGGAGGTGGAGAAAATGAGCAGGAGATAGGAAAGGGCAACCTGTAGAGACAGAATTTTCTTTGCCCATGCCCGCCATCGTCGTAAGGGCAATTCATGAATTGCCCTTACGACGATGGCGACACCATTCCCCATGAAATCCACCACGTTCCGCCCCATGATCACAATTTCATGATAAAGGCTAAGGCGTAAAACGGCGGCAAGGCGTTGCCCGCGCCGGTTGCGCCGCCGTGGTTGTGATCCGGCACCGCATGGCTGTGCGTGCCTGCGCCCCATGTGTCGCCAGCAATGCGGTGGCCGTGGCTGTCCGAACCAACATTTTTGCTGCCGTCGTCGGCTCCGTCGGTGCAGTCATCAATGCACATGTCCTTGTGAATCTGAAAATCCATGTGGTGGCCGTGGTCGCCAGCCGCGCTGGTGCTCAGGCTTTGCCCGCCGATGCTGTGACTGTGGCCGCTGCTGCCGCCGGTTTGCCCAACGGTGTAGGCACCACCTGCGCCGATGATGAATTTGTCGCGCAGATCAGGCGTGCTGTTGCTGCCGTCGCAAAGTGCCCAGCCGGAGGGAATCGCATCAGCCGCGCCGCTCCACATGATGATGCCGCCAGTGGGAATGCCCGAACCGCCACCAGAGCCGCCGGATTCGGCGGTTGCGGCAGTCAGCGCATAGGGCACCGAGGCAATCCGCTGCCGGGGCAATAGCTCTTCATCGCCGCCCACGGTCATGCCAATCCACGTGCTGGGGTTCTGGCTGAAAAACTGCGCTGTGATCGGCTTGTGCGTGCCGAGCAGCAAACGGAAATGGCCGCCAGTCACTGCCGCCTGCGTGGTGTCTTTGTTCCACGTTTCTGTCCAAAGGGCTTGGCCGCCAGTGGGAACGTTGTAGATGCGGAAGACGATGTTGTACGTGCCGTCCGGCAAAGCAACGCCGCCGCTGTCGGTGAGATAGCCTTCGTAGTGGAGAAGATTGGGCGGGGGTGCCGCCGCAGACAAGCCTGGAGAAAACAGCAGGAGGGAAAAGCAGAGCCAAACAAGAAGATTTCGGGTCATCATCGTGCTCATCGGTGCGTTGTTGCCGGACGGACCAAATGCCTGATGCGCAGTGTTAGAACTTTTTCTGTGCGCTGTCAAGAAAAAAATGCCGGAAACTGTCCGCGAAAGCTGTTGACAGGCCCGGCGGTGCCATCCGCATCGGCGACCTGATTGAGAAGACCAAAGAATACGGCATGAACGCTGTTAGCAGCACAGGTGATCCGCTTGGAGCAAGCCGCTGCAAACAAAAATACTGCTTGATTTTTCCTTTCGCAGGGGTATGATGCGTTGAATGCCGGTCTCGTACAAGACAGGAGAATCTTCAGTAAAAACATGCGGAAAAACAGTGTCCTATCTGCCTCTTTCCTAAAGATAGTCTTGTTTCTTGAAAGAGGAGGCTTTCGTTTGAATCAAGTCCGTTCTATTCAAAATTAACCCTATTTTATTCAAACAGAAAGCCAGTCTTTTTTAAATAGAACATCTTCCGTTCAAACGCAAGCCAGCTTTATTTTGAACAGAACCTGCTTCACCTAAATACGAGATCACTCTTTTTTGAATCAAACGTCTTGTTTTCAACAAAGCGTCACGCCTTTCTTGGAAAGGCACTCTACGCGCAACCCGCAACCAACAGGAGGCAGTTATGATCGGAGGAAACATAGCAAATCTGCTGCAAGAAGCAAACAAGATCAAGGAGGCAATGGAGAAAATCGGTGCGGGACTGCCAGTAGGCATCTCAATCGCGGAGCTGGAGGCGAAGATCAATGCGCTGAAAACATCGACAAAAGCAGTGGACGCGATTAACGCCGAGCGGACGCAGATGGTCAATATTAAGGCCGATGATGTTAAGGGATTGAATGAGTATCTCATAATCATCCGGCTGGCGATCAAGTCGCTTTGCGGGCTGAATTCCTCGGAATACGAGATGGTTGGCGGCACAAGGGCAAGCGAGCGGAAAAAGCCAGTGCGAAAGCCTAAGCCACCGCAGTCGTGACAATCTGCATGATGCGAAGGCGGACTTCCGTATTCGTCTGAACACAGCTTGTTCCGCCTTGAAAAATCTGCCTTCTTCTGCGTTCTAAAAAATCTCCATGAGCAGAACAATTTCTTCAGTAAACATCCGCCAAGACCTTCTGAAAAATCTTCCTGTGCCTGTACCTGCGCAGCCCTCGCCAGACGCTTCATTCCTGCTGTCAATTGCGGGAATATTCAGCGGCAATGAAGGCAATACCTCCGAACATGTTCATGAAATCGTCAGTGATTGCATAACAAAAAACTGGAGCGCAGATTGTGATACTGGCAGAGTTTGCTGACCGCATCTGTATTGATCCCCGCAAGCTGACGCATTACGCCCTTGATACTGATTCTCCGCACGGAAAACATAAGGCCGTGCTGTTTGAAAAGCTGCTTGGCTTTACGAAAGAGAATTTTACAAACCTGCTGATGCAACTTGAGGAGCAATCCTTGCTGGCGGAAATCACATTGCATAGTGAAGACCAATTTGGAACCCGCTACACGGCTGATATTCCCATCCAAGGAATAGAAAACCGTCACGCGGTTGTCAGAACTGGCTGGATTATTCCTCCAACAAGCAGAGAAGCGCATCTTGCAACACTTTATGTCAGGAAATAAACATGATGCCGGAAATCGGAGATATTGTTGAAATCGTAAAAGACATTCCGGGAAAGAATATTCGCGCCGGGATGCAGGGAACAGTGGTGCATAGCCACGGAAATGATGTTTATGAAGTCGAATTCACCAATGAAAATGGAGAAACTTTGGACTTTCTCGCGCTGCCTGCCCGCCATTTCATTGTTGTCTGGCAGGCAGCAACCCGGCAATGGATTCCGATAGCGGAGCAGGCTTCAGCCTTGATAGCCGTCCTGCCGGATGATGCCGCAAGACAGGTGCTTGATTTTGCCAGATTCATGTCTGTGCGGAATTGCGCTGCGGCTATCTGAGAAGTTTTTCTTGAGACTGCCGCCCGTCTCTCCTGTTTTTCTATCTTCTTTTCCACCATGTTCACCCACCTGCACGTCCACACGCAATATTCCATGCTCGACGGTGCCATCCGCATCGGCGATCTGATTGAAAAGACCAAAGAATACGGCATGAACGCCGTGGCTGTCACCGATCACGGGGCCATGTATGGCGCGCTGGAGTTCTACACCAAGGCGAAGAAAGCCGGTCTGCGCCCCATCATCGGCTGCGAGCTGTACATTGCCGAGACCGACCACCTCATCCACGACAAGAGCGCGGGCCACAACTTCCACCTCGTCCTGCTGGCGATGAACGAGGACGGCTACCGCAACCTGATGAAGCTGGCCTCTGTTGCCCAGACAGCGGGCTTCTACTACAAGCCGCGTATTGACCGCAAGCTGCTGGCCGCGCACCACGAAGGACTGATCGCCCTCTCCGCTTGCCTGCATGGCGAGGTGCCTTGGCTGATCAATCACGGCACGATGGACGCGGCACGAGAGAAAGCCCTTGAGCTGCGCCAGCTCTTCGGCGACCGCCTGTACTTCGAGGTGCAGGAGAACGGCATCCCGGAGCAAACGAAGGTCAATACAGGCTTGCAGGAATTGGGCCATGATCTCGGCATCAAGCTGGTGGCCACAAACGATTGCCACTACCTGAACAAGGACGAGGCCTACGCCCACGAGGTGCTGCTCTGCATTCAGACCAGCAAGGTGATCAGCGATCAGGGCCGCTTCAAGTTCTCCACCGACGAGCTGTACTTCAAGCCGCCGGACGTGATGGCCCGGCAGTTTAGCTGGTGCCCGGAAGCCCTGAGCAACACGATGGAAGTGGCCGAACGCTGCGACCTTAAGCTGAAGTTCGGCGAGAACCACTTCCCGATCTTCCCGGTGCCTGCGGGCGAGTCGCTGGAAAGCCTCTTTGAGCACGCCTGCCGCGACGGGCTGGAGCAGCGGCTGGCCCTGCTGCGCGAGTTGCAGGAGGTCAGCCCAGAGCTGGAGGCGCAGTACCGAGAGCGGCTGGAGATGGAGATCAAGGTCATCCAGAAGATGGGCTTTGCGGGCTACTTCCTCATCGTCGCCGACTTTATCAATTGGGCCAAGAGCAAGGGCATCCCGGTTGGGCCAGGTCGTGGTTCAGGGGCGGGCAGTCTCGCCGCCTACTGCATGGCGATCACTGACATTGACCCCATCCCCTACGGCCTCCTCTTCGAGCGCTTCCTCAACGTCGAGCGGGTGTCCATGCCCGACTTTGACGTGGACTTCTGCAAAGACCGGCGGGATGAGGTGATTGATTACGTCCGCCAACGTTACGGCGGCGATGCGCACGTGGCCCAGATTGTCGCCTACGGTTCGATGAAGGCGCGGGCTGTGCTGCGCGACGTGGGCCGGGTGCTGGAGATTCCCCTGCCCCAGGTTGACCGGATCGCCAAGCTGGTGCCGGAAGAGCTGAAGATCACCCTGAAGAAGGCGATTGATCAGGAGCCGCGCCTGCGCGATGCGATGCGGGAGGAGAGCATCCAGAAGCTGCTCAAGGTGGCGCAGACGCTGGAGGGACTGGCCCGGCACAAGTCAACGCACGCTGCCGGGGTGGTCATCTCGCCCAAGCCGATGGTCGAGTACCTGCCGGTCTGCATCGGCCCGGACAAGGAGATCCTCACCCAGTACGACATGAAGTACACCGAGATGACCGGACTGATCAAGTTCGACTTCCTTGGCCTCAAAACCCTGACCGTGATAGACCGCGCTCTCAAGCTGATCAAGCAGGACATCGGCCTTGATGTGCATCTCAACAAGCTGCCCACTGACGACCAGAAGACCTACGACCTGCTCTGCGCGGGCAGCAGCCTCGGTGTGTTCCAGCTCGAAAGCGACGGGATGCGCGAGCTGCTGATCAAGATGGCCCCAGAGCAGTTCACCGACCTCATCGCCCTGGTCGCTCTCTACCGGCCAGGTCCGCTCGACTCCGGTATGGTCGATCAGTTCGTCGAGACCAAGCATGGCCGCCGTCCTGCCGAGTACCCTGTGCCGCAGATCAAGGAAGTGCTGCGGGAGACCTACGGGGTCATCGTCTATCAAGAGCAGGTGATGAAAATCTCCAACATCCTCGCCTCCTACAGCCTCGGCGACGCGGACATCCTCCGCCGGGCTATGGGTAAGAAGATACCGGAGGTGATGGAGGCCGAGCGCGGCAAGTTCATGGCCGGTGCCAAGGTCAACGGCATCCCGGAAGAGCGGGCCGCCTATGTCTTTGACCTGATGGCTAAGTTTGCGGCTTACGGTTTTAACAAGTGTGTCATAGGCTCCACCCGGCTGCTTGATGCGGAGACAGGCAAGCTGCTCACGGTTGAAGAGCTGCATCAGCAGCCGCGCCGCTTCATGGTGCACGCCCTTGGTGAAGACTATAAGCTGCGTCCGCGCAAGGTGCTTGATGTCTTTGAGAACGGGATCAAGCCGGTCTTTGAGCTGCGGACAGCCCAGGGGCATCGGATCACCGCGACTGCGAACCATCCTTTCCGCACCCTTGACGGCTGGACGCTGCTCGGTGATCTCAAGCCCGGCGACCGGATTGCCGCGCCTCGCCGGTTGATAGTGCAGGGAGGCAAATACTGGCCGCGCCACGAGCTGATCTGCCTTGCTGGTCTGCTCGCAGAGGGGAACGTCTGCCACCCGTCCTCGCTCTACTTCTTCGGCAACGATGCCGTGCTTGTGCATGACTTCGCCGAGGCCGCAGCGCAGTTCCCGGAGAGCAAGGCGCGGGTGTATCAACGCAGTGACGGACGCTTTGAGGTCTGCGTGAACACGGGCCACGACATGCGCTTCCGCAAGGGAGAGCGGAGCGCAGAGGAGGAAGCTGCCCCGCCTGTCCGCTCCGGCGCATGGCACTGGGCGGAACAGCTCGGCATCTTGGGCAAGAAGGCCGTCGAGAAGGCTGTCCCGCCAGAGGTCTTCCTTCTGGGTGATGCGGATATCGAACTATTCCTCGGCAGGCTCTGGGCAGGCGACGGCTTCATTGCCAATCACGACCAGTTCACGCCGTTCTATGCCACCTCGTCCTTCCAGCTCGCCTACGACGTGCAAACGCTCCTGCTGCGGCTGGGCATCCCAAGCGGTGTGCATGAGAAGCAATTCCGTTACCGAGGGGAAATGCGTCCAGGATACACAGTGCATCTGGTCGGGGAAGGCACCGCCGAGACCTTCATCAGGCGTGTCGTCCCTCATGCGCTGGGGCGGGAGCGGCAGGCCGAGCAGCTCCGCCATCACCTTGAAGGAAAGCAGCCCGGCCTGACCTCGAAAGACACCATTCCGGCTGAGGTGCGCACGTGGGTGGACGCGGAGCGCAGGAGCGCAGGTCTGACGTGGAGCGAGTTGGAGCGACGCTCCGGCGTGTGTATGAAGGAGTTCATGGGCAAAGGCTCTGCCGGGAAGCGCGGCTTCCGCCGCTCTACCCTCGCCCGGCTGGCGGGCTTCTTCGCTTCCAGCCGCCTTGCTGAGATCGCCGAGTCCGACATCTTCTGGGACAGCGTGGCCGTGATTGAGCCGCGTGGCGAGCAGCAGACTTACGATCTCACGGTGGAGGAAGACCACAACTTCGTGGCGGACGGCCTCATCGTCCACAACTCACACTCCGCCGCCTACGCCCTCGTTGCCTATCACACCGCCTACCTCAAGGCGCATTACCCGGCCCAGTTCCTTGCTGCGCTGCTCTCCTGCGACGTTGACAACACCGACAAGGTGGTGAGGTACATCAATGAGTGCAGGCAGATGAGCATTGAGGTGCTGCCGCCGGACATCAACGAGTCCTACCACGACTTCACGGTTATCAAAGACCGCATCCGCTTTGGTCTCGCCGCAGTGAAGGGCGTGGGCGGCGCAGCCTTGGATTCGGTCATCGAGGAGCGGCGTAAGGCACCGTACACATCCTTGGCCGACTTCTGCGGGCGGGTGGATTCGAGCCGGGTCAACCGCAAGGTGCTGGAGAACCTGATTAAGGCCGGGGCCTTTGACTCCATGCGGGCCAAGCGGGCGCAGCTGATGGAGGTCTTGGACAAGACCATTGAGCAGGCCAAGACTGTGCAGCGCGACCGGATGAGCGGCCAGATGAGCCTCTTCGGCATGGGCGGGGGCGCGGCCAAGAGCGGGGCAAGCGTGGCAGCGGAGATCAAGCTGCCCGACGTGGAGGAATGGGCACCGCTGGTCAAGCTCGGCTATGAGAAGGAGACGGTCGGCTTCTTCCTCACCGGCCACCCGCTGGACGGCGTGATAGACCATATCCGCCTGGTGGCCGACTCCGACCTTGCGGCGATGGAGAGCTGGAAAGACGGCCAGACCGTGCGGGTCGGCGGGCTAATCCAACGCTTCAAGGAGCACCGCTCAAAGAAGGGCGACCGCATGGCCTTCACAGTGCTGGAGGACATGACGGCCAGCGTCGAGGTGGTCGTCTTCCCGGAGACCTTTGCCCGCTGCTCGCACCTGCTTGGCAGCGAGCAGCCGCTGATCGTCCAAGGCACAGTGCAGGTCAGCGAGCGCGGTGCCAACATCATCGCGGACAGCGTCCTGCCCCTGAATGAGGCGCTGGAGCAGCTCATGGAGAAAGCGGTCATCCGGCTACGGTCAGATCGGGTCGGACGGCCTCAGCTCACCGCGCTGAAGGATTTGCTCTACCAGTTTCACGGCACGCTGCCAATCAAGATCACCCTCCACTTCGACGGTCGCGGCGAGGCAGACATTGAGCCGCATCCTGACATGGCTGTCCGGCCTTGCGCGGACTTCTTCCAGCAGCTCAGGCAGCAGTTTGGCAAAGATTGTCTCATTGTGCAGACAAAGAAGGCCGAGGCGCGGAAGCGGAAGAGCGAGGGGGGAAGGGAGCGTTAGGACGGCGGGCTACTGGTGAATGTATTTGCTCAGGTCACGGTAAAAGTTTTCATGTCGGCCAACCGCATAAAGGTGCAGCGTGGTGCCATTGTCAGCAAGCTCGTATGCCAGCAGCATCTGACTCGTGCCGGATCGGTATTTATAGACACGCACACCCTGCAAGTCACCGCACTTTGCGCTGCCAACAGCAGGATCAGCCATGATTGCCCGCACAGCCTCGTCCAAGCCGCGCTGCTCCTTTTCCTTCAGCTTCTTTTTCTGCCGGGCAAAAAGAGGGGACTGAATAACCTCAGCGATCTGTCCCATGCTTCCCGGCAAAGACATAAGGAACACCCAGACCGGCCTTAATCTCCTCCCTTGCGAGCAGCACATCCTGAATCATTGGCGGCGGCAAGTCGGGATTCTCTTCGACAAGCTGCCCTATCTTTGCCCAGTATTCAATCTGTCCGGCCACAGAGCGCTTGAACACCTTGGCCCTTGTTCGCGCCTGGGCGGCAAGGTCATCAGAAATCTTCACAGCGACAGGCATCGTCTCCTCCTGAGATCAGCGGGTTTAAGGCTGCACATCTTTCGGCTTCAGGCCAGCACGCCTTTTATTCCAGCATACCTCCTGCCTAATTTTTCTGCAACCATCTGCCATGAGCATCCTCATATAGACCATTCATGAATTACACCTGAGCCATCGGAAACGTTAGTGGGTACCCATCAGCGTGCCTGATGGGTACCCTTGAGATTGTCTGGAGGGATCCCACCAGCGTGTCTGATGGGATCCCTCCAGTTTTTTTCCTGCTCTGCCTGCCTGCATCAAGCTGCCCGACTATAGAACCTGCCATACGCCTTGCATCAGGCGGAACGCAATTATCCTGTTGAAAAAAATGGTGGGATGGGTATGCTGGCGTATCTGGCGGAGCACCAGATTGATTGCAGGGTGCCGTTGAGGATGCCAGCCGTAGGGGCGATTCATGAATCGCCCCTACGGCTGGCCTTGGACTCCAAGCAGGGTTCCTCCTACCGAGCGCACATGCGTGCTCAAGTTCAGCACGCACGCTTGCTCAAATCCAGCGCACATGCGTGCTCATATCCAGCAAGCACGCTTGCTGCTGCTGACCAAGCGTGCTTGCTCCTAATGCCACACAACCCCACAAACAACACAGGTACGCAGGCGATGACGAATGAAAGAGTGCTGAAGGTGATAGAGAGGGCGAAGGCAAGCGGGACGACGAGGCTTGACCTGAGCAACAAAGAGCTAACTACGCTTCCGACTGAAATCTGTGAGCTAACTAATCTAACTTGGCTAGCCCTTAGCCATAACCGGCTAACTACTCTGCCGCCTGAAATCTGCCAGCTAACCAACCTAGCCTATCTCTCTCTCAGTGATAACCATATAAGAGAACTGCCATTAGCTATCTGCCAGCTATCTAATTTGGTATGGCTATCTCTCAGCCGTAATCAATTAGCTACCCTGCCTTCAGAAATCTGTCACCTATCCAAGCTCAAAGAACTTCACCTTACCGACAACCCCCTCTCCGCCCCGCCGTATGAGATCGCCCAGCAGGGCATTGATGCTATACGTGAGTATTTCGCCGAGCTGGAAAAGAGCACGCAGCCTCTCAACGAAGTAAAAGTCCTGCTCATTGGCGACGGGGCGGCAGGCAAGACTTCGTTAGTCAAGCAGCTCTTCGGCCAGCCCTTTGACAAGGACGAAGACACCACGCACGGCATCAGCATCCGGGGCTGGGAGCAGAAGGTCGGCGGGCGGCAGATCAGGATCAATATCTGGGACTTTGGCGGTCAAGAGACACAGCACGCCACGCACCAGTTCTTCCTCTCTAAGCGCAGCCTTTATGTGCTGGTGCTTGATGGCCGCAAGGACGAGCGCACGGAATACTGGCTGCGGCACGTCGAGGCGTTTGGCGGCAGCTCGCCTGTGCTGATTGTCCTCAATAAGATGGACAGCAACCCCTCGTTTGATCTCAACCGGCCTTTCCTGCTGGAAAAGTATCCGGGCATCCGCGAGTTCTTCCGCATCTCCTGCAAGAGCGGCAAGGGTGTGCCGCAGTTCAAAGAGGAGCTGCTGGCAGAGCTGAACAAGGTGGAGATGATCGGCACCATCTGGCCCGGCAGCTGGTTTGCGGTCAAGCGCAGGCTGGAGGTGATGGACAGGCCCTACATCAGTGCGGCGGAGTACGGCGGCATCTGCCAAGAGGCGGGCATCACTGAGGAGCAGGGCCGCGAGACCCTGGTTGACTTCCTCCATGATCTCGGCGTGGCTGTGCATTTCAAGGACTTCATCCTCAATGCCATGCACGTGCTGGACCCGGTCTGGGTCACAGAGGCGGTTTATAAGATCATCACGGCGGAGAAGATGGCGGACAAGCAGGGCTGCCTGCATTTGAACGACTTGGGAGCAATCCTGCCGGACTGCTGCCAAGGAAAGCACTGCTTTCCACCTGCCACGCACCCTTTTATCCTGCGCCTGATGGAGAAGTTCGAGCTGTGCTATCCAGTCAGCACGGATGCGGTGCTGATCCCGCAGCTCCTGCCTGTCAGCGAGCCGGAGTTCACCTTTGCGCAGGACGGCTCGCTCCGTTTCGCCCTGCATTATCCTGACTTTCTGCCGCCCTCAGTCTTCCCCCGCTTCATGGTCAAGGCGCACAGGGACATCAAGGCGGAAACCTGCTGGCGCACCGGCGTGCTGCTGGAGGATCAGCGCAGCGGAGCGCAGGCTTTGGTCAAGGCAGATGTGGAGGCGCGGCGCATCAACATCTGGGTGAATGGAGAGCAGTGCAGGGAGTATCTGCACTATCTTCGCTACCTGCTGGCCGACATCAACAGCGGCTTTGAGAAGCTCTCCATCAGCGAGCGAGTGCCGATGCCGGATGACCCGCAGCGGACAGCGGACTATCAGACCTTGCGGAAATGCGCAGAGCGGGGCATCGAGAGATATATGCCGGATGGTTCAGATAAAGACTACAGCGTGTACGAGCTGCTTGGCTTGGTGCAGCCGAAGGATGCAGATGAGCTGACCGAACTGATGCGAAAGGTCGGCGGCAAGGATGATGAGCAGCTATCTCCGGTCGGGCTGCTCAACGATATTGTCGAGCCGAAAATCACCATCCTTGGCATCACCTTCAACCTGAAGGGCTTCTTCGAGAAGGTGCTGGCGCGACAGAAGCAGAAACAGCAGCAGGCAAGAAGATGAACCCCACCTCGTATCAGCATTCCCCGCTGCCCATGAAAATAGCGGCAGGGAGAGCTGGAAGGACGGCCAAGCCGTGCGGGTCGGCGGCCTGATTCAGTGCTTCAAGGCGCACAGATCGAAGGCTGCGCAGGCCGGTAGTCCATCAGTCGCTGCTGCGGCGTGAACCCGGCATCGCTGATCAGCCGCCTGATCTCTTGCTCCGAGAGGCGGAAGCTGACTCCGGCGGCAGCGACCACGTTCTCCTCAATCATGGTCGAGCCGAAGTCGTTGGCCCCGAAGAAGAGCGAGACCTGCGCTATCTTCGGCCCCTGCGTCACCCACGAAGCCTGAATGTTGGCAAAGTTGTCCAAGTAGATGCGGCAAAGGGCGAGCATCCGCAGGTACATAAGGCCAGAGGTCTTCTCGGTCTCGGCCAAGGCGGTGTTGTCCGGCTGGAAAGGCCAAGGGATGAAGGCGGTGAAGCCGCCGGTGCGGTCTTGCAGGGAGCGCAGCCGCTCCAGATGCTCCAGCCGCTCCTCCCAGGTCTCAATGTGACCGAACATCATCGTTGCCGTGGTGCGCATTCCAAGCCGGTGCGCCTCCTCCATCACCGCAAGCCACTCATCTGCCGAGCACTTGCGCGGCGCGAGCTGCCGCCGCACGCGGGCAGAGAGGATCTCTGCGCCGCCGCCGGGCATGGAGTCCAAGCCCGCCGCCCGCAGCCGCTCCAGCACTGTCCGCGTCGGCAGGCCGGAGAGCTGGCTGAAGTGGCAGATCTCTGGCGGCGAGAAGCCGTGGATGTGAATGCCGGTCGTCGCCTTCATGCAGCGCAGCATGTCCTCGTAGAAGTCCAGCGGCAGCTCAGGATGCAGCCCGCCTTGCAGCAGTATCTGCGTACCGCCCAGCTCCTGCGTCTCCCTGATCTTCGTCAGCAGCTCTTCCTTGCTGAGGACGCTGCCCTGCGGGTCGTCCGGTGCCTTGAAGAAGGCGCAGAACTTGCAGGCAGACACGCAGATGTCGGTGTAGTTGATGTTCCGGTCGATGACGTAGGTGACAACGCGCTCCGGGTGGAGCCGCCTGCGCACTGCGTCAGCAAGGAAGCCGAGTTGGTGGAGGTCGGCCTCCGCTGCGAGACGGAGGAAATTCGCCCCGCTGAGGCGTGCTCCGGCAAGGATTTGGTCGGTGAGTGCTTGCATGGTCATGACAGGTGAATGAAAACTGGCTGTGGATTGTTCGGTCAAGTCCCCTTGCTCACTTCCCCACCAGCACGAATGGTGCCCAATCCTGCACCGGCTTTTTGTCGCGGATGAATTGCAGCCGGGTTTGATGCAGGGCCTCTGCCGGGCTGGCCCAGCTTGCCTTGCAACCCGTTGTTGGCTCCGGCAAGGGCCAAGCCGGAAAGCAGCAGCGGGGCTTCTCATCCGGCTCCTTTTTGGCAAGGGAGGGAATGATGAGGCTCTTGGTCATTGCCTTGGCAATACCGCCAAGGCCAGTGCTAAGCTGGATCAGCACTTCCGGCAACACCGGTAGCCGGGCACGGAGAAAGGCAACAGCTTCCTCCTACTGTTTGTAGATGTCAGGTATGGTGTGTTGGGGAGGAAGTTGAGGATGCGGTTGTGCCCTACGCTATTTGTTAGCAAAACAATCTATCCACCAGCCACGATCTTCAGTGAGCACTGCGTATTCAAGCATATCTGGTATCCAGGTATCGTCATTATAGAGAGGGCAACTATAGAAAAACGTGCCCGGCCACTTGGCAACGTATCTTTCCATCGCGCGGTATCGCTTACCTGGCTTTGACCATCCCCGGTTGAGTTCACGACGTTGCGGAAAAAGATTGATATCTAACTGCCCACCGCTCGCATGACCAAGAAAGTGTCCTTTATCTGCATGAAAATCACGCTCGCCCATGACGCTCTTCACAGAAGCATTGACGTTTGGAAAGCCATGAATCCGACTTGCATCTCGATTTGTAAGGATTGGCGTAGAAAACGCATAGGCGAGCACCACTCGTTCAGCTATCAAATCAAAGAAGAAGTAGGCAAGATCAAGGTTGATTTGCACTATTTCGCTGACAGGCGTTACGTCTTCATACTCAGCCAACAACTCGTTTGACCTGCCTGGCCAATCAGAGAGTTGCGCCAGCGTCTTGCATCCTGCTTGCCTCGCTCGCTCGATAAACGTTGGTGAGTTCATAAGATGTTGATGAGTTTCCCTACGCTAATCTCACATACACCAAGTACTGAAAATAACACTTCCGTACTCTGAGATATCTACTTGTCATCCTTGTGCATATATCTTCCTGTTACATCTCCAGTTAGATTCATGAAAGTTTTTTTGATAATTCTCTTTGCCGATGCCCTGTATGGATGTTCTTTTTCATATTGCTGTTGCTTCTTCTCGTGTTCCATAAGCTTTTTCAGCACATCAACACCTATTTTCTTAGCAACTATGTCGTTTAACTCTATGGTTTTTACGACTGAAGAAAGCAACACATTCTCAACCATGCTTTCAATAAAATTGCAATACTTATCATATAATCCCATGAGTTAACCATCCTGTAGTATATAGCATTAGAATGCAATGAACCCCAACCTACGCCAAACTAATATCACCAGCCTACCAGAATACCCATTGCCCCACCATCCCGCCAATCAGCAATGCAACAACCAGAGCAATCCTTGCAATCCGTTTCCCCCCCCTGCCCTCCGTGCAACCCGTTTTCCCTCGCAGCCCGCTTTAGCCGCCTCATCGTAAACAGGAAATGCCTCACGTCACGCTTTCCGCGCCTCATGTCACGCCGCAAACGCCACGTTTCACGCTTGACTTGCCCCATTGTCAGCGTGAAATGCCTCACGTCACGCTTTCCGCGCCTCATGTCACGCCGTAAACGTCACGTTTCACGCTTGACTTGCCTCATTGTCAGCGTGAAATGCCTCTCGTCACGCTTTCCGCGCCACGTTTCACGCATGATTTGCCTCTAAGGAAGCGTGAAACGTGGCATTTCATGCTTCCCCTGCTTCATTGTCAGCTTTCCACGCCTCAGAGCAAGCGTGAAATGCCGCTCGTCTTCTTCGCTCCGCCAAAGAAAACCCTTTCAATTCAGACACTCAGTCGCCGCCTGATACGGTCGCATTCGCACCTCTGCCTTTCAGAGCACCTTTCAGCGATTGGACAGTTGGCGACAGCTGAGATGCCTGCTCCAGATGCTCATGCCGGATCAGCTCAAAGAAATCCGCCACAAGACGGGAAAGAGACTTTCCTGTTCGTGCGGAATACTCTTTTGCCGACTCAATCAAGTGCTTTTCCATATTCAAGGTCACTCTCGCATTCACAGTTTTCCTCCTGTTTTCTGCAATCTTGCTCCGCTCCGCTCCGTTCAATACACAGCCAGCACGTTGTAGAGCGTGTCCCGTTCCGCAGGCTCGCGGCCTGCTTCTTTGATCAGCCGGATCAGCGTGGCATGACCGAGGGCCTGCTCGCTCTCGCCGCCCGCCATCCGGGTGATGACCTCCTCCTTCACCGTGCCGTCCATATCGTCCGCACCGAAAGACAGAGCGACCTGCGCCAGCTTCGGCCCGATCATCACCCAGTAGGCCTTGATGTGCGGGAAGTTGTCCAGCATCAGGCGGGCCACAGCGATGTTCTTCAGATCGTCCACGCCGCTGGTGCGGGAGAGGTCTGCCAGCTCGGTATTTTTCGGATGAAAGGCCAGCGGAATGAAAGTCATGAAGCCGCCGGTCTCGTCCTGCGCCCGGCGCAAAGCGTCAAGATGCTCCAGCCGCTCGTCGATGGTCTCTATGTGGCCGTAGAGCATGGTGGCGTTGCTTTTCAGGCCGCAGCGGTGGGCGGTTTTCGCCACCCGCAGCCAGCCTGCGCCGTCCAATTTCTTCGGACAGGTCAGCTCGCGGATGCGCGGGCTGAAGACTTCCGCGCCGCCGCCGGGCAGCGAGCCAAGGCCAGCCGCTTGCAGCTCGGCCAGCGTTTCCTCGACCGGCTTGCCCGCCAAATCGGCCAGATGCTGAATCTCCACGCAGGTGAAGGCTTGGATATGCACATCAGGCCGAACTTCTTTGATTGCCCGCAGCGCGTCAAGATAATACGCATACGGCAGATCTGGATGAATGCCGCCGACCATGTGAATCTCCGTGATCGGCTCGTCCAAGCGCTGGCGCACCTTGTCCTTGATCTGCGCAATGCTCATCTCGTAGGCCAGCTCGTGGCCTTTCTCTTTGCCAAAGGCGCAGAATTTACAGAGATTGGTGCAGATGTTGGAATAATTGATATGCTGATTGTAGATGAAGAAGGCTTTGTTGCCGTTCTTGCGTTCGCGGACAAGATTGGCTAACCAGCCGACTGCGAGCAGGTCAGGGCATTCGTAAAGCCGCCGCCCGTCATCAAGGGAAAGCCGCTCTTCGCGCCGCAGTTTGTCGAGGATGTCGCCGAGACCGGCTTGCTGAATGAAGGAGTCCATTGCGTTTGATGCGGTAAGGGCGGACAGCTTGTCCGCCCTGATTTGAGCGGACAGATCAGGCTTGCTCGACAGACATCCGGGAGATGTCGCCGACCTGCCGCACCAAGGCGGCCAAGCCAGTGAGCAGATTGAGCCGGTTGCGGCGCACTGCCGGGTTTTCGTCCATGACCATGACCTGCTCGAAGAAGCGGTCAACCGGCTCCTTCATCGCCAGCATGGCGTGGAGGGCAGCGGCGTAGTCGCGCTGCGCCAGCAGAGGATTTGCCTGCGCCGCAACAGCCTTGCAGGCGCTGTGCAGCTCTTTCTCCGCCGCCTCGGCCAGCAGAGCTTCCTCCACCGCTGTTTCCTGATTGTCCTTGATGATGTTGGTGATGCGCTTGAACGAACCGGCAAGAACAGCAAAAGTCTCGCTGCCGCGCATGGTCTCAAGGGCTTCAATGCGGGATATGCAGTCGGTCAGATCATCAAAAGCAACTGAGGTCGCCGCTTCGACAGCGGCTTGGCTTTTTCCGGCGGCGGTCAGGTCGTTCTCAAAGCGCAGGCGGATGAAGGTCAAGGCTTCGGCCAGCGTGTCCTCTTTTGCTTCGATTTTGTCCGCATAAGCGGCCAAAGCCTGCTGCGCCAGCTCGTGCAGCGAAAGGCGCAGGTTTAGACTGCGAATGATGTTGATCAGACCGAGAGCCAGCCGCCGCTGGCCGAAAGCGTCTTTGCTGCCCGTGGGCCGCTCGCCGATGGCGAAGCAGCCGATGATGGTGTCGATGCGGTCAGCAATGCCAACCATCGCGCCAAGCAGCGACTGCGGCAGCTCGCCGCCCGCCCGCACCGGCAGATAGTGCTCGCGGATCGCATCAGCCACAGCAGGTTTCTCGCCGTCTAACAAAGCGTAGGCGCGGCCAATGATGCCTTGCAAGGTCGGGAATTCGCCGACCATCGCTGTGAGCAGGTCGGCCTTGGCCAGCTCCGCCGTCCGCAGCGCGTCAGTCTTCAGCTCCGGGGCAAGCCGGTCGGCCAGCCAAGCAGTGAGCGCGGCGATGCGCCCGCTCTTCTCGGTCATGGTGCCGAGCTTGTGCTGAAAGACGATGCCGCTCAGGCCGTCAATGCGGCTGGATAGCGGCTTTTTCGTGTCCTCTTTGAAGAAGAAGAAAGCGTCTTCCAAGCGGGCGCGGAGGACGCGCTGGTGGCCGCTGACCGCAAGTTCACGGTCGGCGACGGCGTTGTTGTTGACCGCGACAAAATAGGGCAGCAGCTTGCCGCTCTGGTCGGCGACCGGGAAATATTTCTGATGCTCGCGCATCGAGGTGATCAGCACTTCGGCGGGTAGGGCGAGGAATTTTTCCTCAAAGCTGCCGCAGACTCCGTGCGGCTTCTCGACCAGATTGGTGACGATGTCTAACAGTCCTTCGTCAATCAGCGGCTGCGCTTCGGCTCCGGCCTGCGCCAGCACCGCCTTTTTCACCTCCTCAATCACCATGCCCCGGCGGGTCTCAATGTCGGCGATGACCGATTTCTCCGCCAGCTTGGTCAAATACTCCTCGAAATTCCGCACCGGAACCGGCTCTGGGCTGAGGAAGCGGTGGCCAAGAGTCATGCCGCAGCCGCGCAGGTCTTCCACCGCGACTGGAATCACCGCGCCGCCGTACAGAGCGAGCAGCCACTGCACAGGCCGGGCAAAGGTCAGTTTGCTGTCCGCCCAGCGCATGGATTTTGGAAAAGGAATGGCGCGGAGCAGGCTTTCCAGCAGGCCGGGCAGCAGCTCGGCAGTGGCGCGACCCTTGATCTCCTCTGCCGCCATCAGGTATTCACCTTTTGGCGTGGCAATGACCTGCAAATTCTCAAACGCCACCCCCTTAGAACGGGCGAAACCAAGCGCGGCTTTGGTTGGCTGGCCGTCAGCACCAAAGGCAGCCTGCTTGGCCGGGCCGATGTGCTCCTGCAAGCGGGTGGGCTGCTCCTCCTGCACCTCGTCCACCGCCACGGTCAGGCGGCGCGGCGTGCCTGCGCTGCGCACCCAGCCGAAGCTCAGACCGAGTTCGCGGAGTTTGTCCTGAACGGCCTGCTCCAAAAAAGCAAGCGCGGGCCGAATATAGCTGGCCGGAATTTCCTCCGTGCCGATTTCAAAAAGAAGTTGCTGTGCCATTATGGGAGTGAGGAATGAATCAAGGGAGGTTTGGAACAAACTGACAGGCTTGCACTATAACGCAAGAGCGGCTTGCTGACAAAGCAAATCAGGCTGTATCAGCCTTTCGATGGCCAAGCCTTGCGCACCGGCACAGTGAAACGGAAAACCGTCCCCTCCGAAGCGGAGCTGCTGAAGCTGACGCTGCCGCCAAGCAGCTTTTCACCGATCAGCTTCATCGAATAGGTGCCGATGCCCCGACCTGTGCCGGATTTGGTGCTGAAGTGGAGCTGAAATATCCGCCGGGCGGTCTCCGGTGGAATTTCCTGTCCGTTCCAGACACAAAACGAAAGTCGGCTGTCCTCATGCTCCTCCAGCCAGACTCTCACGCCGCCCTCTTCCGAGGCTTCAAGGGCGTTGGTGATCATATTGCAGACCACACGCAGCAGCAAGGACAGATCAGTGCGGACCGAAACCGGCGGCACTTGCTCAGAAAAAACAATTTCTTTCTGATAGGCGGCGGCGTAGATGGCGGAGAAGGAGCGCAGCTCGTCGAGAATTTCTGCCGCCGGCAGCTCGCTCCATGTCGGCTCGCAGACAGCGGCCTGATCCTGGAGCAGATAGCGGTGCACCGCCACCTCTTTTGACAGGCGCATCGAGGTGCGCCGGACAGTCTCAGTCAGGGGGGAGCGGTTCTCCTCGGCCATCAGTTCCGCCGCTCCGGCCAGCAGGCCGAGCATACTGTTGATGTCGTGAAAAAAAGCGCGCTCCAAGGCTGCCCGCCGCTGCTCTTTGGTCACATCTTGGACAAAGAGTAGCAGAAATCGCCGCCCTTCGATCAGCAGCGGTCTGGAGCGGACCAGCAGGGCCGCGTCGGTTTCCCTGCCGTCTTTCCGCACTGCGCTGAGGGCGCATATCCGCTCCGCAGGCTCGTTCTGCGTCAAGCTGGAGACTATGGCGATGGCTGCGCCACAGCTGGAGCAGAATTTCGACGTGCCGCAGCCGCCCGGCTCCTCATGCGCGTGGATGCAGCCCAGAGCTTCGCCGGGACGCAGACCAAGGATGCTGGCCGGATCCTCGATGTCCAGCATCTGCAAGAAGCCGTCATTGAGGGCGACAATCTGCCGATGCTCGTCGAGAACAGCCAGCAGGCCGCCTACCGACGAAAGCAGGCCGGAAATGACGGGATTTCTGCCCGCGAAGTCAAGTTCAGCGGCCAGTGTCTCCTGATCAGTCCGCTCTGGCGAAGCGAAATAGCTGTGCATGTGTTTTATATAGGACTAATGCGAAAGCCATATGAATTGGCAGGTGATTTGAGCTGCTGCTTACAATCTGTTTCAAAGTATCGCGGCTGAATCTCTCGCCGCGTTCAACGGGAGACAGTCAGTGTGCAATTGATTGTGCTGACTGAAACAAATTGACAGCAACCTGATCTGGTGATATATATCAGTAGCGGCGCAATTATTCAACAGAAAAATAATATGAAAACCGCCCTCATTCAGATAAACCCGACCATCGGCGCGTTCGAGCGCAACCTTGCCCTGCTACTTGAACGGCTTAAACAGGCAGAGCAGGCAGGCTGCGGCTTGGCCATTTTCCCGGAGCTGGCCCTCTGCGGCTACCCGCCCCAAGATTTGCTCGAACGCCGCGATTTTCTTCAAGCCCACGATCAGGCTTTGGACAAACTGATTGCCGCTGTCGGCGAAACTGGCGTGGTGGTCGGGGCTGTTGAGCGGCGCAGCGGGCCGGGCAAGCCGCTGCACAACTCCGCTCTGCTCATTCATCATGGCAAGGTCGTGCAGCGGGTGCAAAAGCAGCTCCTGCCGACCTACGATGTCTTTGACGAGAGCCGCTATTTCGAGCCGGGCGGCCCTGCCCTGCCGGTCAGCTTCGGCGGCCTGCGCCTCGGCCTGACGGTCTGCGAGGACATCTGGCAGCAGGGGCAGTACAGCCAAGACCCGGTGGCGGCCCTGTGCCGCGCGGGCAGCGGGCCGGATTTGCTCGTCAACATTTCCGCCTCGCCCTATCACCACGGCAAACTTGGCGAACGCCGCCATCTCTTCGCCAGTCTCTGCCGACGGCACAGCCTGCCGCTGCTTTACGTCAATCAGGTCGGCGGGCAGGATTCGCTCATCTTTGATGGCCATTCAGCGGTAGTGAATGCGCAGGGCGAATTCTGCGCCGCCGCTGCCGGGTTCCGCGAGGACGTGCTGCTGATTGACACGGACGAGCTGCGCCACGGCGGGCCGGTCTGCGCCGCGCCGGAAGACTCTATCGCCCACGTTGAGGCTGCGCTGGTTCTCGGCCTGCGCGATTATCTCCACAAAACCGGCTTTCGCAAGGCGGTGATTGGCCTGTCCGGCGGAATTGACTCGGCAGTGACAGCGGTTCTGGCCGCGCAGGCCCTTGGCCCGGAGAACCTGCTCGGCGTGGCCCTGCCCTCGCCCTACACCGCGCAGATGAGCATCGACGACGCGCAAGTTTTAAGCAAGAATCTCGGCTGCGCTTTTGAGATCATCCCGATTGCCGGGGCGATGGCGGCCTATCAGCAGGCACTCGCGCCGCTCTTTGCCGGGCTGGACGAGGACGTGACTGAGCAGAATATCCAGGCCCGCATTCGGGGCAATCTGCTCATGGCCTTGTCGAACAAGTTCGGCGGGATGCTGCTTTCCACCGGCAACAAATCAGAAATGGCCGTGGGCTACTGCACCCTCTACGGCGACATGAGCGGCGGGCTGGCTGTGCTGGCCGATCTGCCCAAGGTGATGGTCTATGAATTGGCCCGCTGGATGAACCGGGCGGGCGAGGTGATCCCGGAGCGGATCATCACCCGCCTGCCGACCGCAGAGCTGAAGCCGGATCAGCTCGATCAGGACGACCTGCCGCCGTATGAGGTGCTCGATCCGATCTTGGCCGCGTATCTGGAGGAGCATTGCAGCGCGGAGGAGATCGCGGCGCGGGGCTTTGCGCCTGAAACCGTGCGCGGCATCATCCGCCGCATACTCCGCAACGAGCACAAACGCAAGCAGGCAGCATTGGGCCTGAAGGTGACGAGCAAGGCCTTTGGCTACGGGCGCAGGCAGCCGATTGCTCAGGGCTTCGGTAGCTGAGGCTCAGATCGTGTACATGCTCTTGTCGCCGATGTCGAAATGCAGCGGCATCTTCCACTTGGCGATTGCCAGCCAAGCATAGAGCAGCCCGGCTGCGGCAAGGAAGCCTCCTTCCGCCGCCGCCATCCCTCCCCAGCGCAGCAGCACCGCCGCGCCCAGCAGCAGGGGCATCAGCGGCAGACCGGGAATCCTGAAGCAGAAATACTCCTTCACCGCGAACATGCTCGCGCCCGCATAGAAGAAGGCGAGGCTGAAGACCGCGAGTGCCTCCTTGACCGCAGGCGACTGCACCGGCAGGCTGAAGCCGAGCAGGATGTAGCCGAGCCAGCTCATCAGCGGGAAGAACCAGCGGAACTTGGGATCATAGAGATGGATGTTCGCGCTGGCCGTCGCCGCAGCGGCGGCAATGAGCGGCAGATACCATTGGCCTACGATGCCAATGCCAAAGAGCAGCTCGGCGGCCTTTAAGACCGAGACAAGGGCGAAGAGGGAAAGGCCGCTGCGGTACAGTGCCACCGTCAGGCGGTCGAGCGGCTCCATTTCTGGGGTATGATGAGGACTTGCCATGATATGCTTGGACTGAGAGAATAGGAACAGGTCTGCGGGCGGGAAGTCTGTCATCCTACCAATTAGCCTGTCCAACGTCAACAGCTTTCCTGCTCAGGCAAGCTGCCGGAAGAAGTCATTGCCCTTGTTGTCCACCAGCACAAAGGCGGGGAAATCCTCCACCCGCCGGATGCTCTCCTGCGCCAGCAGCAAGGCAGGCCGCAGAATTGTTTTGACTTTCAGGCGGCGGTTGTAGTACATTGCGAGCCGCCCCGACTCGAATGCCTGACTTGGCCCTTGGCCGGTGATGGCGATTTTGCTGATCCCCACTGCGTGAAACACGGCTGTTGTACCTCCCCCCGCCGAAGGTCTTGTACCCTCTTGCGTGTGACCGGCCAAGAAGCAATTACTTATTCCGTTCATCGGGCTGAGAATCCACGCCCTCTTTCGAGGGTCTTTACTGCAACTTCAACTCAAAAACGCGCATGACTTTTGTCGAATTACTCAAAAACACGCAGCTCACCGCCAAGAACGAGATACTCTCAGGATTGACTGTCGCCCTCGCCTTAGTCCCCGAGGCCATCGCCTTCTCGCTCATTGTCAATGTCAGCCCCTTGGTGGGACTCTATTCAGCCTTTATCGTCGGCCTTGTCACCGCACTTTTCGGGGGACGGCCCGGCATGATCTCCGGGGCTACCGGCGCCATCGCCGTGGTCATTGTCAGCTTAGTGGCGAGGCATGGAGTGGAATACCTCTTCGCCGCTGTTGTCTTGATGGGGATCATCCAGATCGGGATCGGCCTGCTGCGTCTGGGTAAATTCATCCGGCTGGTGCCGCACCCGGTCATGTTCGGTTTTGTCAACGGCCTGGCCATCGTCATCTTCCTCTCCCAGCTCGATCAGTTCAAGGTCGCCGGAGCGGATACATCCTTAGTCTGGTTAAGCGGCACGCCGTTGTCGATCATGCTCGGCTTTGTCCTGGCCACTATGGCCATTATCTATTTTCTGCCCAAGCTCACCAAGGCCGTTCCGGCTTCCCTTGTCGCCATTGTCAGCGTTTCGGCGGTCGTCATCTCTTTCGACATCCCCACCCGAACCGTCGGCGATATCGCTTCCATTGCCGGGGGCCTGCCCCAGTTTCACCTGCCGTCAGTACCCCTGAACTTTGAGACGTTGAGCATAATATTCCCTTATGCGCTGATCATGGCCTTAGTCGGCTTGATCGAAAGTCTCCTGACTCTGACCGTTATTGATGAGATGACCGAAACCCGAGGACGCGGCAATAAGGAATGCCTGGCCCAGGGCGGTGCCAACGTGCTGACCGGATTTTTCGGCGGCATGGGCGGCTGCGCCATGATCGGCCAGAGCATTATCAACGTCAGCTCAGGAGGCCGCAATCGCCTGTCGGGAATAGTGGCCGCAGTCGCCCTCCTGATGTTCATTCTGATCGGCGCACCGCTGATTGAGAAGATTCCTATGGCAGCACTGGTCGGCCTGATGTTCATGGTGGCCATCGGCACCTTTGAATGGGCCAGCCTGAAGGTCATCCGCAAGGTACCGGCGGCTGACATCATTGTCATGGTGATTGTCGCTGTGGTGACGGTGGTCTTCCACAATCTGGCGGTGGCAGTCCTCATCGGCGTGGTGATCTCGGCCTTGGTGTTCGCTTGGGAAAATGCGACGCGAATCCGGGCAAGGAAGCACATCGGCCCTGACGGGGCCAAGCATTACCACATTTACGGGCCTTTGTTCTTCGGCTCAGTGGCGGCCTTCCAAGAGACATTCGACATTCTGGACGACCCCCAGGAGGTCATCATTGATTTCAAGGAATCAAGGGTGGTTGATCATTCGGCCATCGAATCGCTGAACAGGCTGACTGAAAGATATGCCAAGCTGGGGAAAACCGTCCATCTGCGCCATTTGAGCGCAGACTGCCGTAATCTCCTCGACAACGCCGCTTCCATCATCGATGTCAATTATATAGAAGATCCGAAATATAAAGTGGTGGCGGACGAACTGGCCTGAAGATCGGCAGGAGATGTGAAAAACAGCGACCGCGACAGGAGGAGAGAGGTCTGCCGCAGCCGCTGAGGAGAGCTTGCTTTGCGCTGCTGTACGCTACGGCAACGCGTTGATCTGCGCCACAGGATCAATGCCGGGTGTAATCAGCAGGCGACACGCCCTGCGGCAGCGTGAATGCACGCTCCATGACAACGAAGTCTTCCGGGCGGGCCATCTTGTCTGACCGTGTCCCTGCCGAACTGCGCATCATTCTTGTCCGGGAAGTCAGTGATGTAATGCAGGCCGCGCGACTCCTGCCGCAGGGCTGCACTGCGGATGATCAGCTCGGCGATAAGGACGATGTTGCGCAGCTCAACCAGATCCGGCGTAAGCAGGTAGTCGTGGAAATGCTCCGTAGTCTCGGCAAGGATGGGCGCGAGCTGCCGGGCTGCAAGCTGAAGCCGCTTCTGGCTGCGGACGATGCCGACATAATCCCACATCAGCTGCCGCACCTGATCCCAGTTGTGGCTGATCAGCACGTTCTCTTCAATCGAACGGGCAAAGCCGGTGCGCCAGGCCTGCGCTTTGGGCAGGGACTGCGCTTGCAGTTCCGGCCAGTTCTGCCGCAGGAGCTGTGCGGCCCGGTGCGCGAAAACCACCGCCTCTAAGAGCGAGTTGCTCGCCAGCCGGTTCGCGCCGTGCAGACCAGTGCAGGCGGTCTCGCCCAAGGCCAAAAGATTGCCGACCGTGCTGCATCCCCATTCATCCACCCGCACGCCGCCGCACATGTAATGCGCCGCAGGCACCACCGGAATCGGCTGGCTGCTGATGTCCACACCGTATTTCAGGCAGGTGCTGTAGATGTTGGGAAAACGCTGCTGGAGGAAGTCGCGGCCCTTGTGCGTGATATCAAGATAAACGCAGTCCGCGCCGCTCTTCTTCATCTCTGCGTCAATGCCCCGCGCCACTGCATCCCGCGTGGCCAAATCGCCCCGGCGGTCATACTGCTGCATGAAGGGCTGTCCCTGCTCGTTGAGCAGAATGCCGCCTTCGCCGCGCACCGCTTCTGAGATCAGGAAATTTTTCGCCGCACGGTTGAAGAAGCAGGTGGGATGAAACTGGACGAACTCCAAGTTGGCCACCTGCGCCCCGGCCCGCCAAGCCATGACCACGCCGTCGCCAGTAGCAATGTCCGGGTTAGTGGTGTAGCGATAGACCTTGCCGCAGCCGCCGCTGCACAGCACGGTGACGTTCGCCCGCCACGTTTCGACCTCGCCTGTGCCGCGATTGAGCACATACGCACCAAGACAGCGGTCATCGCCCTCTTTCCGACCTGTGACCTTGGACTCAATCAGCAGATCAATGGCCATGTGATCTTCCAGCACCTCGATCTGCGGGTTGGCATAGACCTGAGCGAGCAGCGCGGTTTCGATCTCGCGGCCCGTAAGGTCTTTGGCGTGCGCCACCCGCCGTGCTGAATGACCGCCTTCCATGCCAAGATCAAACTCCTCGCCGCTGCTGCCATGTTGGAAGTTCACGCCGAGCGCGGCCAGCTCGCGCACCCGCTCCGGCCCTTCGGTCACGACGAGTCGAACGATGTCCTCATTGCAAAGCCCGTCGCCGGAAATGAGCGTGTCGCTGATGTGATCCTCCAGCCGGTCTTCAGCGGAGAGCACGGCCGCCACGCCGCCTTGCGCGAGGTTGGTGGCAGTGTCAGCCTTTTTCTTTTTGGTGATCAGGACAACGCGGGCGAAGGCCGCTGTTTTGAGGGCGAAGGACAGACCGGCCACGCCGCTGCCGATGATGAGAATGTCGGTGGTGAACATGCTGCTCAAGAAACCTCCTGCTGCGATGTGATGCGGAAAGACGGCTGCGGCGGCCTGACATGACGCAGGTCAGGCCGTATTTGTGATATATGAGACCGCCGCAGCCGCATGTGAAGGCCGACATGAGGCACGGCGGGCTTCACATGCCTCATGTCAAGCCGCACATGGCGCATGTCAGACCCGACATGCGCCATGTGCGACCGTATCTGTGCCAGATGAGGCCAGACCTACGGCATATAAGACCGTATCTGCCGCATGTGCAGCCTGTCCCAGTGCATATCAAGATGCGGCCTCATCGGCCTGCTCTATCGCCGCCGCTGCTGTTTTGCGAGTCACCAGCACCTTGTCCACCCGGCGGCCATCCATGTCCATCACTTCAAAACGCAAATCGCCCCATTCAAACCACTGCCCGGCAGTGGGAATGCTGCGGATTTGCGCCATAACCAGTCCGCCCACGGTCTGATAATGACCATGCTCCTCATCCGGCAGCTTTTCCAAATCAAAAATCTCCTTGAGTTCGTCAATCGACAGCAGACCGTCGAGCAGCCAAGAGCCGTCATCGCGCTGAAGAACCGCCTGCGGCTCCGCAGGCCCGCCGGACAAAGAAAACGGCACATAGCCGGTGATGTCCTCCAAAATGTCGTTGTGGGTGATCATCCCGTGGATGCCGCCGTACTCGTCAGCAATCAGGGCTATATGCGTCCGCTGCTGCTTGAACAGCTCCAGCACTTTGAGCGCGGACATGCTTTCCGGCACGAACAGGGGCGGCTGCAGCAGCAACTTCAAATCCAACGGCTGCCCGGACAGCATCTGATTGAGCATGTCCTTGGCCCGGACGATGCCCATGACGTTGTCCAAACTGCCGTTGACCACCGGAAAGCGGGAATGCTGGCAGTCCGCCACCTTGCGCCGGATGTCCTCAGGCGAGTCCTCAATATCGAACCAGACAATCTGCGTGCGCGGAGTCATGAAGGCACTGATCCGCCGTTCGTCCAACTGGAGGACATTTTCGATCATATCCTGCTCGCTTTCCTCAAACACGCCGCTTTCCGTGCCCTGCTCGATCAGAACTTTGATCTCTTCTGGCGTGATGGACGGCTCGGTGGAAGGCTTGATCCGCAGCAGGCGGATGACAAGCTCGGTGGAAAAACTGAGCATCCGCACCGCAGGCCCGGCAGCGGCGGAGAGGGCGCGCATCGGCCCGGCCACGGTCATGGCGATGCCTTCAGCGTTGTTGAGTGCCAGCCGCTTCGGCACCAGCTCGCCGATGATCAGCGAGCAATACGTGATGCAGAGAACGACGAGCACAACCGCCGCAGTCTCCGCATACGGCTCCAGCAGGGGAATCCAGCTAAGATAGGGGACGAGACTCTCGGCCAGCGTGGCCCCGCCGAACGCGCCTGCCAGAATGCCGACCAGCGTGATGCCGATCTGCACGGCGGCCAAGAACTGATTCGGATCATTTGCCAGCTCCAAGGCGGCGCGGGCTTTGGCATTGCCTGCTTCGGCGAGTTGCTGGAGCTTGGCTTTGCGGGCCGAGACAACGGCAATCTCCGCCATGGCAAACACGCCGTTGGCCAGCAGCAGAAAAAAAATAATCAGAATTTCCCACACTGAACTGCTCAAAACGATTCTCCTGTCAACCTGAAGAAGGACAACGGCAAACTGCCGACGGTCTAAGAAAGGCGCACAATTTTACTTGAAAATATAGCAAATTCTTGCGTGAGTGGCCAGAATAAATTCACCCCGGCCTGCGCTGTCCGATTCTTATTGACAGCCTTTCCCTGACCCGCTTACTATAACCGCCTGACTGAGGCCGTCTCAGTGTGGATGAAATCTCACAAACAGGAGACGCGGCAATGCGGAAAAAAATAGCGATTCGCAAGACCCCGTTCGTGCTGCTGGTCTTTTTCCTGCTGCTCTGGCTGACCGGCGTGACGCTGAACGAGCCAGCACGGGTGCTGGAGCAGGCCAAATCCATCTGCCTGAGCTGCATCGGCATAGGATAAATCATGGAACGCGCGCGGAAATGGGTGCAGGGTGTCTGGTTTTTCCTGGTGAACGGCTACATGGCCTTCCCGTGGACCCGCACCATCTACAAGGGGCCGATGAAGGTGGTCTGCTCGCCGGGGCTGAACTGCTACTCCTGCCCCTCCTCGACCGCCTTCTGTCCGATGGGCAGCTTGCAGCAGCTCTTGGCCAACGCCCGCAGCTCAATCGAATTCGGCCAGTATTATCTTGGCTCTTTCGTTGTCGGCTCCATAGGCATGTTCGGCGCGGTCTTTGGCCGCTTCATCTGCGGCTGGGCCTGCCCCTTCGGCTTTTTTCAAGAGCTGCTGCACAAGCTGCCCTCGCGCAAATTTTCCATCCCCGCGCCGCTGAACTGGCTGAAATACGCTGTCCTGATTTTACTGGTCATCGTTTTTCCGCTGATCTTTGTCAGCAGCAGCGGCATGGGCCAGCCGTGGTTCTGCAAATACGTCTGCCCGGCAGGCACCTTTCAGGCGGGCATTCCGATGCTGATTCTTGATCCGAATCTGCGCGGCGCGGTCGGCTGGCTTTTTATCAACAAAGTAGCCATTGCTCTCGGCTTCACGGCGTGGTCGGTTTTTGCCTCGCGGCCTTTCTGCCGCACCGCCTGCCCGCTGGGAGCGTTTTACGCCTTCTTCAGCCGCTTTCAGCTCATCCGGCTTCAGCTCAACGAGGAAAACTGCACTAGCTGCGGGGCCTGCCACCGCGTCTGTCCGGTGGAGATCAAATTCAACGAGACCCCCAACAGCTGCGAGTGCGTCAACTGCATGAAGTGCATGACCGAAGCCTGCGCCTTTGACGCTATTTCTGTGGAAGTAGCCGGTTTTCCAGTTTTCGGGCCTGATATAGCCAAAACCAAAATCAGACCGAGCCTTTTTGACGGCACGCTGCGGAAACTGCGCAAGAAGAATCCTTCCACTTGAACCTTCACTAAAGGATTGCTCATGAAGAAAAAGTCAACCTGCCTCATCCTGCTGCTGGCTTTTGCCCTGCTGACGCTGCACACAGCGGCGGCTTGGGCGGAAATGCTCTCAGTCAGCCGGGAAAACGCCAAAATGCTGGCCGGGCCTAATGGAAACGCAAAGGTGCTGTGGACGCTGGGCAAGGGTTTTCCTGTAAAGGTGCTCAAGCGTTCCGGCAACTGGATTCAGGTCAAAGATTTTGAGAACTCCAGCGGCTGGATTCACAAAACCGCCGCCAGCAAGCAAGGCCACATGATCGTCAAGAAGCGGAAAATCAACATCCGCAGCACGCCCAGCCAACGGGGCAAAATTGTGGCCAAGGCTGGCTACGGCGTGGTCTTCAAAACGCTGGAGAAAAAGAAGGGCTGGGTCAAGGTCAGGCAGGACGGCGTGACCGGCTGGGTGAGCGACGACATGCTCTGGGGCTTCTGAGGCCTGAAGCGCGATGCGCAACCCTGAACTGCGGTTCATGCAAACACAAAAGCCCGCTCCTGATGCAGGAGCGGGCTTTCAATTCGTGGCGGAGAGAGAGGGATTTGAACCCTCGGTAGGGTTTTATGTCCCTACACTCGCTTAGCAGGCGAGCACCATCGGCCTCTCGGTCATCTCTCCGGGATGTGCGTCATGTAATGGCGGAGGAAGTAGGATTCGAACCCACGGTGCTTTCGCACAACGGTTTTCAAGACCGCCGCCTTCAACCGCTCGGCCATTCCTCCAGCCTTCCGCAGCACAGGATATACCATGTTCAATCTTTCTTGTCAACAATCTCTGTCTCTGATTCACCATGAACGCTGAAGCGGGCGCAGCCTCGGCTGACCAAGAAATCGCCATGCAGGATCTTTCCTGCCTCTATGAAATCACAAGAAATCTTGCCGCAGCCACGGACTTGCAGGAGGCACTCGACAAGGCGGTGGGCATCCTTGCGGCGATGAAAAAAATGGAGAACGGCACCGTGACCATCGTCAACCCGCTGACGCTGGAGCTGGAGATTGAGGTGGCCTGCGGCAGCACGGCGGCGGCGCGGAAAAAAGGAAAATACAAGCTCGGCGAAGGCATCACGGGCCGGGTGGTGGCCGGCGGCGAGCCGGTTTTTGTCCCCTGCATCGGCGAGGAGCCGCTTTTCCTCAACCGCACCGGGATGCGCAGCGAGGAGCAGAAGCGGAAAAGCTCCTTCATCTGCGTGCCGATCAAGGCCACGGTGGAGAACGAGGCCGCCCTGAGCGAGGGACATGTCCGGGCGCAGAGCCGCTGCATCGGCGCGCTCTCCGTTGACCGCTGCTACGGCCTAGACTTCGGCCCGCAGGCGGAGCAGGACTTGCGCTTTTTGACCATTGTCAGCGCGTTGATTGCCCAGACCGTCCACCGCATTCAGAGCGTCAGCCGGGAGAAAGAGGCTCTGCGCCGCGAAAACCAGCAGCTCCGGCGCGAGCTGTCGGCGAAGAACCGGATTGAGGAGATCATCGGCAATTCCTCGCGGATGCAGGAAGTTTTTGCGATGGTGCATCGGGTGGCGAACTCCAACGCCACCGTGCTGCTGCGCGGCGAATCCGGCACCGGCAAGTCCATGGTCGCCAAGGCCCTGCACCACAACTCAGGCCGGGCGAAGAAGCCTTTTGTGATCGTCAACTGCTCGGCTTTGCCGGAAACTTTGCTCGAAAGCGAGCTGTTCGGCCATGAGAAAGGGGCCTTCACCGGCGCGGTGGAGCGGAAAATGGGCCGCTTCGAGCAGGCCCAAGGCGGCACGCTTTTTCTCGATGAAATCGGCGAGATCAGCAACGCGGTGCAGGTCAAGCTGCTCAACGTGATTCAGGAGCGCACCTTCCAGCGGCTGGGCGGCGCGGAGCTGATCAAGGCGGACATCCGCTTAGTCGCGGCCACCAACCGCGATCTGGAAGCGGCGGTGCGCGAGGGCCGCTTCCGCGAAGACCTCTACTACCGCCTCAACGTTTTTCCGATTTATCTGCCGCCCTTGCGCGAACGGCGCACTGACATCCTTCTGCTGGCAGATTATTTCTTGGAGCAATACAGCCGCGAGAACGGCAGAAAAATCGAGCGCATTTCCACTTCGGCGATTGATCTGCTGATCAAATACCACTGGCCGGGCAATGTCCGCGAGCTGCAAAACTGCATGGAGCGGGCTGTCCTGATCTGTGATTCCAGCGCGATAACCTCGGTGCATCTGCCGCCGACCCTACAAAGCGCGGAGAGCGTGGGCGGCGGCGGCAGGCCGCTCTCCTTCGCCCAAGCGGTGGAGAACTTCGAGCGCGACCTGATCATCGAGGCCCTCAAGCAGTGCAATGGCAACCAGACCAAGGCTGCTGAACGTCTGGAGACCAGCCTGAGAATCATCAACTACAAGATCCACAATTATGGGATTGATCCGAAGCAGTATAAGGTGAAGTGAGGGGATTTTTTTGTTGACGAGAATGGAGATGACTTGATTAGCTTAGATAGCTAATCAAGTCATCGAACGTCAGCTTTTTAATTATTACTACGGCATAGATAGAAACTAAAATGACACAAAAATCTTTAGAGGAAGGGATTGAACATGAGGCCAAAAGAGCCGGAAGATATGGGTACGCTAACTATACGGCAGCCTATTTAGTCGCACTACTCTCCGTAGTAGGGAGTGTCGTTGCGTCAGGGTTAGCAGCTTTTGAAGCAAACAAGGTGTTAACGGCATCTATTGCTGCAATTCCAGCGTTTGTTGCGGCAATAACGAGAGTTTTTAATTTTGAGCAAAAAGCGTTGTGGCATTGGGGAAAACACCATAGATATAGATCATTATTACGCAGCCTCAAATGGGAAGGTTCTGAATTGAAAGAAATAAGCAAACAGTATAGCAAGGAGGCTCAATCTTGGAATAATGCTTGGGTCAACTTGAATCCATTGCAAGAAATTGATAACGACAAAAATCCATAAAGCAAACAATATGATATTGCTGCAATATCATCCCTCTCTCGAAAATTAGAACGTTGGAGTCTGCTCCGCCCCCCCAACCGACAAGGGGACTCCCTTGAAACGCAGGCTCTCGCTGTTTAGTAGCACTGTGTGGCAACTAAAAATCTATCAACAGATTTCTTAAACCCAGCCTTTGTCTTTTAAACTCGGAGTATTGATTTTAAACATCTGGCTGCTACTTTAAAAAGAACGGTGGCGGATTTTAAAAAATAGGCCGTCGCTTTTTTAAAGCAAGAACTCGTCTTGAAAAAGCATAGCTTCGCTTTAAAAACTGCACAAGCTGATTCCCTTTAAAATTTCTTCCGACTATGAAACCGACAATCTACCTCGAAACCACGATTCCAAGTTTTCTGACAGCCAGATCATCGAATAACCTGCTTTTTGTCGGCGAGCAGGAGGTTTACCCGTCAATGGTGGGCTTCAATGAAATTCAGCAAAATCAGTGGTGAAATTGCTTAACGTGATTGAAGAGCGCACCTTTCAGTGGCTCGGCGGCGCGAAGAATGATTGCAAGACCGTGACCACGCAAGCGGCCACAGACCAAAACCTTGCCGATTTCGACTTCACAATGCTGATTACAATCAAGCTGTTGTGATCATCCACCGCGCCCCTTGGCTGCTGCCGGTCTCCAGCCCGCCTCTGGCCGACGGCGGCATTGCGGTGCAGGCAGGCATCATCGTGGCAGTCGGCCCTTTCCGCGATATCCGGCGGAGCTGGCTTGGCGCACAGGTGATTGAGCACCCGAACTGCGTCCTGCTGCCCGGCCTGATCAACGCCCACGCGCACCTTGAGCTGTCGCATCTCAGCCAGCTTGGTCGGCAGCCTGCGCCGCCATCCTTTCCCGCTTGGATAGAACGGCTGCTGGCAGCCCGCAGCCACGCCGCAGCGGATGAGGCGACAATGCTTCAAGCCGCACGGCAGGCACTGGCGGCACAGCAGGCGGAAGGCGTTGTCGCTCTTGCCGACATCTCCAATAGCGGCCTGACCAGCCAGCTTGCCTCCGGCTTTGACGGCAGGCTGCTGGTCTTCAAGGAATATCTCGGCCTGCGGAAGGACAGCGCGGCAGCAGCCCTGCGCCGCCTTGAGCAAGAAAGCGACGAGCAGGCCTGCACCGGCCATGCGCCCTATTCCACCTCCCCTGCCCTGCTGCGCGGCCTGAAAGCGCGGGCAAATCAGCTCGGCCACGTCTTTCCCATCCATACGGCAGAATCAGCAGCGGAGATCGAACTGCTGCGCAGCGGCGGCCCCTTCCGCGCTTTTCTCGAAGAACGCAATCTTTGGGACGGCTCCTTTCAGCCAATGGGCGATCAAGGCGGTGCGGTGCGCTGGCTGCATCAGCACGGCTTACTCGACAGCCACACCCTCTGCGTGCACTGCGTCCATATAGATACGGAGGAAATTGCCCTGCTCGCTGCGTCAGGCGCGAAGGTATGCCTCTGTCCGGGCAGCAATCGCAGCTTGGGCGTAGGCAAGCCGCCGCTGGCCAGCCTGCTGCGGCATGGCCTCCTACCAGCCATTGGCACAGACAGCTTGGCCAGCAACCCGGAGCTGTCCATTTGGCGAGAAATGCGCCTGCTGGCCGAGGAGCACCCAAGCGTTCCGCCGGAAAGCATAGTGGCTATGGCAACACTGGGCGGCGCAGCGGCCTTGGGCTTGGATAAGCGGCTTGGCAGCTTGGAGGCAGGCAAGGAGGCCGTCATCTTGGCGGCGGCACTGGAGAAGGTTCCGCCGACTACAGCGGAGATGATAGAACGGCTGACGCAGGAGCGGATACCCTGCGTGCAGCAGCTGGATGAAGCCTGTGGCGGGATGCAGGGGCGAAAGCTGTTCCGCCCGCCCCTGCGTTCATCCCGCCGCCTCAGCCAGCGGAATAGGTGCTGCGGTGTCCCCTATGCTGCGGGCAATGGCCATCAGTCTGCGGTCGTTGCAGTTAAGAATGACCGCGTCCAAGCCTGCCTCGGCTATCAGCGGCAGTAGCTGCTGGTGACAGGCGGAGCGTTTGGCCGCAGGCAGCAAGACAGACGCGCTGGAAAGAGCCGCGATGCTTTGCACCTTGTCTCTGCTCAGGAGCGGCAGATGCGCCAGCCATTCCAGCACCGACTCTATATCGGCCAGTCCATGCAGGCCGGGCTGGAACAACGGGTCAAGATACAGCCGGGCCAGCGGCAGGCCGCTTTTCTCGGCAGCCTCCAGCACCTCGGCAGCCAGCAGCAGGCGGTCGTCCGCAGAACAGGCATTCAGACCGGGCCGGGTCAGTAGTACGGTCAGTCCTGCGCCGCAGTCCCGCGCCAGTGCCATGTTGTCAGGCAGGCTGGTCGGATCAGCAGCGGTCACGGCGTTGACAGTTAGCTGCTCTCCGTGCCGCAGTAGTAGCTCCGGCTGGGCCAGCACTTGCGACGCTGTGAAGAGCGGTAGCCGGGCAGCCGCCAGCGCAGTCTCTATCGCCCAAGCCAGCAGGCCGCTGTCCTTGCCTGCCGGGCCGAGGTTGAGGTCTAAAGCGTCAGCTCCGGCCTCGGCCTGACGCAGAGCCATCGCCGCCAAAGCGTGGCTGTCCCGCGCCGCAATCGCACGGTGAAAGACCGGATTCAGAATGTGCATGTCCTGCCCGATCAGGAGCAGGGACTTCCTTGCCGCGCCGCTGTGCGAACGGAGGTCTTCTGTGAACAAATTCATGATGATCTCCTTGCAGTGATGGTGACGGCAAACTGCTGTCGGACAGGCTGGGCAAGGAGTGGGGAGGGGCTGTGGCGGCATAATGCAAGGGCCGCCAGCACAACGCAAAGGCAGTGCGGCATGACGTTTTTCCTTTCCTCGAAGGGGAATGAACGGATGGTGCGCGTCGGCAGGTTTTCGGACTTGCGGACTCGGCAGGCAATGCGCCTGCGGGCCTACTGACCGCCGCTTCCCGCGCCAAAGTTCGGCACAGTGCTGTTCCTTGCCATGCAAGGAGACGGTGTTCGTTTCCGCTTACCGCTGCGGGACAGTTCCGGCCTCAAACCGGATTCCCTCTTCAGCCGCCCGGCCAAGCTGCGCCGGGCAGCCTCCACGCTTCCCATGAAGCGTGCCGACAGCCATTTTGTGCCAACTACTTTATATGGTGGGTGCGCTTTGGTCAAGCACTAAATACAGGGAAGCAACGTGACGGCGGAAGAAAATGTCTGATTTGTGATAATACGACACTGGACAAGTTTTATAATCCGTGGATTCAAGTTGTAAGTGCAACTTTTGCTGAGTTGAGAAAAGAGTGAGTTATGGTAACATTGATGGCTCAATTCTCACCGCCAAGCAAGAGGAGCGCACATGAAGCATTACACACAACTCACCGAACCAGAACGTAA
>JAABPV010000009.1 GCA_011391865.1 Desulfobulbaceae bacterium | reverse complement strand
ATCTCTTGGCTTCAACACGCCAAAAAAGCTATTCTTGGGAACTTGCCAAAAAATTGCACTTGGAACTTGAATCCACGCAGTGCTACAAATCACCAGTTTAACAAAATCAACAAGTTAAAAAACTAACTGCGTAACTCCTATGAGCAACCACTTGCTCGTGTGATGAGCAAGTGGTTGCGCACATGACGGGCAAATGGTTGCTCGCAAAATGCGGCACGGCCAAACACTGCGCAGATGAGAAAACTGCTTGTTTTTTCTGGAAGACAATAGCAATATGGCACTGACAGCATGATAGTGTGTGCGCCAGCCATATCAACTCACAAGGAAAAAGGAAGACAACATGAGAAGATTGAACAGACTGCGTTCCGTGGCCGAGCGGCTGGCTGCCAGCCCGGACAAAGCCGCCAATGACCCCGCCGAGCTGAGGAAGCTGCTGGCAGAGGACGGCGATAAATTTAAGCTATTCGGTTACGCTGTATCGCTGTCTGCTGATGGCCGCACAGTTCTGATAGGAGACGCAGGAGGATTTGGAGGTGATTCCGTAGGTTATGTTTTCATCAAAGAAGCGGACGGCAGCTACAGCCAACAGACCAAGCTGATTGGACCGTTTTCTAGTCCTATGCCTAAGAATATGTCGCTGTCCGCTGATGGCTGCACAATTATAGCGAGTGATCTGGGGAGTGATGCAGTATACCTTTTCACTATGGGCGAAGACGGTATCTGGAGCCAGAAGGTTAAGCTTGCTGACTACAGTAATATAGCATTTGGCAGTCCTGTATCGCTGTCAGCCGACGGTCGAGTGGTTCTGTTTACATATACTTTTGGTGCTGCCCATGTAGTTGTTAAGCATGAGGACGGCACATGGAGTCAAGAAGCTGAACTTCGTCTTCCTGATCCTATAAGAAATGTTCTTTTCGGTTGGTCTGTGTCACTGTCTGCCGACGGTAAGATAGCCTTGGTCGGAGCACCCTATTACGACAGCGACCCTGACGACGTATTCAAATATTTCGGTGCTGTCTATGTCTTTGGTAAGGGTGAGGACGGTAGCTGGAGTCAGCAAGCAAAGCTCACTTCCGAGGACAAAGCAGAATGGTTTGGCTCGGCTGTGTCACTGTCCGCCGATGGCCGAACAGTGCTGATCAAATCACCCGGAGATACCGGAGATAATAACACAGTTTATGTCTTTGTTAAGGGAGAAGACGGCAGTTGGAGTCAGCAAGCAAAGCTGACCGCCGGGGCTGGCGAGGCATACGAGGGATTTGGCAGTGCGCTGTCGCTGTCCGCCGATGGCCGCATAGCCCTGATCGGAGCACGTCGTGATGACGACAGGGCCAATGACTCCGGTGCGGCGTATGTCTTCGTCAAAAACGACGATGGCACGTGGCACCAGCGGTTCAAGCTCACTGCCGAGGATGGCGAGGCGGGAGACGGATTCGGTGCTTCTGTGTCGCTCTCCGCTGACGGTCAGACAGCCTTGATCGGAGCACCTTGGGATGACGACAGAGGCACTAATTCCGGCTCTGCCTATGTGTTCAGCATTCCGCCTGCAAATGCCTCCGCTCCCGTCTCCATGATGCGGCTGCGGAGATAAGGAAACAAGACGAGCTGCCGGGTTGTCCGGCAGCAGTCTGTCCTTTCTTCTCACTCCTCCCCCAGCATCGTCAGGAGATGTAGCCCCACTGCCTGAACTGCTCCTGCAAGGCTGGGTCATCCTTGAAGGCAAGGTAGAACAGATACTCAGGGGCGATGTCCAGCTCGTTCTTTTGCCTATGCCATGTTCATAAGCAACAGCCCTTCAACATGAGTGAAATGCCTGTCTAATGTGCAGAGTGGCAGGCCATGCTGCAAGGCAGACGCAGCTATCCAGATGTCATTGGTCGGAATCGGCGTGCCTTTCTGCCTGAGCCGATTGAGGACGGAGCTGTAGTGCTCGGCGGTCTCCTCGTCCACCGGATACAGAGCAACTCTCGGCGAATCAAGAAAGATGCCCAGCTCCTGCCTGTTCTTCTGTTCTCTGCTGCCTGCGCGGAAGCCGGAGAGCAGCTCGCCGACAGAGACGGACGAGATGCCGATGTGCGCCACCCGGCGCAGGAGGCGGACTGTCTCCGCATCGCCCCGCATGGCGGCAGAGTAGATATTGGTGTCGATCAGTACCCTGTTCACTGCCACAGCTCCGGGTCAATCCGCCGTTCCGCGCTGATGCTGCCTTGGATGCTGCTGAACTCCTCCTCCGTCCATGCGCCGAAGAGGCTGTCAAGGTCGTCATGCTCCGCCGTGAATCGCTTTTCCTTCTCCAGGCCGAGATGCTGCCGCAGCGTGTCCAGAACGAACTGGCTGACGCTCTTCCGCGCTGCTGCGGCCCGCTGCTTCAGTAAGGCCGCGAGCTGCTCGTCAACACTCTGTATTGATAGTGATGCCATGTTATTCCTCCTCCCCCAGCATCCTAATCCGCACCGTCGGCGCAGCCACGGTGTCCAGCGCGTCAATCTCCCGCAAGGCCGCAGCTACCGCTTCTTCCTTGGCAGTGTGGGTGAGGATGACCACCGCCACCGGCTCGTTCTCCCGCCGTCCCTTCTGGATGACCGACTCAATGCTGATGCCGTGCCCGCTGAGGATGGCGGCGATCTTCGCCAGCACGCCGGGCTTGTCGAGGGCGGTGATGCGCAGGTAGAAGGGGCAGGACAAGGCGGAGAGCGGGGCAATGGGCCGGTCAACGATCTGCTCCGGCAGATAGGAGAGCGCAGGCACCCGCCCGACGGCTCCAGCGGCGATGTTGCGGGCGATGTCGATCACGTCCGCTGCCACTGCCGAGCCAGTCGGCAGTCTGCCTGCGCCTGCGCCGCTGAGGATGATGCTGCCGGTCAGGTCGCCGCAGAACTCCACGGCGTTGTTGGCTCCGCTGATCGAGGCCAGCAGGTGCGCGGTCGGCACCATCGTCGGATGCACCCGCGCCTCAATCGCCCCGCCCACATCCCGGCTCACGGCCAGCAGCTTAATCCGGCAGCCGAACTCGCGGGCGAAGTCGATGTCCACCGGCTCGATGGTGCTGATGCCCTCAGTGGCGATCTGCTGCGGGCTGATGTTCATGCCATAGGCAATGGTCATCAGGATGGCCAGCTTGTGGGCGGTGTCTATGCCTTCCACGTCATAGGTGGGGTCGGCCTCAGCGAAGCCCAGCCGCTGCGCCTCACGCAATGCCTCAGCAAAGGGCAGCCGCTCCTCAGTCATCCGGGTGAGGATGTAGTTGGCCGTGCCGTTGAGAATGCCCATCACCGCCAGCAGCTTGTTGGCCGCCAGCCCTTCTTTCAACGCCTTGATCAGCGGGATGCCGCCGCCCACGCTGCCTTCAAAGCCGACCTCCACGCCCTTGGCTGCGGCTGCGGCGAACAGCTCCTTGCCGTGCTGCGAGAGCAGGGCTTTATTGGCCGTGACCACGTGCTTGCCCGCAGCTATCGCCTTGAGGATGCACGTCCGCGCTGGCTCTATCCCGCCGATCAGCTCGACGAAGATATGAATGCTGGGGTCATTGATCAGCGCGTCCGCGTCCTTGACCAACTCCACCCCGGCCAGCTGCGGCGGCAGGCTGCTCAGGGAGCGGGCGGCGATCTTGGTCAGCTTGAGGGAGAGACCGCTGCGGCGCAGGATGCGCTCGTGCTGGGAGCAAAGGGCTTCGGCCAAGCCGCTGCCCACGGTGCCGAAGCCGAACAGGCCGATATTGATGGTGTGCATAGCAGGTTCCGTCAGGTTGGGGGAGAAAGGGATGCAGCCCATGTTTTTACCCTCTTTGCGCCTGCTTGTCAAAAGGATGCGCCGCATTTCTGCTGGCGTTGGCAGCGCGGCTGCGGTATAGTCTGGCGAAGAAACGGCCCATGCGCAATCAGGGAGGCAGCACCTCCCTTCACATCCTTTTTCCTTCTATTATATAGAGAGGTCAGCATGAACATCCTCACCTTCGGACCCAACGGCAGCGGCAAAGGCACTCAGGGCGCAATCGTCAAAGAGAAGTACGGCTTGGCTCACATCGAGTCTGGCGCGATCTTCCGCGAGCACATCAAGGGCGGCACTGAGCTGGGCAAGAAGGCCAAAGCCTACATTGACCGGGGCGACCTGGTGCCGGACGAAATCACCGTGCCGATGGTGCTGGAGACTTTGGCCAAATCCAAGGACAAAGGCTGGCTGCTCGACGGCTTCCCGCGCTCGCTGGAGCAGGCTAAGGCGTTGGATAAGGCGTTGACCGAATCCGGCATGGCTCTCGACTATGTGGTTGAGATCACGCTGGAGCGGCAGATTGCCAAAGAGCGGATCATGGGCCGCCGTCTCTGCGCCAACGACAACAACCACCCCAACCACATTGCCTTCGATGCCATCAAGCCGGTGGAGAAGGACGGCAGGCTGGTCTGCCGGGTCTGCGGCGGCGAGCTGAGTGCGCGGGCCGATGATCAGGACGAGGCGGCCATCGGCAAGCGGCATGACATCTACTACGACGACCAAACCGGCACGATGGCGGCAGTGAACTACTTCAAGCAGAGCGGCAAGGCCAAGGTGATCTCGGTGGATGGCTCCAAGGGGATTAAGGAAGTGTCAGTGGAGATATTGGGCAAGCTGGCGTAAAGGCGGGTTGTTGCAAGGGGGCGGACGTAGGGTTCCGCCCTTGATTATATTCTTCGTAGGAGACGAATATGAAGCGCAGAATCATCATGGCTTGGGCAGCTATGCTGCCGCTTGCCAGCACGCCTGCTGTATCCCTTGCTCAACAAGGGCCGACACTTACTGTTGATGCCAGCAGCAATCAGCATCCTATCAGTCCGGGCATCTATGGCGTGAATGCAATTGACGGGATGAATGCCACCAAAGATAGTCTGGCAGCCGAACTGCATCTGCCAGTGCAGCGCTGGGGTGGTGACAGCACCTCGCGGTATAACTGGCAGACCAATATGCACAATGCTGGCAGGAACTGGTACTTTGAGAACATCCCGGATGGCCCTGCAACGAGCGACGGCTCCTTGTCCGATCAGTTTGTGGCGCAGAACAAGAGCACCAATACCCAGTCGCTGGTCACTGTTCCGATGATTGGCTGGACACCCAAGAGCGGCAGTCCGCGCAATCATCCGTATGATTGCAGCTTCAAGGTATCTAAATATGGTGCGCAGACCGGCACTGATTGGGAGTGGGATACTGACTGCGGCAATGGCATGACGGACGCTGGCCCAATCACCGGCAATGATCCTGCTGACACCAGCACGGCAATTGGCCCGGACTTTGTTACCGGCTGGATCAATCATCTGACCGCTAAGTACGGCACTGCGGCGAACGGTGGCGTGGCATATTACGGACTTGACAACGAGCCTGGCCTCTGGAAAGAAACTCACCGCGATGTTCACCCTGGGGCGCAGCATGATGCCGAATTCGTCGCGCTGACGCAGCAGTATGCGGCGGCAGTGAAGGCCGCTGATCCATCAGCAAAGACGCTTGGCCCTGCTGAAGATGGCTGGTGCCGGTACTTGTACTCTGCTGCCGACAACGCGCTCAATCAATATGGCTGCGGTGCTGGTGCCGATCATGCGGCGCACGGCGACTATGTGCCTTGGTATCTCAAGCAGATGCAGGCTTATGAGCAAGCCAATGGGGTGCGCCTTCTCGACTATCTGGACTTGCATTATTATCCGCAGGCCAATGGTGTATCGCTGGCACCTGCGGGAGACAGCACCACCCAAGCACTCAGGCTGCGTTCTACCCGCGCCTTGTGGGATGCTGCATACGTTGATGAAAGCTGGATTGGCACCGAGATCAAGCTGATCCCGCGCATGAAGGCATGGATAGCGGACAATTACCCTAGCACTAAGATCGCCATCTCCGAGTACAACTGGGGTGGTTTGGAGAACATCAACGGCGCACTTGCTCAGGCTGATGTGTTGGGCATCTTTGGCCGTGAAGGTGTTGACTTGGCAACCTTGTGGGCACCACCATCCGTCACCGCTCCCGGCTCCTTCGCCTTCCGTATGTATCTCAGCTATGACGGCGCAGGGCATGGGTTTGGCAATATCAGCACGTCAGCCGCGAGCAGTGATCAGGACAAGCTCTCCATCTACGCGGCCCGGCGCAGTGCTGATCAAGCTCTGACTATAATGGTGATCAACAAGACTGGGGCTGCGCTCACCAGCACGGTCAGTCTGGCTGGCTTCACACCGAGTGCAACCGCATCAGTGTACCGTTACAGCGCAGCCCAGCTCGCATCCATCGTACATGCCAGCAATCAAGCTGTCAGCGCAGGCAGCTTCACAGCGACGTTCCCTGGCAATTCGATCACGCTGTTTGTCATCATGCCAGCCAGCACGCCTGGAACGACAACCACATTTCCAGCACTTCCTGCCATCCTGCAAGTGCTGTAATATACAAGAGCTGGGCAAGCAGGCCAAACCGGTACTACCTGCACCAGCTCTTGGACAGACTGTCTGACCTCAAGCTGCTCATCTCCTACGCCACCCTCACATCCAGCACATCCACCAGCCTGCCGCCGTAGTCATTGCGGATCATGTCCCACAGAGCGGCGTAGTTGTTCACGGTGATCTCGACGCTGGTCACAGGAGAACTGGCAAAGCCCGGCAGAATGTATTCCCCGTTCTGCGGCACGATCACCTCTGCGCCTGCCGCGCCGCCTTCCTGCATGTCCAGCAAAGAGAACAGCAGCCGCCCGCCTTGCAGATCGAGGATGACTTGGATGCGCAGCAAGGTGTCCGCGCTGGTCAAGCCGCCGTTGATGCTGACATGCGCGAAGGCACTGCTGCCCGTAAGGATGCCGGTACCTGGCGGATTGGGGCTGCCGAGGCCGGGCACAGTCAGCGGCGAGCGCAGCCGTCGGCGGTAGGTGCCGCTGCGCGGCGTGCCGTGCTCGGTGTAGTGCGTGCTGACCGAGACCGTGTATTCATTGTTCCACGGATGGGCCTGCGCCGGGATATTGGGCACCAGCAGAATCGCGGAGTTGGAGATCATGGCGTACTGGTTCTGCACCGTCCTCCCGCTCTGCGTCCCCTCGATCACGCATTCGCCGCTTTCCTCGGTCTCATCAAAGAAGAGATTGCTGCCGGTCAGCTTGAGCACGCCCTGCGCGAACAGGACATCAGCGAGTTTGAGCCGGTTGTCCTCAGCAGAGGCGATCACCGGCACCTTCTCGGCTAAAGGCAGGCGTTCCAGCTTGGCCCCTTGCCGCACCTCGGCGATGAAAGGCTTGGAGGCGTAGATGCGCACCTTCAGCATGTCATCCTCGTCCGGTAGCGGGTCGTCGGGACTGTCTAATTTGGCGGTCAGCGACAGGCTGTAGGTCAATGCGTCCTCCTGCGTCACCTGGTCGCCGTTGGCCAAGTGCTTGGCAATCAGCTTTTTTTCCGTGGTGATGACCAAGCGGGCGACATCCGGGCTGATGACATCCAGCTCCGCCGCGATCTCGGCGGCCAGCTCGTCGTTGCCAATCACATTTCTGGGCAGGACGCGGGCGCGGTAGGACTGGGGCGTGGTGAGGGCGTTGACTTCGGGCCGCCATTGGATGGTTGCCATGATCGTTCTCCAGTGGAAGGAAAAAAGGAGGAGGATTGAAAGCGGAATGCTTCCAATTCTCTTTAAAACGCCAGAGATGTCTTGTCAACAAATTTCTGCTGGCAAGGGAAAGCAGGGCAGGAAGAAGCAGGAACAGGCTTCAGGGCTGCGTTGCAGGCTGCGGACGTTCTGTTCTGCCAGGAACATGGATGAACACCCGCCGCGCTTGCTGCTGCTTTTCCATGTAGTGCCGCCCCAAGCTGTACACATCATAGTTATGCTGCGCCGCCATGCGCTCTCTGGTCTTCCGTGTTTCCCTGACAATTGGATCATCGAACATATTCATTCTCCCAGCAGCTCTTCCGGTGTGCAGATGACCGGCGCAGTGAAACCGTTCTGCCGCGCCGTCTCTTCAATATGACCTCTTTTTTCCGCATTGGCAATATGTTTGCAATTCCATGTCAGCAGGAAATCAATGCTGTTTGCGCAGCAGACCGCAATATGCAGGGCATCCTGCGCCGCTTTTGCCGGAACAGCTCCGCTTTGCACCAATATGTCGGCAAGACGCAAGCTGTTTTCCGCAACAGGGATAAAAGGAATGCCGCTGAGAATATCCATGCGCCTCTTGGCCGCTTCTGGGCTGCCCTGCTGCGCCTCCTCAAGCACTATCTCGGAAATGACCTCCTGAAAACGTCTCCTCCTCTGTCTCCACCATTCCTCGGTTATGGACTGATGCGCGGCGACAACCAAGTTTCTGCTTGGCCGGGCAGCCAGATAGCTGATGACGCTGGTCTCCAGATAGACAAATTTTCTGCTCATCATTCAAGCAGGTTCTGTGCGTTGACTTCGGGCCGCCATTGGATGGTTGCCATGATCGTTCTCCAGTGGAAGGGGGATGGGAGGACTGCGGAAAACAGAATATCATGACCGTTTGCAGGAACGGTTCATGCGCAAACTTAATGTTTTGTGAGCAGATTCGGAGGCAGGGACATAGGAAAGCTGTCCTTGCTTGCGCCGGGAATCTTAGGCGGGGTATATTCGACATCAATATGGAATAGATGTTCTTGCCCTGGCCGGGGGCCTTTTGCCTCAGGCGAGTCTTTGTCCGGCTTACGGCGGAGGAGTATGTCACCCAAGATCACTTCGTTGCCCTCCATAACCTTTTGAGTAATATACATCAGGACATATCGTGCGACCGCTCTGAGTTCTTCTTCGCTGTCCTGCGGTCGCTCTTTGGCGACACTGGCGACTATTCTCTCGATCAGCGGGTCTCTTTCCGGTTTGATGTCCAAGATGGGGGATTCAGAGTCGTTGGACAAGGGAATGTCAGGGAACATTTTCTTTGTCGGCATAATCGTTCTCCGGTGGAAGGTGGATGGGAGGGAAGCTGGAAGCGGAATGTCCAGCAATCTTTTTAAAACGCGGCAGGCAGGTTGTCAACTATTTTCTGAGGAACAACAGAAGCAGAGTGCAAGGCGGCAGCATCTGCTGGCAGCGTTCTTGCAGATCAGGGATAGAAAGTGCTGTCCAAGATTTGCTCCAGCGTGTAGGGACACTGCGCAGGTAGGGCAGACTCATCCACGCCGAACTGTCGGATAATGCTGTCAACCGCATAACTGTAGGCGCGGTGCGCGCAGCCTGCCAACTGTGTTTGCAAGCTGGGGCTGTCGCTCAAACACTCCGCAATTCGCCGCCGCTGTTCACGCACCGTCACTTTCCAGCCGCGCTCATTCTGCGCCCGTAATACAGTGAGATAGCCCAGCTTGAGCAGATGGGCGATCAGCACTTCCAATCTGCTTTGCAGCTCCCGTTTTTCTCGTGCGCCCACGCTCTCAATTTCCTGTGCCAAATGTTCAAAATCAAGCTCATCAGCGCATCGTTCACGCAGAAGCTGGGCATTGCGTATGGCCCAAGCGTACAGGTCTGTTTCGTAGAGAGCGACGGTGGTCATAGAGTATCGAACGAATTTCGTGCGTTCAATGATTAGTCTGGAAAGATGGTGCTGTTGCAATCAAAGCATTGCTGAACACCAAACCAATCGTCCATCAGCTATACTAATCGCCAAAACTTCCCTGAAGATTGCGGTGGAGATTGATTCAATTCTATTATTTTCCTGCGCTCCATCTCCTGTAAAAGGAAATTGAACCACACTCTTTGGTGAGTTGCGTCAGAAGTCTGTTGATGCGGCCATTCAAAACCACAGTCACGAAAAAGGTCACTCTGCGTCCTCCCTTGTGCTCCCGGTTGACATGCAGCAGTCGCTTCCATGAAATGCTTAACAAGTTGTATAGATAACTCTCTTATGGACTCGCCACGCTCCGAATACTGACTCATAGTGTCCTCGCTGAAAATTAAGAAACAATACCGCTGTGTTGTTACAACAGCATCGAGAGACTTGCTGCTGCTCAAACTGATTTTGCATATTAATACAACTCGATAACTGTCAGGTCAACTATTATTTTAGTATCTTGCAAATCTTTGACGATGCAGTGCGTAACATCCGATCGCTTCCTGTTACAGCTTGACTCATAGCACCCTACCCTAATAGGAAGCAGCCTCCTACCAAGGTAGGAGCCTCGCTCCTATTAGGGTAGGAGATTGCCTCCTATGGTGGTAGGAGTTCAGAGCCTCTCCTGAATGCCGCCCTGCGAGGATAACGCCTTGCATTATGCCTCTTACGCATGGCTGGCATTCGCCAGCACAGCAGCGGCCCACTGATTGATGCTCTTGCCGCTGGCCTCGGCAGCAGCGGCCACTGCCGCGTGAATCTCTGCCGGAATCCTCAGCATCAGGTTGCCAGAATACGGCTTGCAAGGCTCCTGCCCCAGCTCCTTGCAGGCGGCAACGTAATTATCCACCGCCTCGTGAAAAGCAGTCTCCAGTTCAGCGACCGATTCGCCGTGAAAGCCGACCACATCGCGGATGCCAATGATGCGTCCAGCGAAGATGCGGTCTTCGGCATCAAACTCCACCTTGGCGCAATAGCCTTTGTAGTTCAAGCTGCTGCTCATGGTTTTTCTCCCAATTTGATCAGAAAGTCGCGGGCATCTTTGATGCGGTAGCGCAATGCTGCCTTGGCCGGATGAGGCCGGTGAAAATACGCCCTGATGCCGTCCCGTTCAAAAGTGACGCTTGAGCCTGCACCTTCAATTACCCGGCAGCCCAAGGCAATGAAGAGCGTTTCTATTTTCTCCCATTCGATGTTGCCGTTGACTGGTTCGGCAAAGATGACGGTCAAGGTCTTCCGGTGCTTTGCTTTCATGTTTGCATGATAGCAGGCCGCAGCTGGAAACGCAATCAAAGTGTGCTTGCATGAGAACCGACAGGCAAGGACAATCTGTATAACGCATTCTCTTTGCCTCCTTCCCCGGAACGCCGTATAGTGGCAGCGTCATCGCAGCCCAGCTACCGCCTCAACCAGCTCAATCCGACCTGCATCATGCGCATAAACTACCCACCTCAGCTTCCCATCACCGCCGCCAAAGACGAGATCATCCGGGCGATTCAGCAGCACCAAGTCGTGGTAGTCGCTGGCGATACCGGCTCCGGCAAGACGACACAACTGCCCAAGATGTGCTTGGAAGCAGGCCGGGCAGCGGACGGCAAGCTGATTGGCTGCACCCAGCCGCGCCGGATTGCGGCGGTGTCCGTGGCCGAGCGGGTGCAGGAGGAGCTGGCTGCCGCCGAGCTGGTTGGCTACAAGATCCGCTTCAGCGACCGCACCAGCGCGCAGACCCGGATCAAGTTCATGACCGATGGCGTGCTGCTGGCCGAGACACAGGGCGACCGCACCTTGCGCCGTTATGACACGCTGATCATTGACGAAGCGCACGAGCGCAGCCTGAACATAGACTTCCTCCTCGGCTACCTGCACCAATTGCTGGACAAGCGGCCTGACCTCAAGCTGCTCATCTCATCCGCCACCATAGACACCGAGAAGTTCAGTCGGCACTTCAACGACGCGCCGGTGGTGCAGGTTGAGGGCCGCAGCTATCCGGTGCGCGTGGAATACCGTCCGCTCGGCAGCGGCGCGGAGGAGGAAGACGAGCCAGACCGCGACATTGACGAGCTGGTGATTGAGCAGGTGCGCGGCCTGATGAGCAGGCCCGGCGGCGACATCCTAGTCTTTATGCCCACCGAGCGCGACATCCTCGACACCACGGACGCGCTGAAACGGCAGTTCGAGGGCAAAGCACTTGTCCTGCCGCTCTTTGGCCGCCTGCAAGGAGGCGAGCAGCGGCGCATCTTCCTGCCTGCCCAGCAGCGCAAGATCATCGTCGCCACCAACGTGGCCGAGACCTCGATAACCGTGCCGGGCATTGAGACGGTGATAGACACCGGCCTGGCCCGCATTGCCCGCTATAATGTCCGCGCAGGCACGACCAGCCTGCCCGTGGCGCGGGTTTCGCGGGCGAGCTGCGACCAGCGCAAAGGCCGCTGCGGTCGTGTGGGGCCGGGCCTCTGCATCCGGCTTTACAGCGAGGAGGATTACCTCTCGCGGCCTGAGTTCACTCTGCCGGAGATACTGCGCTCCAATCTGGCTGAGGTCATCTTGCAGATGACCGCCCTGCATCTGCCTGATCCCCGCGTCTTTCCCTTTCTCGATCCTCCTGCGCCGCAGGCAATCAGCGAGGGCTACCGCACCCTGCGTGAGCTGGACGCGCTCACCGAAGAGCACCAGCTCACCGCACGCGGCAAGATCATGGCCCGCCTGCCCCTTGACCCGCGCATCTCCCGGATGATCATTGAAGGCGCGGAGCTGGGCGTGCTGCGCGAGACAGCCATCATTGCCGCCGCACTTGCCATTCAAGACCCGCGTGTGCAGCCGCCGGACAAGCAGGAGAAGGCACGGCAGGCGCAACGGGTGTTTGTTCATCCGGGGTCTGATCTGCTGACGCTGGTTAAACTGTGGGATGGGTGTAGGGGCAGTTCGCGAACCGCCCCTACATCGGGCGAACTCCGCCGCTTCTGCGCCACCAACTTCTGCTCGTGGCAGCGGATGCGCGAGTGGTTCGACATCCACGAGCAAATCCTGCGCATCCTTGGTCAGCACGATGAGTTCAAGGCGGCTCTGGAGCAATTGAGCAGCCCTGACCGTGCGCCCGGCCCGCCAGAGGCGGTGCATCAGGCGGTCACGGCTGGCTTCCTCCGCAACATTGCCCAGCGCAAGGAGAAGAACACCTACTTGATCAGCGGCGGGCGCGAGGCAGTGCTCTTCCCCGGCTCGTGCTTATACAGCAAGGGCGGCGAGTGGATTGTGGCGGTTGACTTCATCCAGACCTCGCAGCTCTTTGCCCGCATGGCCGCGACCATTGACGTGGCTTGGCTGGAGCGGCTGGGCGGGGATTTGTGCAAGCGGTCGTACTCTGACCCGCACTGGGAGAAGAAGGCGGCGCAGGTCACGGCCTTTGAGCGGGTGACGCTCTTTGGCTTGGTTATCGCGGCGGGTCGCAAGGTGAATTACGGCAGGCTCAGTGCGCAGGCTGCGGAGGAGGCAAAGGCCATCTTCATCCGCGACGCGCTCCTGGCTGGTGAGCTGGAGGGCAACTACCCATTTCTCAAGCACAACCTCGACTTGCTCCGCCACTTGGAAGAGCTGGAGGAACGCCTGCGCCGCCGGGGTTTTCTTGCTGATGATCAAGCCTTGCACGATTTCTACGAGCAGCGGCTCGGCCTGGTCTATGACCGCTTCACCCTCAACCGCTTTCTCCGCCAGCAGCAGCGCGAGCACGGGCAGGAGGCGGACAGCCTGCTGCGGATGCGCGAGGAGGACATCTGCCGCAACCAGCCGGATAGTCAAGATTTATACCGCTTCCCGGAAAGCCTGCAAACGCCGCAAGGCAGCCTCCGCCTGCGCTACTGCTTCCAGCCGGGGCAGGAGGACGACGGCGTGACCGTGGATGTGCCGGTCTCCTGCTGCGCGGCCCTGCCCTCGGCCCTGTTTGAGTGGTTAGTGCCTGGCCTGCTGGAGGACAAGGTGCTTGCCCTGCTGCGCAGTCTGCCGAAAACGCTGCGCCGCCGCCTTGTGCCCCTGCCGGACGCAGTGGACAAGCTGATGGACAGCCTCAACCTGTATCAGGGTTCGCTCTACCCGGCCTTGGAGCAGGCCATCCTCCGCCGCTTTCAGGTCACGGTCAGCCGCTCCGACTGGCAGCTTGACGGCCTGCCGCCGCATCTGCGGATGCGCTTCCGGCTTTGCGACGAACAGGGCAAGACCATTCATTGCAGCCGCAACTTCCAAGAGCTGGCCGAGCACTGCACGCGGCCTGTCGCAACGGCAAGCAAGGGCGGCGCGGCAGCGGATGCGCCACGCCTGCCCAGCACCACCGGCATGAGAACATGGGAGTTTGCCGAACCGCCGCAGCCCATCGCGGTGAAAGACAGCTCCAGCCGGATCACCGCGCTCTACCATCCCGCTTTGGAGATCGAAGAGAAGAACGGCCAGGCGCAGAGCGTGGCTCTCCGCTACATTGCCGACCCGGAGCTGGCCGCAAAGTGCTGCCGCGAGGGCCTGCGTTTCCTCTACGGTCTTCAGTTCCCCGGCGATATCCCGGCCATCGGCAAGGACTGCAAGGCGGCAGTAGCTGGCCAGACCGCTTCGTGGCTCGCGCTCGGCCTGAAAGCAACTGCGGCGGAGACGAAAAGCCTGCTGCTGAACGGCATCCTTGACCGGCTCTTTCAGCTGGATACGACAGATGCTTTGCCGAGCAAAGCGCAGTTCGCAGCCGTGCTCGCTGATTTGAAGGCACAAGGGCTGCTCAAACCGGCAAAGGCGTTGCTGAATCAAATCATTGAGCTGCTCGCAGCGAGGCGGCAGACGCAGGCGGTCCTTGCCCAAAGCCGACAGCGCAGCAGCAAGGCTGGCTGCGGTGCATCGCCCCGTTTTGCCGAGTATCAGCGGCTGATGGAGGAGCTGCTGCCGCAGGATTTTCTCAGCAGGCTGCGGCTGGATGAGGCGGGCGAGCGCAGACGTTGGCTGCTCGCCCTTGCCAAGCGGATTGAGCGGGCCGAGCACGCGCCGTTGAAAGATGAGGAAAAAGCCAAGCGGGTTCAGCCCTTCATCGAGCGGCTGCGCGAGCTGGAACGGCGCAATGCCGGGCCGCGCTGCCCTGCTTGCAGGGAGGAGATCAGGCTGTGCCGGCGGATGGTGGAAGAGTTCAGGGTCTCGGTCTTCGCCCCGGAGATGGGCACGGCCTTCCCGGTCTCAGAGAAGCGGCTGGATGCGCAGATGCAGCAGGCCGAGGATGTGTGTCGGAGGGTGGAGTGAGGGGGAAATGAATCATCATGGAATCAATCAATTGCCAAAAGGATTAAGAAATGCCTGAAGAATTCAGTGAATCAGATATGGAGCGATTAAATGCCTTGTTTGCCGAAAACATGCACTGGGCTAATCAAGCTGTAACCCTTGAAGAAGTTGCAAAGGCGAACAAATCACTCGTCCGTGATCTTGCCAGATATGATCCTGCCGTTGCCGTCCCCCTTCTTGCAAGTCTCCTGACTGTCCCAGAATATCAATCCAATTGCATTCGTCTTGAAATCCTCGTTGCTTTAGCCGTCGTCCACTGTCGCGGCAGAAAAAAGGCAAATATTGCCGAAGCAATCCGCTGGTTTTCTCTGATCGGACAGTCGAAATGCGTATCGGGTGAGGATCCGGCTGAAGATGTTTTTGTCTCTCTCGTATATGACAGCAACGGAGACTATCGGCTCATAGAAGGGATTTGGGAATCTGCTGGATTTTATACGCAACGAGTGCTGGATGTAATGGCCACGATGCCTGACACCGGACGATATTGGGAAATCAAAAGAAGTATCCGGGCATTGCTGATTATCTCGGATATGGTCTGTGAAAAATCTGGACTGCAACGTTATCAGCTTGGCTCCGAGGAGCTGCACTCGGTTTTATCATCGCGGATGCTTCCACGACGCAATGCTCTAATTTCTCGTGTAAAAATTAGCTTTGCTGAACTTGAAGAACACGGCATTAGCTTTGATGACATCAAGCCATTTATCTTGCATCCGCAGATACGCAAGGAATTACCAGCGCAGGAAGTTAAACTCAGCCTGTTAAATCGTTGTCCGCTGATTGCGCATGATGCGAAGCATCTGACTGTTGCGCTTCCCACAGCGTTATCGGTTGCTGTGCGCGATTATGTGATCGAACATATTATCAGGCTTGGATTTTCTTCATCTTTCGATGAAGTACTTGCGCAGAAATATTCTGAACTCTTCTTTGATACGCCCTTGCTCGGCAGAATGAATCAAGCACCGGTTTATTGGATGCAATTAGATGGATGTAAACTATCAAACTTTGTCGTCCGGATTGACGAAGGATATTTTATATCGTTCCATCTAGTTTTACCATCAGTGCAAACACATCTTAATGGCGGATTTAAAGGCTACTACCAAGATGAAGGTTCCATAGGAGAACTCTTGCAATCGCAACTTAATGATGTTGTTGAAAAGTTTAGAAATCAGGAAGGGTTCAAGAGCGGACTCATTGTTCTGGTCGGTTGCGGATGGGGGAGAGGTTATGGCATTCCAGGTGCAAGTTTGAATCATCCGCATTGGCGTTTTCAAAGTATGTCCGCAGCCGACCTTGTGCGGCTGAGTTGGCTTGCAGATATGAAGCCCGGTTACTTTTGGCGGATTCAAGACGGGCTGGAAACTATCGAAAAGGCTGGAGTCAAAATTTTCAATCTTAATGGGATATTGAATCTGATCGGCTGGATTCGGAAAAATGATGGACATTTCGTCCCGCATGCCCAACTGCCGGAGGGCGAGATTTCGCCGGAACGTCCCTTGCGTCTTTGTCCGCCGTTAAACCTTCTGCGGGAAGTGCGCGCTGATTCAGATCAGGGTTATGATCGTCACTGCATGGCTGACAACACCGGCAAGTGGCACATTGTCCAGCATGAATCGCCGAATCCATTTTTCAGCAACGAAACTTCCAGGCGCGTTTATGTCTCCCTTGATGACATGCTTCAACGCAAAAATATTACGGCGTTATATGAAGGATCGCTCAAACTTTGGTTCTCTGTTGCCGCACCCGGTATTTCCAACAATGGACACAGATATCAGCTTTGGGAAATGGCGAGGGAGTGGCTGCCCCGTATCGGCAATGCTTTGGATAAACGAACAGAATTTTTATCAGTAAAGCACCCTCTTAAAGTTTATATTGAGTTTATTGGCAATGATCCAGAAGATGGATGGACAGAAAAGCCATCTATTGATGAGCTGGTTCCACTTTGCAGAATCGAATTTCATAGCGAACCTAATGCCTGCAAAGCGGTTTTTCAGACAACGATTCTGGATGGCTGCCGCATTGCCGAGAATGTTGTTGAGCGGCTCTTTGTTCGCACTCTAACACAGGCTTATTTACATATTCTCGGTGCAAAGGATTGTGAGTGTGAAGCAGAAGAAATTGAACACCTCGTTGTTCCCAACGATGATGCACGCAGTCTCCATTTTTTTCAGGCGCGAGAATTTATTGATTTTGTTCGAGACACTCTGCCAAAAAAAGTCATCGAAATTGATCCAGTTGATGATGCGGCGGTGAAAATTGGTCTTGGCTGGCGTGTCCTTGAAAAAGGCCAAGACAATACGATCAAAGGCAAAGAAACCTGCACTCGTTTCCTTGGAAAGGTCGTTGATGTTCTGCTTGCCGATACATTTGAAGCACTCAAGCCATTCAACAGACTTGCAGTACTAAACCGACTTGTCGCCAATTGCGAGAAAGCGAATGCGGAGAAAAGACAGTGGAAACAAACATCCGCAGCTCTTCTCGGTTTATATGGCAATGAGCAAGGTACTGTTGAACGTTATGTCGAGCAGATGGACAAGTTTGCCGGAGCTAATCTTGCCAGCCGTATTTTGATCGAGATTGCGTTGTGTGTTTGTCCGGTTGAAGGTGGTGCCAAAATATCAGACATTGAGTTGAGCAAGTTGATTGCGCGGGCAGCGTTGCTGGCGCGTATAGGCGGTCTCTCTGATGCAATTTACTACAATGCCCTTCCACCAGAGCTTACAATTTCTCCTCTGGGAGACATTCTCTTTCAGAATGAATTTGGTCAGGCAGTAGTTAAGCCTATGTTGACTCGGCATACGGGAGACGGGTTTATTGCCAACGCTCCGTTGCAAAAGAAAAATTATGAAGAACCTGAAATTTATCCTGAAGCGCAAAAGGGGTTAAATGGGGATTTCTTAGAGGCTTGGAAAATCGAGATGGGCTTTGAGATAGACGAAGCCCGTTCTGTCATCGATGTGCTTGAAGACAAAGGCATAAAGGATAATGCCGCAATCTTCACGATGAAGCAGAGCGAATACCTGAAACTTCTTTCCTCCGAGGGAGTTTCAGAAGATGTTGCCGGAAAGTTCCTTGATCAGTTTTCACTCTCACCCAGACCTCGTTGGGATAAACTGCCCAAAGGCTTCAGTCTCAAAGACATCTATCCTTGGCGTTATGGCCGTCGGCTGTCATTTGTCACCCGCCCCTTTCTCAAAACAGATGACAGTGATGACCCGCTGCTGATCATTGCTCCTAATGCACTGCGAATAGGTTTTGTTTACGTGTTCGATGGTGCCTATAACGGAAACTTCGAGCAGGATTTCTTCCGCACGACAGAAATGCGTGATGCTTGGTGGGGGAAAGCACGGGAAGGGCACACCTTTAACGCAGAGGTTGCAAAGAAATTACAGCAAGCTGGATGGCACGTTCATGAGAATATCGGACTGCCTGAGCTTCTCAATCGTAAGGATCGAAAAATCGAAGGAGATTTCGGCGATGTTGATGTGCTTGCTTGGCGGACAGGCCACAAAGACATCTTGGTGATTGAATGCAAAGACTTGTCGTTGGCAAGAAATTATTCAGAGATTGCCGCTCTGCTTTCAGAATATCAGGGAAGCACGGACTCAAACGGCAAGCGGGATAAATTGAAAAGGCATCTCGACAGGGTTGCACTCCTTCAAGAGAACCTTGACAAGATACAGCGTTTCACCGAGGTGTCAGAGCCGAACATTGTATCATGTTTGGTTTGCAGCGGTATTGTTCCTATGCAGTATGCGAAAATAGATGCTCTGGCAAATACTCGTGTCGGAAGTATTGAGGAGATTCTAACACGTTATCCTTTTTGTAAGACATCATAGAGCATTGTCGAGCAAGACTCGCGCAACTCCTTACGCATTTTCGGAGAAAAACGGCCAGGCGCAGAGCGTGGCTCTCCGCTATATTGCCGACCCGGAGCAGGCCGCGCAGCGCAACCGCGAGGGCCTGCGTTTCCTCTACGGTCTTCAGTTCCCTGGCGATATCCCGGCACTCGGCAAGGACTGCAAGGCAGCAGTGGCAAGTCAGACCGCTTCGTGGCTCGCGCTCGGCCTGAAGGCAACTGCGGCGGAGACCAAGAGCCTGCTGCTCAACGGCATTCTTGACCGGCTTTTTCAGTTGGACACGACAGATGCCTCGCCGAGCAAGACGCAGTTTGCAGCCGTGCTCGCTACTCTGAAGCCGCAAGGGTTGCTCAAACCGGCAAAGGCGTTGCTGAATCAAATCATTGAGCTGCTTGCGGCCCGGCGGCAGACGCAGGCTGTCCTTGCCCAGAGCAGACAGCGCAGCAGCAAGGCGGGCTGCGGCGCGTCGCCCCGTTTTGTCGAGTATCAACGGCTGATGGAGGAGCTGCTGCCGCAGGACTTTCTCAGCAGGCTGCGGCTGGACGAGGCGGGCGAGCGCAGACGCTGGCTGCTGGCCCTTGCCAAGCGGATAGAGCGGGCCGAGCACGCGCCGCTGAAAGATGAGGAGAAAGCCAAGCGGGTGCAGCCCGTCGTCGAGCGGCTGCGTGAGCTGGAACGCCGCAATGCCGGGCCGCGCTGTGCTGCTTGCAGGGAGGAGATCAGGCTGTGCCGACGGATGGTGGAAGAGTTCAGGGTTTCGGTCTTCGCCCCGGAGATGGGCACGGCTTTCCCGGTGTCAGAGAAGCGGCTGGATGCGCAGATGCAGCAGGCGGAGGATGTGTGTCGGCGGGTGGAGTGAGGGAAAGATGCGCTCAATAGTTTGTTATCAATCAAAATATATGCGATTTGCACCTCTCGTTGCGGCCAATGCTTATCAGGCGGCAGGAAGACTGCCTTATGAATTGCAAAAAGGATTCCCGTTCCTTGTGTGTCAGAACGGGAATCCTTTCGCGGCAGGAAGGGCAATGCTGTCAGCAATGTTACTGCGGGATGATGTCCATCTCCTGCAAGCCGTCTTTTGCGGCGCGAACCTGCTGCACGGTCAGCATGGTTTTGTTGATCACGGCTTTTGTGTTTGCGCTGGCGGCGACTGTTCCTTCAGGATCAAAGCTGCACGCCTCGCCTTCGTCGCAGATGTCAACAGCAGCACGTGCGCCGGTGGTGAACACAGCTTTGATGTCGTACACGCCCTGCTTCATGTTCGGCAGGACAAAATTGAAGTGATGCGCGGCGGTGGTGTCTTGCAGCAGGCCGATCTGCTCGTCTGTGACCACGCAGTCTTCAGCGATCACAATGTCCTCGCACACTATTAGCCCGGAATCCGGATTTTCCGCGCAGCTCACTTGGCAGCTCTGAATCACGCCGCCCAAGGTAGCGGTCAATGCCTGAACCCGCTTGGAGAGCATGACCTTTCCTGGAGCCGCTTCAGTGCTGTCGCCGCCTTCACGAGGAACAGCATACACTGTGATGTAGGCTTCGCCGTCAGCAGTGGATGTCGCTGTGCCGCCATTCTTGCCTTTCACTGCGGTTTCAGTCACCAAGCCGATTTCCGCAGAAACACCGATCAGCAGCTCTTTGTCCTGCGGCACTTTGATGGTCGCCAAAGTGTAGCCGGTTTTGCTGTCAACCTTGACAGCATCTGCTGTGGCATCAGAAATGTTCACCACTGATGCCAGTCCTGGCTTTGTCGTCCACGTGGCGGCAAATTTCGCGGAAGGGGTTGCGGCCGAGGCCGACACCGCCGCAAAAGACACGACACCTAACCCGGCAGCTGCGCACATAAACTTCTTCATTTTGACATTTCCTCCAGTTTTTTTGGTGACAAAGATACAGCATCTTCGTTATGGTACATAACCCATAACATGGTGCTTGAAATATGTCAATATAAAAACGAGCAATAATAATGAGACACATTCTCAACTAAGCATCTGCGACAGCAATGACACCAAAAACGATCATCATCGGACACCAGACTAAAGTCGGCATCACCGCCATTGCCGCGCTGATCAAAACGGCCTTTGCGGAATTGGAGATCAGCGCGCTCTCCTTTGACCGGGATATGCCACAGAGCGAGATTAGCTTCCACGAGGCGTTCCACGCGGCAGCCTGATCAGCGCATGGCCGCAACAGCCGCAGCCGCCAATTTGCTTGCGGTTTGCCGCAGTTGGCGTATAGTTGAACGCAGTATCCGCGCCGCCGGAGCATCTCATCAACCACAAGGAGCATGATATGAGCGAGAAAAAACCGCCCGCAGCAACGCCGCCGCGACCGACCCCGTCGCCTGGCCGACAGAAAAAAGGCAAGGCCGGAGGCTATGTTGCGCCGCCGCCGCCCAAGCCGATGACCCCTTCCAAGAAAGGCCGGTAGGGCGCGGGCCGGACTGCGTTCCGCCTGCCGCCGCATCCGCCGTTCCTGCCAAAAAAGGATTCCCGTTCCGCCGCAGCCGGGACGGGAATCCCATTTTCAATTCTACGGGCGATGAATTCTCTGCGGGTTACTCATCCCAAAAGGAATTCATCGGGCGTAGAATCCGCTTCGGGATTAGTATCCCATTTGCAATTCATCGGGCGATGAATTCGCTTCGGGATTAGTAACCCGAACGCTTCGGAACGGTAAACCCGCCGCTGCCGGGTCAAGCATCCCGACGGCCTGCGCAACGCACTTCATTTCTTGCGCAAAAAGACTTGACAGCATTTGCGTTTCATGCGAATCTGCCCGCACAGGCAGCTGGTGCGCCTGTTTCCTCTGAATTCTTGACAAGGTGCTTCCCATGAGACGACAAGGGCTTGCTCACGCGGTGTTCCTCCTCCTCCTCTTCTCCGGCCCGACCGCCCGCGCAGTGCAGTATGTGGACGCGCCGCCGCTGGCCAAGGTCATCAGTGCTGCGGTCGAGGAGGTCAAGCCTGCCGAGCATATCCGGGTGCCGCTGATCACGTGGGGCGGCGACGAGGCAACCATCTTCGCCAACGGCAACGCCGCCCGTACCGCGCCGGACAGCATCTTCGGCAAGAAGGGCCTGAAACTGAATCTGGCGCGTGAAGATGACTTCAAGAAGCAGATCGAGGCGTACTTGAAGGGCGACACGCCCTATCTGCGCGGCACCGTGGGCATGGTGAGCATGGCCTCTGAGGTGCTTGGGCGTGACCCGCGCACCGCGCCGGTGGTCATCTACCAGCTCACTTGGTCGAACGGTGGCGACTGCCTCGCGGTCAAGCCGGGGATCAAGACCGTCAAGGATCTCAAGGGCAAAACCGTGGCCCTGCAAGCCTACGGCCCGCATGTTGACTATCTTGCCAAGGTGCTGGCCGACGCAGGGCTGTCCATGAGCGACGTGACTGTCAAGTGGGTCAAAGATTTGACCGGCACAGCGGAGACCCCGGCTGATGCCTTCCGTGAGGACGGCATTGATGCGGCGATGATGATCATCCCGGACGGCATGGCCCTGACCTCTGGCGGCGCGGTGGGCACAGGCGCGGAAGGCTCGGTCAAAGGCGCGGAGATCCTGCTTTCGACCAAGACCGCCAACCGGGTCATCGCCGATGTCTATGCGGTGCGGAGCGATTATTTCAAAAGCCGCCGCGCCGAGGTGGAGAAGTTCGTCAACGGCCTGATGCAAGGCGAGGAGCGGCTGGCCGAGCTGCTCAAGAACAAGACTGGCCGGATGAAGGACTACACCGAGACGGTCAAGGCTTCGGCGCAGCTGCTGTTCGACAGTCCTGCCGCGACCGCCGACGCGGAGTCGCTGCGGGCGGACTGCGAGTTCGTCGGCTTCGCCGGCAACGTCAAGTTCTTCACTGATCCCAATTATCCGCGCAATTTCCTTAACCTCCGCGACCAGACCCAGAACGCCTTTGTCAAGCTCGGCCTGCTTGGCAGGAAGTCGCCTTTGGCTGCGGCTGAGTTCAACTACGACGCGCTCAAGGAGGGCCTGAGCAACGTGGCTGACGCGGCGGTTCCAAAGTTCGATTCCGCCAAGGTCGCAGGTGTGATCCAGCGCAAGCAGCAGCAGGACCGCTTGGCCGAGGGCGAGCTGTTCTCCTTCGAGGTCTTTTTCCAGCCCAACCAGAACCAGTTCTCGGCTGACCTTTACGCCGACGCATTCAATAAGGTTATTGAGCTGGCCTCGACCTACGGCGGCGCGGTGATCACTGTGGAAGGCCACTCAGACCCGATGGGCTGGCTGCAAGCGAAGAAGCGGCAGGAGACGGAAATGGCTTTGGGGCAGATCAAGCAGGCGGCTAAGAATCTCAGCCTCTCGCGGGCCAACGCGGTGCGTGAAAGCGTTGTGACCTTTGCCGCCGCCAAGGGCGTGACCTTGGATGAAAGCCAGTTCGCGGTGATCGGCCACGGCATTGCCAAGCCGAGAAGCGGCATGTGCGGCGACGATCCCTGCCCGCCTAAGACCGAGCAGGCATGGCGCGACAACATGCGGGTGGAATTCCGCATCCTTCAGCTCGAAGCCGAAACATCGGTCTTCAAGCCGCTGTGAGAGGGAGGCGGACGATGAACGCATTGAAAATCACGCCGCTTCTGCTTGCCGCCGCAGCCATGAGCTGTCTGCTGCCCGGCTGCGAAGACCGTCCGGCGCAGCATGGAAGCAGCTCTACGCCCCAGACTAATCCGGCAACGCAGGCCGGTCCTCAGCAGGCAGGCGCAGGAGCCGCCGTGGCCAAACCTGCCGCCGCGCCGTGGCCGCCCGCGCCTGCCGGAGACATGATCTTGGCCCCGAACCTGCTGGCAGCTAATTATTATGTGGTATTAGATGGCAGCGGCTCCATGACCGATAAGCAGTGCTCCGGCGGAACCAGCAAGATGGAGGCGGCCAAGAACGCTCTCAAGGAATTCGCGGCCAGCGTGCCTGCCGAGGCGAATCTCGGCCTGCTCGCCTTCACGGAAAGCAGAATCCGCGAGCTGGTGCCCTTGGGCGGCGGCAACCGCAAGCAGTTTGCCGAAGCAGTTACCTCGGTCGCTGCCTCCGGCGAGACTCCGCTGCGCAGCGCGATCACCTCCGGCTATGCGAAGCTGGAGGCACAGGCGATGCGACAGCTCGGCTATGGCCGTTACATCCTCGTGGTCGTCACCGATGGCGAGGCCAGCATGAGCGAGGATCCAAGGGCGCAGGTGAGCTGGATGCTGGCCAGCACGCCGGTAGAGCTGCATACCATCGGCTTCTGTATCGGCCAGAATCACAGCCTCAACATGCCGGGCCGCACCATGTACAAGGCGGCGGATAATCCTGCCGCGCTGCGCCAAGGCTTGGCCGAGGTGCTGGCCGAGGCCGAAACCTTTGACACAGCCACCTTTGAAGCGCAATGAAGGCCAGACTGATCGGCGCGTTGCTCCTGATGCTCTTGGGGCTTGCGGTCACTTACGGAATCTGGCTGCTGCTGCCGTGGATTCTTGACCGCAAGCAGCAGGAGACCAGCGACGCGGCGGATTTGCAGGGCAAGATCCGCGTCGCGGCGGATAGCTGGATCGGCTATTTCCCTCTCCGCTCGCCGGAGATGAAGGCAGCCCTGCGCCAGGCGGGCTGGCTGCTGGCTTGGGAGGACGACAAGGCCGACTATCCGGGCCGGATGGAGCGGCTGCAAAAGGGCGAGCTGGATTTCGCAGCCGCCACGGTGGATTCCTACCTCCTCAACGGCGGGCGGTTCAGCTATCCCGGCATCATCATCGCTGTTTTGGATGAGTCCAAAGGCGGCGACGCGATCCTTGCCCGTCAGGAGCGGGTGGCCAGCCTTGACGACCTCAAAGGCAAGATCGACGTGAAAGTGGCCTTCACCCCGGCAAGTCCGAGCGAGCATCTGGCCAAAGCGGCTGCGGATCATTTCAATGCGCCAGAACTGCATCCGCCCCAAGGCCCGCTGCGGCTGGCGGTGAACGGCTCTGAGCAGGCCAAGGCCGCCCTGCTTGCCGGCACGACCGATGTCGCCGTGCTCTGGGAGCCGGATGTCAGCAGGGCGCTCCAGCAGCAAGGCATTGTCAAGCTGCTCGGCACCGAGGACACGCAGCGGCTGATTGTGGACATCCTGCTGGTCCGCCGCGAGTTCGCGCAGAAGAATCCTCAGCTCGTCAAGCTCCTCCTCTCTTCCTATTTCAAAACGCTGCGCAAATACCGTCAGGACGAGGCCCTGTTGGTGCGTCATGTCCGCGAGGAAACCGGATTGAAGGAAGATGAGGTACGTTCGATGCTTAAGGGCGTGAGCTGGGCCTCGCTTTCCGACAACGGCGAGCAGTGGTTCGGCCTGAACGGCGGCGAGGAAGGGCTGATCGCGGCTGTCGAGTCAGCGGCGGACATACTTGTCAACGCGGGCGATTTCTCCACCAGCCCGGTGCCGGACGGCAATCCCTACCGGCTCACCAACCGGGCCTTCATCGAAGAGCTGCTCGCCTCTGAAACAGCAGGCTTCACTGGCGGCAAAACAGCGCAGACTGGCGCGGCGGCCTTTCCGCCTTTGGATGCGGCAGGCTGGGCCGCGCTCAAAGAGGTGGGCACGCTGAAACTTGATCCAGTCATTTTCCAGCAGGGAACAGCGGAATTGGACATCCTCGGCAAGCAGACCGTTGATGCGGCGGCGGAGCGGCTCCGCCATTATCCACGATTCCGCATCCTCATCAAGGGCCACACCGGCTTGCGCGGGGATATGGATGAGAACCTGCGCCTCTCTTTGGACCGGGCCGACGCGGTGAGCCGCTATCTTCAGATCACCCACAGCATTGATCCCAACCGGCTGCGGCCGCTGGGCTTAGGAGCAACCAAGCCGCTCGCGCAGCTGCCCGGCGAGCCGCTGCGGGCCTATGAGTACCGCCTGCCGAGGGTTGAGCTGGTGCTTGCGAGAGAGGATATGTGAGTGGAGCACGACCTTCCGCCCAACCTCCAAGACTACAGCCAAGGCGCGCTGCGTCGGCAGGTGCTGCGGCAGGGGCTGACCCACTGGCTCACGCTCTATCCGCCCGCGCTTGGCCTGCCGCTGGGTTTTGCCGCCTACCTGTTCAACACGCCGCTGCTGTATCTGGCGGCCCTTGGCGGCGCGGCCCTTGGCATGGGCAGCGCGATCATCAACATTTTCTTCCGGGGCGATGCCCTGTCCTCCCGTTATCTGCAAGAATTGGCCGGCCAGCTCCGGGAGCAGGAGCGGCAGGCTTTGGACGAGCTGCGCCGCGAGCTGGAGCAAACGCGGGCGGTGCCCGGCGCAGAGGATCATGCCGGGCAGGCTGTTGAGCAGCTCGACCAGCTGCGGGCCAAGGTAGACAACCTGAGCCGTCTGCTGACGGAGAAATTCCAGCAGGGCGAGCTGTCCTACGGGCGCTTTCTCGGCGCGGCGGAGCAGGTGCAGATGGGCGGCTTTGACAATCTCCGCCGCATCGTCTCGCTGCTGAAGAGCGTCGGCGGCATTGACCTTGATTATCTTGAAAAACGCCTCAGGCAGATCGACAAACTGGCCGATCTTGCGGAAGCCGACCGCAAGGAGCGCGAGACCCTGCTCCGGCGGCAGCAGCTGCGCATAAGCCAGCTGGAGCAGGTCAACGAGCTGCTTGCAGCCAACGAGGAGGCGATGACCGCAATTCAGGAGACAGCGGCGGCAGTGGCCGCCATGTCCACAAACAGCCCCTTGGCCAAAGGGGATTTGGAAACCGCCATAGCCCAGTTGCAGCAGGTGGCGGCCCGCGCCAAGCAGTATTAAATTCAGGAGGAAGCCCATGTTGGAAGCAAGAGAGGAAAACGCGCTGGTCAAAGTGGATGAGCGGCAGTTGAGCGCGGAGCTTGGGCTGGTTGATCCGGCCCGTCTGGAGGTCGCGACAGTCGACCCGGAGCTGGAGAAGATGGCGGCGGAGTTCGCGGCCAGAATTCTGAATTTCAACCCGGAAGACGCGGGCCAGCTGGAGGTGCGTCAGCAGCATGTCGCGGCCATTGACAACCTCGGTTCCAAGGCGCAGAAGGACTCCGCCCTGCGCAGCGCGATGCTGCGCGAGCCGATCCGCAAGCTGGCGCAGAAGGGCGAGGACGGCGGCGAAGTGGCGAACGCCTTGGTCAACCTGAACATGAAGGTGGACGAGCTGGACCCGGAGAAATTCAACCTCAATCCCGGCTGGTTCGCCCGTCTCTTAGGCATGATTCCCGGCGTGGGCACGCCGCTGAAACGCTACTTCCTCCAGTTTGAGAGCGCGCAGACCGTCTTGGACGCGATCTTCCGCTCGCTGCAAACTGGCGCGGACACCCTCAAGCGCGACAACATCACCCTGACTGATGACCAGAAGCAGCTCCGCCTTGCCACGCACAAGCTGCGCAAGGCTATTGAGCTGGGCATGATGGTGGACAAGAAGCTGAGTCTGGTTGCGGAGCAGGAGATTCCTTCTGACGACCCGCGCAGTGGCTTTATCAAGGAGGAGCTGCTCTTTCCGCTCCGGCAGCGGCTGATGGACTTGCAGCAGCAGTTAGCTGTCAACCAGCAGGCGGTGCTGGCCATTGAGATCATCATCCGCAACAATAAAGAGCTGATCCGTGGCGTGAGCCGGGCGGTCAATGTGACGGTCAACGCCCTCAATGTGGCTGTGACCGTGGCCCTGGCCTTGGCCAATCAGCGCATTGTCCTAAAGAAGATCGAGGCGGTCAACGAGACGACCAACAAGCTGATCGGCGACACGGCGCGGCGGCTGAAGGATCAGGGCACGGCAATCCACAAGCAGGCCTCAACCAGCCAGTTGGACATTCAGGTGCTCAAGCAGGCTTTCGCCGACATCCACGCCGCCTTGGACGACATCGCCCGCTTCCGTCAGGAGGCCCTGCCGCAGATGGCCAAAACCGTGCTGGAGATGGACCGCCTCACCAACGAAACCGACGACGCGATCAAAAAGATGGAGCGCGGCAATCAGGCCAGCCCGGCCATTTATTTGGACATTGATTGAGCGCAAAGGCGCAAGGGCGGACGTTTGCTCCGCCTTTGCGAGCATGACAGCCGCTGCAATCTGCGGCCAAGCCCGCCAAAGCAGCCGAAACAGGCGCAAAATCCGCAGGAAAATGAGCCGCGTCCGGTGCGCGTTGCGCTTGATCTGCTCCTGATGCGAGCTGATCCGCGACAGAATGAAGTCGATTTGCCGCAGACAGAGCTTGATTTGCTGCCGTTCAACCTTTGTCTGCTGCGCATCGCGTTCTGTCTGGCGTAAACAGAGTTCCACGGGCGGCGGATCAAGTTTGATTTGCGGCAGATTGAGCCGCAGCTGCCGCGCATTGAACGCCATGAGAAGCAGCTGCGGTGTGAGGAAGGCTGGTTTTGGCTTGATTTTTCGCAGGTGGGTGGTAATGTTTGGTAACGGGTTGAACAGCTCGTGCCGATTTTTACAACAATGGAATGGTCTAATCATGAGTAATGTTAACATAAAAAGAGCGGTTGATAATATTCGGGCTAATACCACAATTTACACGCCAGTTATCGAGGTAATTGTAAACGCAATTCAGGCTATCGAAGAAACTGGCAGGGCGGACGGGAAAATTATAATTCGAGTGCAACGAAACGGGCAGATGCAGACAGATGGCAGTTTGCCAGAAATCAGCAGCTTTGAAATTGAAGATAATGGGATAGGTTTCACAGAAGCGCATCGAGATTCTTTCGATACACTCTATACCGATAAAAAGATTAAGGACGGGGGGAAGGGATTTGGTCGGTTTACCTGTCTCAAATATTTTAAGAACCTTCATGTCAGAAGTGTCTTTCAAGACGGTGACGTTTTTAATGAGCGTCGCTTTTCTATGGGAGAAGATAAAGATATTATCGTCAATGAAAAGATTGAACCAAGCCAAAGGCAGGAATCTGGTACAGTCGTGAGTTTGCTCACCTTAAGGGAAGGAAAAGAATTTGAGAAGAGATTGGCAACGATAGCCAGAAACTTGGTTGAGCGACTACTTCCGTATTTTATAACAAAGGATTACGTTTGTCCTGAGATCATCCTGACGGAAGTTGACGAAAAATCTATTTGCCTGAATGATTATGTCAGAAAAAATGTATCTTCTGAATTATCAGAAATTGAGACAAAAAGGAACGTATTTACACTAAAAGCGTCTGGTGCTGAAGAAGAATTCTCTGTCAGGGTGTTCAAATTATATTCGCCTAAAAACCAGAGAAGCAAAATCAGTCTTGTTGCACACAAACGTGAAGTGTCTGTGGAAGCACTTCATAAATATATTCCAGAGTTTGAAGATGAATTCTACGAGAAAGAGCAAGATGGAGAGGTAATTAAAAAACGAAATTACATCATTAAGGCGTATGTGTTCGGTTCGTATCTCGATCACAACGTCTCTTTGGAGCGTGGTGGATTTGAATTTGGAATGGAACCAAGCCTCTTGTTTGGAATAGGTCAGGTGCAGGTTGAGCGCGAGGCTTCAGCGATAGCAAAAGAAGCTGTTGGATCAGATATTATTTCAAGACAGGAGAAGAAAAAAGAAAAGGTTTATTCATATGTGGACAATGAAGCACCTTGGCACAAAAACATATTGGAAACAATAGATTTGAGCGGGATGCCTTACAATCCGTCAAACGAAGATATCGAACTTCGCTTGCAAAAGGAAAAATTTACCCAAGAAATTAAAATAAAGAAGGATGTTGCTCAACTTCTTAAAGAAAGCGATCTTGAGAAGGTGAAAGAGCAGGCTGGCGCAATTGTCAGTAAAATATCCGAGACTGGTAAAAATGATCTAATTCACTATATTGCGCATCGGCGAAATATTTTGGATATTTTCAGCAAAAGCCTTCAGATAGATGAAAATGGTAAATATTCATCTGAAGGCACTGTTCATGACATAATTTTTCCAAGAAAAGGAAGCACAGAAATCACATCATTCAAAGATCATAATCTTTGGATTCTGGATGAACGCCTAAACTTCACTACCTATGTTTCTTCTGATATTCCTTTGGATGGAAAAAATACAGAACGACCTGACGTGGTTGTTTACAACAAACGTGTTGTTTTCCGTGGAGATAACGAGGCGAGCAATCCAATTACAATATTTGAGTTTAAAAAGCCTCAACGGGACGATTTTGTCAATCCATCCTCACAAGAGGACCCTGTTCAGCAGATAATTCGCTATGTCAACAATATTCGTGATGGCAAGTACAAAACGCCTGAAGGTCTTAAGATAATGGTCAGCGAAAATACCCCATTTTATGGGTATGTAGTCTGCGAGTTGAGTCAAAAAGTCGAATTGTGGCTTGAGCGGGAAAAGGACTTTAAGCCGATGCCTGATCGGCTTGGATGGTTTCGTCCGATGAGCAACATTAACTTGTATGTCGAAGTCATTAGCTGGGACAAAGTGCTGAGAGACGCAACAATGCGTAATAAGATATTCTTCAAAAAACTGGGAATATTATAACAGGAAGACAGCGTGAGAACTGGCATGACGCTGCTGAACCAGTGAGCCAATGCCCTCCCCGGCAGCAGCCCTCCGCTGGTGCGAGCGCAACATCCTCCTGCCGGTCACGGTTTGCTTTATCCTCGGCATCAGCGCGGGCCAAACGCAGCTTCTGCCGGAGCAGACAGCGGTCATTGCCCTTGTCCTGCTGGCGATTGCCGCGCTTTTCCTTCATCACCGCCACGCCCTGCTCCTCAGTCTGCCCATTTTCTTCCTGACCGGACACCTGCATCTGCTCCATCATTTGGCAAAACCGCACGCCGCCGGGCAGCTCGCGGCCTTGCTCACCAAGGAGGAGCGGCGCGTCACGCTTGTCGGCACGCTGGCGAGCATGATTGAGGAGAGCGAGCAGGACGGCGAAGTCATCTCCCGCTTTGAGCTGGAGGCGGAAGAGGTGCTGCTGGATAAAACGTGGCGGGCGGTGCGCGGGGGGGTGCGGCTGGCCATGCTCGGCAAAGCGGACGATCTGCGGCCCGGCATCACGCTGATGCTCTTGGCTAAAGTCGGCCCGCCGGAGAGCTTCAAAACGCCGGGCGCGTTTGACTATCAGAGCCATCTGGCGGCTAAAGGCATTTATCTGAGCGGCTGGATTGACGGGCGGGCGGACGTGCTCCTGCTCGACAGCCAAGACCCGCCGAGCCTGCGCTGGCTGCCGGAGCAGCTGCGGCAGGAGACGGGCCGTTTTCTCCGCCAGCACCTCAGCCCGGAGCTGGCGGGCGTGTATCAGGCCCTGCTCATCGGCAGCCAAGCCGCTGTGTCGCCAGAGATTCAGGAGCAGTTCCGCGCTGCGGGCACCATGCACATCCTTTCGGTTTCCGGCCTGCACATGAGCCTGCTCGGCCTGATGAGCGGCCTGATGCTCAACTGGCTGCTCCGGCGTTCGGAATGGCTGCTGCTGCGCACGCATGTGCCGACGCTGGCCCTGCTCGGCACCCTGCCGCTGCTGCTGCTGTACGGCTTCATCGCCGGGCTGAATACGCCGGTGCTGCGGGCGATGCTCATGGCAGCAGCACTCTTGGCCGCACTCATCCTGCGCAGGCGGCACGACATGCTGCATCTGCTGGCCGCCGCAGCCTTGCTGGTGCTGGCCTGCAATCCGCTTTCGCTCTTCACCGCCTCGTTTCAGCTTTCTTTTAGCGCGACGGCCGCCCTGATTCTTTTCCTGCCGCAGATCGTGCCGCCCGTCACCGAAAGCGATGAGCCGCCAAAAACGCTCATCAAGGTAGGCCGGTATCTTTTTTCCGCGCTGCTGGTTTCCATCGCTGCGACCTTGGGCACGCTGCCGTTCCTGCTTTTCCATTTTCACCGCCTGCCGCTGCTCGGCCCGCTGCTGAATTTGATTGTCGAGCCGCTGCTCTGTCTCTGGGCCTTGCCGTTGGGCTTGGCAGCGATTCTCTGCCTCTTCATTTATCCGCCCGCAGCAGTGTTTTTGCTGAAGATCGGCAGCCTCGGCATCTGGGCGGGCCTGCGCTGCAACGAGCTGGCCAGCCTGCTGCCCTGTGCTTCGCTCTGGACGATCAGTCCGAGTTTGACGGAAATTGTTTGGTATGGCATCGTGCTGCTGCTTTGGAGCCTTCGCTGTCGGCAGACAGCCCTCATCGGGGCCGCGCTGCTGATGCTGCATTTCACGTGGGGACTGTGGTTTCCGCCGCAGCCGGGCACGAGCGCAATCGCCTTCCTCGATGTCGGGCAAGGCTCATCCGCCTTTCTCCATCTGCCCGACGGCTCGCGCATTCTTGCCGACGCAGGCAGCAGCGGCAAGAGGAACATCGGCGAGCAGGTCATCGCGCCCTATCTCTGGAGCCAGCGCGTCTGGCGGCTTGATCAGGTGCTGATTAGCCATCCGCACCGCGACCACTTCAGCGGCATGGATTTCATTCTCCGCCATTTCAAACCAAAAATCCTTTGGATCAACGGCGACGCGCACCGGGAGGAGAATTATCAGCAGATTCTTGAGCAGGCAGCAACGCAGGGCGTGCAGGTGCGGATTCCGCAATCAGGCCAGCCGATTGCGCAAGGGAAAGATTTTACTCTGACCGTGCTGCGCGGCAAGCCGCCGGGAGACGATGTCAACGAGGCCGCGCTGGTGCTGCATTATCGGCACGGACGGCGGACATTTCTTCTGCCCGGCGACATCGGCAAACAAAGTGAAAACGTGCTCCTTCAGCAAGGCGCGGACATGCAGGCGGATGTGCTACTGGCCGCCCATCACGGCAGCCGCACTTCAACAGGCGAAGGGTTTCTGACCGCAGCGCATCCAGAACTGATCGTGGTCTCGGCAGGAAGATCGGCTCGGCAGGAGCATTTTCCGGCGGCGGTCAACCGCGCCATCTGGCAGGAGCGGAAGATCCCGGTGCTGATCACCAGAGAGCAGGGAACAGTGACTTGCGGGACAGACGGGAAGATGCTGGAGTGCGACCGCCAATCTCCTATCAGCGATTGATGAATATTTTCGGTCTCCATCTTTTTTCCGTTTTTTAAAAGCCGGGTTGCGAAAAAATGCTTTTTGTGAAATCCTCTGAAAAATTTTATGTGATCATTGGTAGAAATTTTCTCTTGTTTTCGGTGCAGGAAATACCATGCAGGCTTCCGCCGCATTCCGGGAAAAACAAATTGACAAACAGAATTGCAGCTGGGTACTTTAAAGAAACAGCATTGCCGTGCCGGGGGGCGGCGCGGCAGCACATCGATTTTAAAAAAGGGGAATAAGGTGAACAATCCGAAAAAACAGTCCGTAAGCAAATTCGCCATCGGGGCGGCGGCCTGTGGACTGCTTCTGCTGGCCGGTTCAGCAGGAGCGCAGCAGCGTGACAACGGACAGGGGGCGGGCATGCCGGAGCCGCTGGGCGGGCAAATGCAGGGGATGCCTGACGTGAGCGGCATCCAGCAGCAGATGCAGGAGCAGATGATGCGGCAGATGACCCAGCAAATGCAGGCGGCTTCTCCGGCGGCGCAGATGCAAGGCGCAGCTCGGCCCGCCGCAAGCCAGCAGATGCAGGGAATGCCTGACGTGAGCGGCATCCAGCAGCAGATGCAGGAGCAGATGATGCGGCAGATGACCCAGCAAATGCAAGGTGCCTCTCCGGCAGCACAGATGCAGGGCGCGGCGAAGCAGGCGGCACCGTCGTCAGCCGCAGGTCAGCAGATGCAGGGAATGCCTGATGTGAGCGGCATCCAGCAGCAGATGCAGGAGCAGATGATGCGGCAGATGACCCAGCAAATGCAAGGTGCGTCTCCAGCAGCGCAGATGCAAGGCCAGGCAAAGCAGGTGGCACCCTCCGCCGCAGGTCAGCAAGGCGCGGCAAAACAGGCGGTCCAGCCTTCCGTAATGCCGCAGATTCAGGTGCCGACCCCGCAGCCGCAGAACAGCCGTTCTCTGCCGGGCGATCCCACCTCCATGCAGCAGAATCTCCGTTTTCAGATGCAGAGCGTGTTGGGGCTGAATCCGGCGGCGCAGCAGCCTTCAGTCCTGCCCGGCGGAATGCAGCTAAATTCCGCCATTTCTTCAGCAGCTGAAAAGATTGATCCCAAGGTTCAATCTTCCATCAATGATAAGATGATGAAAATCATGGAGGAAACCATGCGGGAGACCTTGTCCGGGGCCGGAATGCAGGAGACGCAGCGGAAAATGATGGCGGACCGCCTGCAAGGCGATTTCCCACTCACGCCTGGCAGCAGCGGGCCGCAGCAGGCCGCCAAGCCCTGATGTCAGGCCGCGCCGCGCTCCTTCCGCCGGAGCAAGAGCGCATGAAGCAGGCTGCACAGCAGGCCGAAACACGCTGCCGCCAGCATGGCGCGAGGCTGTTTCGGCCTGACCGGCTTCAGCGGCAGGACGGGCTGCTCAACAACCGTGACCAGCCTGTCCTGCTGCGCAAGCTGGTCACGGTTGTCCTCAAGATCATCTCGCAGGCGGATATAGGTGCGGCTTTCCGGCACGTTCTGCTGTCCAGCATGAGCGGCAAGCTGATTGAGCTGCCGCTGAACGTTCTCCCTTTCCTCCCGCTGCCCGCCGAGAGCTTCGGCGGCCTCAGCAATCTGCCCGGCCAGCTTCTCCGCCGTCTGGCCGCCGTGCTGCCGCAGCCGCGCCCGCTGCATCTCCAGCTGCTGCCGGACTGAGGCCAGCAGGGGATCGTCCTCCTTGTATTTCCGCAGCAGCTCGCGCTCATACAGCTTCATGTCTAAAAAAGCCGTCCAGTCTTCTTGGACTCCGCCGCCCTGCCCTGCTGCCGCCGCTGTAAACTGCCGCCGCAGCTCGTCAAGTTCTTCAGCCAGAACGCGCTCTTTCTCCGCCGCTCCGGCCAGCAGCAGCTCCAAGCCTTCCTGCCGCGCGTTTTCAGGCGGCACGTCAGGCATTGGAGGTCTGTTTTTTTCCATCATGGCTGTCGCATTTTCAGCCTGCCGCAGCCGTTTCCGACGCAGGATAAGTTCCTGCTCCAAGGCAGCGCGCTCCAGCTTTTCCAGCTCCGCCGCAAAAAGACGGATCAAGACGTTCACCGCCTCAGCGGCCAGCTTTTCCTCATGATGACTGAAGACAATATTGAACATGCGTGAGCTGCCGCCCGGCTTAACTTGAAGCTGCTGACGGAACAGGCGCAACATCTCGTCCGTGTCAGCTTCAGGAAACAGGCGGTCTCCGCCGACAGCGGCCAGCACTTGTCCGGCCAAGCTGCTGCTGCGCAGCAGCACCTGCGCGTTTTTCATGTCCGTTTTTGTCTCTGCCGCCACATGAATGCTGGCGCGGGCCTCGAAAACCGGCTTTTGCAGAACGAAAAAAAGAACGGCGGCAGACAGGGCGGTCAGAATGAAAACCGCCAGTAGCTGCGGACGGTGGGTGGGCCAGGCTGACATGATGTGCTCCGGGAAAAAGTGACGCTTCAGGACGCGCTTCTGCGCGACCGCATTTTTTCATTACCCGCAACGTCTCTTTTCCGCAAGCTCTTTCTTGTAGTCTTGACCCGCAATTTATTCCTTGACCGCAGCGGCGGAGCCGGGTAGTAATATTTCACCCTGCGGGTCGTATTACGCGCAGTCCATCTGTCTTGTCTTTTTTTGGGCCACCATGAGCGCGCCGTTCAGCAAAACCGTTAAGCTTTCTGTCCTGCTGCTCTCTGTCGCAGGCGTTGCCCTGCTTCAGCTCCTGCCGGTTCCGGCGGCGGCCAAGGCCGCAGGCATCGCCCTGCTGACCTTGGGACTTTGGGCCAGTGCTCTGATTCCTGAGCATCTCACCGCCCTGCTCTTCTTCCTGCTCGCCCTGCTCTTTTCCGCTGCGCCGCCGGATGTGGTCTTTTCCGGCTTCAGCTCGGCGGCAGTCTGGTTGGTCTTCGGCGGCTTGGTGGCCGGAGCGGCGATTTCGTCCACCGGCTTGGGCGGGAGAATTGGCCGACATACCGCCGCTCATCTCCACGGCAGCTATGTCAGAATTATCGGCGGCATCGTGGCGGCGGTGGTGTTGTTCAGCTTCCTGATGCCCTCCTCGATGGGCCGCGTTGTCCTGCTGACCCCCATCGCCTTGGCCGTCGCCGACCACTTCGGCTTCAAGCAAGGCTCGAAAGGCCGCACGGGCATCATGCTGGCCGTGATTCTCGGCACCTACATCCCGGCCTTCGGCATCCTGACCGCCAACGTGCCGAACGTGGTACTGGCGGGCATGGCCGAGACAAAATACAAAATATCCTTCCTTTACGGCTCCTATCTGCTTCTGCATTTTCCGCTGCTGACCTTGGCCAAGGCGGTGATCATCGCCGCGTTGATCATTTTTCTCTATCCCGACCAAGCCGTTGAGCAGCTGGAACAAAGTCAAGACGCTGCTGGGCCGTTGAGTCGCCAAGAAAAAATTCTGGCCGCTGCGCTGCTGCTCATGCTCGTGCTCTGGATGACTGATTTCCTGCATCATATTTCCCCGGCCTGGATCGCCCTTGGCGGCGCGTTTTTTCTGATGATGCCGGGCGTTGACATTGTCAGCGCGGCGCAGTTCAACCAGAAGCTCAACTGGTCCTCAATCGTCTTCACCGCAGGCATCTTGGGGCTGGGCGGCATGATCGGCAAGACCGGCTTGGACCGCATTTTCGCCGCCGGGCTGCTCAAGCTGCTGCCGCTGGCCCCGCAGCAGGATTTCACCAACTATCTTTCGGTCAGCTTGGCTTCGGCCTTCACCGGCCTACTCACCACCCTGCCAGCGGTGCCTGCGGTTTTCACTCCGCTCACCGACAGTCTGGCCCAAGCCACCGGCCTGAAAACCGAATCCCTGCTGATGATGCAGGCGGTCGGCTTCGCCACTGTGCTGCTGCCCTATCAAGGCCCGCCCATTGTGGTAGGTCTTCAGCTTGCCGGAGAAAAGCTCTCCAGCGCGGCGAAAATCTGCCTGCCTCTGGCCCTGATCACCGTCTTTGTCCTGCTGCCAATCAACTATTTCTGGTGGAAATTGCTGGACTGGCTTTGATTGATATGCTATTCCTTCGACAATAACCGCAGCGCAGCCAGCGTTCCTGACTTCCCTTCTCAACAGAAACAAGGTATGCTTTGTGAGCATACGCTCATAATCTGCGCGACGTTCAACCAAAAAAAGCGAGGAGAAACCTATGACAAAAAAAACAATGTCCCTGCTGACAGGTTCAGTCCTGCTGGTCGCGCTGGCCGTCAGCCCCGGACAGAGCTGCGTTGGCCGGGTGCTCAACCTGACCATTGACGGCTCGGCGGAGCAGAAGGCGGTGGGCCAGCTCATGGCCACCTACATCAACGAGCGCACCGGCACCATGGTCACTCTGGTGGAAAATCAGCAAAGCGCGGACGGCACCTGCGCCACCGATGTCTGCATTCAATACCTCAAGCCCGCGCTGGCCGGGATTGGCGGCGATCAGCCGCAGGATGAAAAGGAAGGTTACGCCAAGGGCAAAGAGTTCTATTTGGAGAACAAAAGCATCGTCTGGCTGAAGCCCTTTGCCTTCAAAGGGCCGGTGGCTAATCAGGCTGAAGCCTCAATCGCCGTGCCGGTCTCGCCCCGCGAGGCTTTGGGCAAGTTCCCAGTGCTGGATCGGGTGATCAACAAGTTGAGCGGCATGGTCAGCGACAGCCTTGTGCAGGAAATGATCCAGAAAAGCCAAGGAGCCGATCCGGCTGCTGCGGCCAAAGAGCTGCTTAAAGCCCAAAAGCTGATCTGAGAGGAAATTATGCTGAGAGTTTTTTTTGCGTTCCTGATGCTCGCCGCATCAGCAGGCAGCGCGGCGGCGCACGGGGACATCTCCAAGCTGCCGGATTCTGTCCAGATCATGCAATATCAGATGCTGCTCTACATGGATCCCGCCGACGCGGAGACCAAAAACAGTTTGGCGATGGCTTATTTCCGCACCGGCAAGCTGGCTGAAGCGGCGGCGGAGCTGGAAGGCGTGCTGCAAAAAGACCCGAACAATTTTGACGCGCTGGACGGCATGGGCATCGTTCTGCTCCGGCAAAAAAAAGCTGAAGAGGCTTTGAAATATTTGGAGCGGGCTTTGACGGTCAACGACAAGGATGCCATGCTTCACGTTCATTTGTCGCTGGCCCACGAGCAGCTCCAGAAGCCGGAACAGGCCGCAGCAGCCCTGAAAAAGGCGGGCGAGCTATCGCCCGGCCCGGAAGGTGCCGCCGCTGTCCAGAACGAGATCAAGCTGATCAGTCAATCCTGAACGCTCCTTTTTCCATCTGAATGAAAGCAATGAATAAAATCACGCGCTACCTTTTGCTCACCGCAGCCCTGCTGCTTTCCCTGCAAGCCTGCGGCGGCGGCCAAGACAGCAAGACTGCGGCGGAGAGCAAAGAGCCGCCGCTCCGTTTCTGCTACATGATCTGCGACAGCCGCGAGCTGTCAGCGGCGCGTTTCGCGCCTTTCACCGCCTATCTGAGCGAGAAACTGGGCCGCAAGGTCGAGATGACCTTGGTCAACACCTTTGATGTCGAGGGCTTGGCAAAGAAGAATGAGTTCGACTTCTTCCACGTCAATTCAGTGGTCGCGGTGCTGCTGAAAGAACGCTACAAGGCTGAGTTCCTCGCTGTGGACGTGCAGGGCCGCAATGGCCACATGGCCACCGGCACTCTCATCGCCCGCAAGGAAAGCGGCATCAAAACCATCGCGGACATGAAGGGCAAGACCCTGCTCTTCGGCCCGGCACTGGCTCCCTTCGGCTACATGGCCCAGTATTCAATGATGCTGGAGAACGGCCTTGACCCGGAAACCGACCTTGTCCGCTACGACATCCCGCCTGGCTCGCTCAAGCATGACAAGATCATGTTCGGCGTGGAGTACGGCAAATATGATGTCGGTGCTGCGCCGCGCATTGACCTTGACCGCATGGTAGCTGACGACATCATCAATCTCGATGATTACCACATCATTGCCGAGAGCGAGAAGATGCCTTACTGCACCATCGGTGCTGCGGCACATGTGGACAAAGGTTTGCAGGAGAAAGTTAAGAACATCCTGCTCAATCTGAAGAAGGATGAGACCGCTTTGGTGGACGGCGAGGTGCTGAAGGTGCTGAAGCGGATGGACTTGGATGGCTTTCATCCGGCGATTGACAAGGAGTACGACATCATCCGCGACAAGCTGCGGCTCAACAACATGGCCCCTTACGACAAGCATTGATTTCTGAGAGAGAATCCAGCATGAACAAGATACTTTTCTCCTTTTTGATCGGCGCGGCGGCGTTCTGCGGTCTTCAGGCCGCTTCAGCCGCTGAAACCGTGATCAGCAAGGGAGTGATCGACAAGAACACCACGTGGTCAGGCGAAATTTTAGTCAAGGGCGATGTCGAAGTCGCCGCTGGCGCGACCCTTACCATCATGCCCGGAACTGCGGTGCGCTTCGCCAAAATTGAGCCGTTCGGGCCAGAAAAGCTGAACACCGACAAGGACAACCATCTGCCCCGGATTGAGATTCTGGTGCGCGGCACCCTCTACGCGCAAGGCACCAAGGAGCAGAAAATCACCTTTGCCAGCGCGGAAAAAGATCCCAAGCCCGGCGACTGGGGCGGCCTGAATTTCAACAGCAGCGTCGGCAACATCGTCGAGCATTGCGTCATCATGCACGCGGACACCGGCGTTCACGTCCACTCATCGCAGGTGGTGGTAGCCAGCAACGAGCTGCGGCACAACGGCACCGCCATCGGCAACAAAAATTTGAAGGACAACCCGGTCAAGTGCGTGATCCCGGTGCTGAACAACCTGATCACTGAGAATGGCGGCGGGGTGATTGTCGGCAACGGCATGAGCGTGTTCCGCAACGAGATCAGCAAGAACGAGTTCTTCGGCGTGTACGGCAAGAACTGTGACTACGCACCGGTACGCTTCAACAATATCAGCGGCAACGGCAAGGGCGTGATTCTCTACGCAGTCAAAGCCATGCTCCTGAGCGACAACAACATCACCGACAGCGCCGACTACAGCCTTTCAATGCTCGAAGGGCAGGAGCTGGACATGGCCTTCCCCAACAACTGGTGGGGCACAGCGGACGAGCAGAAAATCCGGGATAAAGTCATGGACAAAGCTGGTGACAGCGAGCTGGGTGCGGCTGACCTGCGTAATTTTTACACAGCCGCTGTTGCCGGAGCAGGCATACTCTGATATAGTCTCACGATTATGAATTTTGCCCAGACACTGGCCAGCGACCCGCTGGAGCTGCTCACCAAGGCCGCGCTGGCCGTCCTGAGCGCGGTCATGCTCTTCATGCTGGCGCAGCAGCAGCTGACCGGCCAAGACAACAACGCCTCGGAGGTCTCCGCTGCGGAGCACCTCCGGCGGCTGGAGCAGCAGCTGGCGCAGGACAAGGCACTGTACAAGGATGTGGCAGCCTTGGCCGAGCAGCGGCAGCACAGCGCGGCGATGGACAAGCTGAATGAAATCGAGGCCGCCCATCCTGACAGCCCCCGCGCGCTGCTCTGGCGGGGGCAGCTTCAGTATGAACTCGGTGAAATCGCGGACTCGTTAGCCAGCTACCGGCAGGCCGTTGACAAAGAGCCGGGGTTTATTGACAAAAAATCGCCGCTCTTCGCCGGAACCGGCATCAAGGCGCATGTGGAAGAGTCGCAGGCCAAGCTCCTGCGGGAGCAGACCTTGAAGCCCGGCGACTCCAGCATCAAAAAGGCCCTTGACGAGCTGCTCTACATCAAACGGCGGCTGGCAGGTGGCTGCGAATAACAACCAACATGGCACGTTTTAAAGCTCCTGACATCGCTGTCACCACCGGCATCGTCCTCGGCGCGGGCGCGGTCATCCTGACCCTGCTTGGCAACCCGACCAACTCCGGCATCTGCATATCCTGCTTTTTCGAGAACTTAGCCGGTTCGCTCCAGATGCACAATGTCGCCCGCATGAGCTACATCAGGCCGGAGCTGATCGGCTTTCTGCTTGGCTCCTTCCTGATGGCCAAGAAGATGCGCCGTTTCCGGGTGACAGGCGGCTCCTCGCCGGTGATCCGCTTCTTGCTTGGCTTTTTCATGATCGTCGGCTGCGGAGTCTTTATCGGCTGCCCGATCAAGATGATACTGCGCCTTGCGGCTGGCGATCTGACCGCGATCGCTGCCGTACTCGGCATGATGTTCGGCATCTGGCTCGGCAGTCGCTACATCCGCGCCGGTTCCGTTTTAGACCGAGACCGTGAGTTGCCGCAGATCAACGGCTACATCCTGCCCGGCATCGGTCTACTCCTGTTGCTTTTCGTCTTGCTTCAGCCTGGATTCATTCAGCAGGGTGCCACTGGCCCAGCGGCCCAGCACGCGCCAATGCTGATCTCCCTCGGCATTGGCTTGCTCATCGGTGCGCTGTCGCAGCGGTCTGGCCTCTGCATCACCGGCGGGCTGCGCAACTTCTTTTTGTTCCGGGAGAAAACTCTGCTCATGGGCATCATCGCCGCCTTTGGCTCGGCCCTGCTGGTTTCGTTAGTCAGCGGGCAGTTCAATCCGGGTTTTTATGATCAGCCCGGCGCACATCCCAGCAATTTCTGGAGCTTTTTAGCAATGGTGCTGGTCGGCTTGGCAGCGGTGATTGTGGACGGCTGCCCGTTCCGCCAGCTTGTCAAAGCAGGCCAAGGCGATGTGGACGCAGGGCTGACCTGCTTCGGAATGCTGACCGGCGCTGCCTTTGTCGTCAGCTGGCAGCTCCGCAGCACCTCAGCTGGCCCGGAATTCAACGGCAAGATTGCCACGTTGGCTGGGCTGATTTTTTGTTTGACGGTGGTGCTGGCGTATCGGAAGAAGGCTGCGGCGCAGCGGTAAGAGGATGCGTGATGAGCAGGTATGAACTGCAAGCGGCCTGCTCAGTTGACTAAAAAATTCAGCTCATTCCCGTGCGTAATATATTTTTAGACAACCAGTCACTTATCTATATATTCGAGAATATCGATTCTCCCGATGCGCATTATTTCAGTCAATTAAATAAACAACGCGAAATAACAGTCGTGCTTTCTTTGGAAAATTTAATTGAGTTCTCCAAGTCAGGCACGATAGAGCAAGCCATAGAGTTAACACAGGCTGTCTTGACATGCGTTCCAAAATGGATTGATTCATTTTTTGATATTCAAAAACAAGAGATTCATAAATTCATTTATAGCGAATATTTAAAAAAAATATCGCAAGAATACAATCCTTATAAAAACAACTTTTCAGAATTATTTCATGACGAAATCATATCTCCACTGGATTTAACCATATCTCCACTGGATTTTGTCAAGGCTGCATTCGATCCAAATCAGAAAAATATGTTTAATCTTAAGTGGGAACAACATGCTGGCATTTTGACTGAACTTCAGCAACATAGAAAATACAATAGAATAACAAAGGAAATTGAAGAAATAACTCTCAGGAATGTAATTGTATCAAGATTGCCTGAAAAAGAACTATATCAACTTGGATTTACTCATGACGATAAACTTGATTTGCTACGTTTTTGCTTAAAAAATAAGAATAATTTTTACAAATCGTGTCCATCATTAAATACAGAGCGACATCTTTCTTGTTACAGATCGTTGAATCCAAAAAGAAAACCGCAATTATCAGATTCAATAGACCTAACAATGTCAATTGCTGTATTTCCTTATGTTGATGTATTTATCACAAATGATGGTTTCTTGTATGATGGATTAAAATACGTTTCAAAGAATGTCCGTTCAATACAAACTGAAATCTTCAAGAGAATCTATGAATATAGCTCCTGTTAATCAAATTCTTGATTGTCTACACTCGACATAATACTCCATGAACTGGTTCAAAAAAAAGAAAAAGCCCCAGGAGCCGCAGCACGAGAACGTCACTCGCGGCTTGCTGATCTTCGCCCATCCGACCACCGTCATCGCGGTGGAGGAGCTACTGCGTGACGAGGGCTACAAAATCCGGGTGGTCAGCCCGCCGCCAGCCTACCGCACCGGCTGCGACCTGAGCGTGGAATTCCCGCTGGAAGCTGAGGCGGCCATCACCGAGCTGCTCAATGCGACCAAGCTGCATCCAATTGACGTGGTGCCGATCACCACGGAAGGTATGGAGCCTCTGCACTTTGTCCGCAAGAAATGGTACGGCAGCAAGTACCTGATGGTCAGGGCCGCGAACATGAAAATCACCGTTGACGCGGAAACGAAGATCATCGTCAATATCTCCGGCGGCGGCTGCCCGGACGTGCCCTATCTCGCCACGACCATGATCGGCAAGCGGCTTGACGAAGCACCCGCGCCCGACGAAGTCGGCTTTTCCCTCTGCGCCTATTCCCTCAACACTGCCCGGGAAGAGATGATCCGGGAACTTGGAGCGTAAATCATGCTGCTCTTAGTCGGTGCGGTTCCTGCTGACCGCCTTCCCCTGCTGATCGGCCCGGTTTCATTGAGCGAGCGCGGCATCAAGATTGACGGTCACGAGCTGCACATCAACCGTGGCAACGAGGCGATGATGAAGGCCGCCAGCCTGATTTGCCAGGAATACGGAGTAGAGATGCCGGTCGGTATGGTGGCGGGTGACATTGGCAAACGCGAGGGCAGCACGGCGATTTACAATCATCTTGCTGCAAACCTGCCGACGATGGGGGTCAATGTGATGACCATGCACTACGTGATGCCTGATCTCAAGCTGAACAAAAAGGTGCTGGCGACCGTTGCCACCATGCACGAGAAGCCACTGATGATCGCCGACGCAGGCAGCATGTATGTGGCCAAGGCGGGCGGCGATGCCAAATATTACGATGTCTTCACCCCGGACATCGGCGAGGCCACCTTTCTTGCAGATGAGAAGGCCGATCATCCTGCCTACACGCGCGGCTTCATCTTCAATATGGAAGACGATGTGCCGGAGCTGATCCGCCGGGCCTACGCGGGCGGCAACGCCACCAAGACCATGTTTGTCAAAGGCGCGGTGGATTACATCTGCCAGGACGGCGAGATCGTTGACACCATCAGAGAACCGAGCATCGAGACAATGGAGCCGATCGGCGGCACGGGCGACCTGATCACCGGCATGATCAGCGGTCTGATGCACGCTGGCCGCAGCCCGCTGCTTGCTTGCCGCATTGCTGGCCGCGTGAACCGAGCTGCTGGCGAATTAGCCAATCCCACGCCAGCCACGCAGGTGGAGGAAATCCTCCGCTGCCTGCCTAAGGCATTGGAGAAAGTGCATAAGGAGCTGGGGCTGTAATTCCTCTGCCTGCTGATGCAGAACAAATTCCTCGGCACCGGTCATCAAGGCTTTCATCCGCTCCGCAAGATGCGGATTGCCTTGTCCGGCGCACGTTATGCTGTGCTGCATGATTTCGCCGTCGCCTACAAGGTCGTGCTGTCCGCCGTGATTCTGTTCTGGTGCTTCTGGTACCGGCAATGGCTGGATTTCAGCATCGTCTTTTTAGCGACCGGGATGATGATGGTTGCTGAGCTGTTCAACACGACCATAGAGGCTCTCTGCGATTTCCTTGAGCCACAGGAGAACGCCAAGATCGGGATTATCAAGGACATTGCGGCGGCAGCAGCGGGCATCAGCATTCTGGTTTGGGGAGTCACGCTGTCGCTGGAGGCCGTCCACGTCTGGCAGGCAATGCGCTAAGTTTCCTTTCAAAAGAACATCATTCATGAGCTGGCAGCACGAAATACGCCTGATACGTCTTCCCCGTTCCGTCTGGGACAGCATCATCGCCCATTGCCGGAGAAAGCTGGCCGGAGAGTTCCTGCCCGGTGAAAGTCCGGTCAAGCGCGCCTTCGGCATCCTTGCCGGAGTGCGCGAGGGCGACGAGCTGCATGTGCGGCAGACGCTGCCGGTCAAGAAGAACGCCCGCAATGTCGAGCCGCTGAAGAGTTTCATGGACAAGCTAATGGAGCAGCACGCCGTGCCTTCAACCACGCCGATGGATCAGCGCGGCTGGGTGACTGACCCGCTGGAGTTCAAGACCTGCATGGACATCTGCAAGCGCGAAGGTCTGACCATGTTCGGCGGCTACCATATTCACGTGGTGCCTTGGCCCGGCGATCCGCTGCGCGACACGCCGACTGGCCTTGACGCGGTGCTGGTGCGCGGCAGTAAAATGTATTCCTTCATCATCTCCATGGTCAACCCGGAGCAGCCGATCATCCGCGCCTTTTATGAAGGCGAGCTGCACGCCGAGACCCCCATCCTGATCGCATGACCTCCGCAGCGGCATGAAGAAAAAGCCTGAACTGACTGTCGAATACACCGACCCGCTGGAGGGATTCAAGGGCTGGCTGGTGATAGATTCCCTCACGCACCGCATGGCCGCAGGCGGGATGCGGGTGCAGCGCGGCCTCAGCCGCGAGGTGGTGGAGGACTTGGCCGCGACCATGACCCTGAAGATGCGCATCGCAGGCATCCGTGCGGACGGGGCCAAGTGCGGCATTGACTACGATCCGGCCAGCCCGCGCAAGCAGGAGGCCATGCTCCGCTTCATCCGGGCGATCCGACCGTATTTGCTCGAACGCTACTCCATGGGGCCTGATCTCAACACCACCATGCCGGAGCTGGACGCGGTCTGCGCCCGCATCGGCATCAGCTCGATCAAGGCGGTGATCGCCAAGTGCCAGGAATTCAGCCCTGCCGAGTTCGAGGAGCGGGTGCGGCTGCTCAAGCGGCCTGTCGGCCATGCCACGCTGGGCAAGCTGCGCTCCGGGGCCGGAGTTGCGGCCTCCTGTCTGGCGGCCTTGGAGTTCCTGCGGATTCCAGCATCACAGGCGCGGGTGGTCATTCAAGGCTTCGGCAGTCTGGCCTCCGGCGCGGCCTATTTCCTGCATCAGGCCGGAGTGCCGATCATCGGGCTTGCTGACTGCGAAAAAAGCCTGATCAGCGAGAACGGCGCGCCTTTAGACATCGCCGACCTGCTCGACCGTGTCTGCGCCGACTGCACCTGTCAAGCCAAGGGCCTGATTCCTCAGCAGGCGGCCTGCGGCGTTTATGGCCGCCGCGAGGAGGTGTACGAATTGCCCTGCGATGTCTTCATTCCTGCGGCCATCGAGCGGGCGATTGACCGGCAGGCGGCGGAAACCATGCAGGTCAGGGCCATAGTCTCCGGCGCGAACTTAGCCGTGACCGCCGAGGCCGAGACGGTACTGCATCAGCGCGGCATTGTTCTCATTCCCGATATGGTCGCAGGCTGTGGCGGGTCGCTCTCCATGCAGGGCCTGTTTGGGCCGGAGGAGCCGCCCTCAGTGCAGGACGTGCTCAATCACGTTGACCGCAAAACCCGCCACATCGTCAAAAACCTGCTCCAGCGCAGCCGCGATGAGGGCATCTCCCCGCGCGAGGCCGCCCTACGCATCTGCGCTGAGACCCCGCTCTATCCTGATACTCGGCCTTACGGCGAGCTGAATCCCCAAACAGCCTGAAAGAACGCGGCGGGTCGCTCTCCAACTATGTGCAGCGCGACTTCGGCACAGGCGCGCTCAAGGTCACGCCGTCGCACGACCGCGACGACTACGAGATCGGCATCCGCCACAATCTGGAGCGGGTCAAGGTGATGGACGAGCGCGGTCTGCTGGTGAAGATCGACGACTACGAGCACGCGGTGGGCAAATGCTACCGCTGCGCCACGGTGATTGAGCCGACCACCTCCAAGCAATGGTTCGTCTCCGTGCGCCCGCTGGCGGACAAGGCCGGGACGGCAGTCGAGTGATTACGGATTGAAACATCATCATTGTTATGTATTCAGCGAAAACACCTTATTTGGCATTAAGCTGAACAACCTTGCTTGATACAGCTTCTTCCAAATGAAGTTCCAGCGGGATGGTCTGATGGCAGCCGATGACAACCAAGTATGCGCGAGGAACGATGATTTTCAAAAAACCGTCCGCCCCTATTTTTCCCTCGTAAACAGGTGGAGGAATCTCATCACTTCGGCTTCGATAAAGTACTTTTACCTCTGCGTCTGGAATGCCTTCAAGGACTAAATTTACCATATCTGATTGCATTGTCATCTCTCTGAAGAATTCTTCATCGGAATATTGCCAGTTTTCGCATTAACGGTAATTTGACATCTGCTGGATGAAATCAGGATGGTTTAATTAATCAGTGAAAACATCTTATTTATTGGCAGTTAGCTGAACAACCTTGCTTGATACAGCTTCTTCCAAATGAAGTTCCAGAAATTTGTGCTTGATGGCTGAGTCCATGCTTGAAAGCCATCATAGATACCTTTGCCGCCTCCGTGCTCGTGCAAAAGCAAAAAAGACAAAATCACTGTCCGCCGCGCACCAACCGAACCTCAAAGTGGAAGGTGCGGAAGTAGGCATCGGAACCGCCGAGGAAGAAATCGACGTACCACGCGGAGGACGAGCCGTCAGCAAAGGACGACCCGGACCAATAATTCCACTCAGTATTCGGAAAAGCCTGCTGGTTGATCGTTGGTTTTTCTGAGCCATCATTGCACCAGCCGCGTTCATTTTGCCCCTTGCTGCAAGAGACCAAGGTCTTCAATTCATCAAAGGTTGGCAGCCGCCAGTCTGAATAACCTGCGTATGCAACATTTTTAAAACGGTTCACCGCATTATCCCATGTATATTTTTCCACCACGCCCTTTTCGCAGTTCACACCGGACAAACCTTCTGAACAGCGTTTCCACATCAAGCCGGTTTTCTTGTCGGCTATCGTGCCGTCGCCATGATCAATATATTGCCTAACTATGCTGATCTGCGCAGGCAAATTTTTTAACTCTGCCGTTCCATCTCCAAGCTGCCCGTAATTGTTATATCCCCAAGTCCAGAGCGTGTCATCCTTTTGCAATGCCGCAACATGATACTTTCCTGCTGCTACTTCCTGCCAGTTGGCGGCGGTTCCGATCTGAACAGGAGCACTATGATTCGTTCTTGTTCCGTCACCAAGCTGCCCATATTCGTTGTATCCCCAAGTCCAAAGAGTGCCGTCACTCCGCACTGCCGCAGCATGGAAACGGCCAGCGGCCAAAGACTGCCAAGATGCAGTACTGATCTGAACCGGCTTGTTTTTTCGTTCAGTTGTCCCGTCACCAAGCTGTCCGTATTGGTTGTCTCCCCAAGTCCAGAGCGTGCCGTCTGTCCTTATCGCCAAAGAATGCGAATACCCGGCGGTCACTGTCTGCCAGTTGCTTGATGCGCCGCCAACCCGCACTGGCTTCTCCCGCTGCACTGTTGTCCCGTCACCAAGCTGTCCATATTGGTTGTCTCCCCAGCTCCAAAGCGTGCCATCACTTTTGACAGCCAAGGAATGAGATTCTCCGGCAGCAGCGGCCCGCCAGTCAGACGCTGTTCCAATTTGGAACGGAAGGTTCCGATTGACAGTGGTCCCGTCGCCGAGCTGCCCAGAAAAATTAACCCCCCAAGCCCAGAGGGTGCCGTCAGTCTTTACCGCTACTGAATGCGCAGCTCCAGCAGCCACCGACAGCCAATTGTTGGCACTGCCGACCCGCACGGGACGAGACTGGTTGTTCCATGTGCCATCACCAAGCTGTCCATATTGGTTGAATCCCCATCCCCAAAGAGTGCCGTCTTTTTTTATCGCCAAAGTATGCGATTCTCCGGCAGCCACTTGCTTCCAGACAGCAGTATCTATTTTGACAGCTCTATCTTTGGGTGTTGTCGTTCCGTCACCAAGTTGGCCGGATGTATTTTCTCCCCAAATCCAAAGGCTGCCGTCAGGTCTTATGACAACAGCGTGATTTCCTCCAGCTGCAATTTGTGACGATGCTGAGGCCAATGCGGGGTACCAGGAGATAAACAGTACAAAAAAGAGAAGATAAAACGTCTTTGTTTTCATGACAAAGCATAATATGCTAAATTTAATATCACAACAAAACAGCAGCTTCTGTGTGAAGGTGCTAAAGCCACGTCAATGATGGGTCTGGATTTGGACAAAGCGGCAATCGTTTGCAAATGAAAGCAAGAATCGTGACATCTTGCTCCGTCTCTTCTTGCTGTTCTTTCTGCCAGCGATGGTAACGAATCTTCAGCTCGTTTGTGCCGGGGCCAATCGGAGCCTCAACAGTGAAGGCGGCAAGAGCACCTCTTTTGGTGCGCACGGCAATCCACCCCATAGGTCTTAGCTGAGTCACGTCAATTTCATGGACGGCCCGTTCCTGCAACGCCAGAAGTATCGCAGCCGGTTCCGGTTCACCGGACAACAGCGCAAAGGCCGCGCCATTCATAGGAAGAAGCGCACGATCATTTGCAGTCCGCGCATTGAACCAAAAATCTGCCTCTTCTCCTTGACCACGAGGGACTTCCCGGCCTTGATCAAAATCACCATGCCACGTCTGCCGCACTGTGAAACGTCCTGCTGTTCCTTGATCATCCTCAGACTCAAACATGTCCATCATCTTCTGCCAAGAAGTATAACGAATCTTCAGCTCGTTTGTGCTGGGGCCAATCGGAGCCTCAACAGTGAAGGCGGCAAGAACACCTTTTTTAGTACGCACAGCAACCCAAACCCCAGGCTTCAGATGAGTCACCTCAATTTCATGCGCTGGCCGTTCCTGCAAAGCCCGAACCATTGCCGTCATTTCTGGTTCGCCAAGCAGCACTGCAAAAGTCGCGCCATTCATAGGAGTCAGAACACGATTATTTGCACTCCGCGCATTGAACCAAAAATCTGCCTCTTCTTTTCGCCCTTGAGGAACCTCCCGGCTTTGATCAAAATCACCATGCCACGTCTGCCGCACTGTGAAACGTCCAGTCTTGATTGTCAAGGATTGCGGCGGCGCAGCAGGGGCGGAGGAATTAATATTCAAGAGCGTGCTGCCAGACATTGCTGAGAAAGAATTCTGGTCAGCATATTTCACTTTGGCATTCCGAATAAAGATGACTGCCGCCACATAAGCCGGACAACGGCCAGACGCTAAATCATTTCCTGTTGAGAGTAGCTCTTTCTCTGGCGGGAGCCGCCAGCATCTCGACTTGAAAAGTGATGGCTGCAACCATCCCCTTGTGATTGCGACTGATCGGTATTCAAAAGAAATATTTTCAATATCGTTCCTTGCAAGATTTAAACCGAATATTTTGCGCAGTTCAACAGGTGCCTTTTCCACGAGGCTGTCAATTTCAGCCTGTGTCAAGGTGAAACGAGGCCAATTATCTATATCAAATATGTTGTATGGCGAAAATCCAGTTGCTGCAAAGTTGATCTGATTGGTGTCCGTGGAAACATCTATATCTTGCATGAATGATTTTTTCCATTCACTCCAAACAAGAGATGGCTGTCTGTCCGTATAGGATTGTTCAATTAACTGATACCGTTCCACTTCTTCTTTAAATCCGTCGCGGAGCCATTCATCAAGCAGATGAGCTATTTTCTGTCGCAGCACAGGCTCTTCTGCATCACGCCAGTGCGTTTCTTTTTCTGGGTCACCGGACAGTTCAACCGTCAGCTGCTGATTTTTGTACTCTTCCTGAGCTGCGATATGAGCATCTCTATATTTTTTATAAAGCTGGAGCTGCTGGCTTTCCTTCCTGTTTCCACTTGGCGAAATTTCATGAAGGAAATTGACAGCCTCGGCAAGACGTGATTTCTCTTCGGCAGTGAGGGTACTGCTTGCAATCTGTGCAGTATGCAATACATCGCTGTAAATATCCCACAGATATTCTTCATGCGTAACAGGAGCAAGAACACCTCGCGGCACCAAGTTGGTGATTCTGGAAAATTCTGACTGCATGGCGAGGAGTTCAGCAGTGAACTGTCCGCCCGGCTTATTGAACTGAAGCTGTTCCGGGGAATAAGTCAATGGCGAGAGTGCTGGGAAACTTAAAAAGGTATCGGGTGATTCAAAAATCAGCTTTGCTTTGGTCATCAACGCAAGCAGAGAATAAGCATCCATGTTTTATTTGGATAAATTTAAGAGGAGAGATTTTTCTTCCTGCTGAAGCCGCAAATTCAGCAGGAAGAAAATGCAGCTTGAAGCCTATATCCACTGAGTAATGCTGGGCAGAGGATCGGGCCTTTTCTCAAGGATATGACATTTAAAACCGACTACCTGCATACCCGGCACAATCATCTCCTGTCCTTGGAACTTATAACCGTAGTTTCGTTCGCTGCTGCCGCTGGATGAAGAACGGCTGTACTGGCCGCCTATAAAGAAAGGCCCCCATACCACACAGCCGCCGCCGCCAGAGTGACTGCTGGTATGCTGCTCCATAAAATTTCTGAATCCTGAGCTTTCGCTGAAAGAGAGCTTGAGATTTCTGATGAATATCACTGAGGTCGGATAGGCTGGCATTATGCCTTTTGGCGGCGAGCCGCCGTCACTCAGCATCTTGCTCTTTGCCTCTGGGTTATTTTGATCAAACCGCCAAGACTTGCTCATCAGGAAGGCTGTCTTGAACCAAGGCCGAACAATTGGCACTTGGGCTATCTCGAAATTTAATGAAAAATGATCTGTGTTGAAGTTGCTCTGATATTCAGTCCTGCTGCTGGAGGAAGAAGCATTGCCTCTGCCTCCAAATATTCCCAGCCAGCTTGCACCGCCAGATGCCTGCCATCGCTTCGTGCTGTAATTGCTGCTTGAATGACTCTCAAAATTGCCTTGAGTGAATCGAAACTCCGTCCATCCCGAGGACCTTGCAAAATTGCCAGGCACCAAAGAAGTATAGAAAAAATCGCTGCCAGATGCCAATCCGGTCAAGCGAGCCTTCTCAAGGTCATCTATATACTCCCTTTTAAGTAGGGACATATCACGCCGCATGACCTGATCGATAAAGGCCGCTATCTGTTCATTTTCATTCTTGTAGCCGTTGCTCACCCAATCATCCATAGCCGCCTTCACTCTATTGCGCAAAATACTTGCATTCATCGCCCAGTAATGAACAGAACGTGAATCTGCTGCCGTTAACGCATCTATACGGGCTGTATTGTATCTGAGAGCAGCCTCTTCGTATGCAGCTAGCTTTTGGTTGTATAATTGAATTAATGGACTTGGGACTGAAACTTCTGTTTCAACTTTGGTAACTAAATTTTTCTTTATCTCTTTTTCGGTCAAGAGGGCGCGAAACTCCTCAAGCTGTTTTTTTGTCTCTTGATCCAACTCTGTCTTCATTACTTGGCTCATGCGCAGCACATAGCTGTAGATATCAGACAGGCTTCCTTCATTGTTCATCACAGAAAGACGAGCAAACTGCTCATTTTGAGCTTTTGTCACATCTGGAACAAAATCAACAAGACGAGCAAAGTTTTCAGCCTGCATATAAAGATTGGCTGTGTCTTCCGCTCGTAGTGCTGCAAGTATAGCCGGTGTCAGCTCAGGCGCACTCGCTCCTGAACCTGCTGATATTTCATTGATAGCTTCTCTTTTGACAACACCTGTCAGTCCTTGCGAAAGAAAATTGAAATCATCTGGCTCAACTGGAATGCCAGGAGTAGCCCAACTGAAAAAATTATCTTCAGATTGCGGCACAGTGGCATCGCCGTTGGTAAGAACATCATAGAGCTTGCCCATCACAGAACTCATCAGTTGGCTTGGAAGTACGTTAGGCATAATTGTTCTCCATTTGAAAGTTAAGATGCAAAGATGAATATTACTTGGCAATAAGGATACGAGAAAATTTCATCAAAAGTCAAGAATTATTTTCAGCTCCATCCCATGCTGCCTGCCCTATTCACGCTGCCGCTCGCCGCCAAATACGACCTGCCCAAAGCCTGCAAGTTTGCTAAAGAGTGGCGGATAAAATTTGCATGTTTGGGGAAAGCTAAAGCCCTCCCCAAACAACAGCCCTCACTCCGTCCCGCCCGCCTTCCGCTTCGGCCTCTTCCGCTCGCTCGTCCTCGTGCCGCCAACCATTTCATATTCCGAGGAATCCGCCCCCAGAATCCCCTTGACTGCGGCCCGCACCTTCACGATCTGATCGCTCACAACCTTCGCCTGCTCCGCCTTGCGGTTGACCAGCCGCGTCCGGTCGGCGTTCACCGCATCCAGTTCGCCGATTATGTTTTCCAACGCCTCGATATGCGTCGTCATCTCCGCAACAGAAATTCCGGCAGGCACGTTCTCGCCGATTTCCTCAAGGGCCTTCTTCACTTCATTGGCTTCCTGCAACAATTTAGGAATACTTTTGCTTACCATTGCGTCCTCCTGATGTTTTGCGCCCAGACCTTTCTTTCAAAAAGTGGCCTGAGCTTTTTTAATATCCGCCTTCGCCCTTAAAAAGGTGAAGACTGACCTTTTAATGGTGTCGTTCATACTGCTAAAAGGAAGAAGCGTACCTCTTAACAGTGGAAACCGACCTTGAAAAGGTGATGGCTTGCTTTTTATCATCTGTCGGCAACTTTCAAACAGTTGCCTCTCGCCTTTAAAAGGTGAGAGTATGTTTTTACAAACATGTAGGCTGCATTTTATTTAGAACAACCGATTTGTTAGCTGATAATCATTTGTTTATAATTCACAGCACCACACCCTCTTTTTCCACCGCCTCCTTGAACGGCAGCGCAGCGCATTCAGGAGAAGACCACTCCTGCCTGCTCCGTATGATGCTGCTCACCACCTCATCATTTTCCAATTCAACCTCATACAGACTGTCCTTCAGCTCCGTCAGAATCCGCTTGTCCAGCGGATGGTCAGCAATAATCAAAAAATCCCAGTCAGAATCCTGCCGGGCCTCATTGCGGACACGGGAACCGTGCAGAATGAGGTGGTGGCTAAATAGAAAGTGATGCCCTTAATTTGAGATTATAGCGAACAATAAAGAGGCGTGTTGCGAGTTCATG
>JAABPV010000008.1 GCA_011391865.1 Desulfobulbaceae bacterium | reverse complement strand
ATCAACTGCATCGCGGAAAAAATTAACAACAGGCCACGAAAATCTCTTGGCTTCAACACGCCAAAAAAGCTATTCTTGGGAACTTGCCAAAAAATTGCACTTGGAACTTGAATCCACGATGACTTATTGCTGTTCCGCCTGCGTCAAGAAGCCGAGCATTGTCTCTTCCGCTGTTCCGCCGAACAGGGCGGCATTGGGCAGAAAATGAAGCAGCAGCCTGCGTCTGCCGTGCCGTTGTGCCGGATAATGCTGCTCCAGCAGCAGGTTCCACGCATCTTGGTCAAAAGAGGCGGGCAAATTCGTAAGCAAGTCCGCCGCTGCGTGGCGGAATGTGACCCTTTTGGCAGCAAAATCCTCTCCCGCCAAAACCGCAGGCAGCGGCACTGCAACAACTGCCCGCGCCTCGCCGCATTCTTCAACAAGCAGCTCAAAGGCATCTTGGTCAGCGGCGACAAAAGCTCTGGCAGGCGACGGGCTGCCAAGACTGTTCAGAGTGCGCCACGCTTTGAGGCGCAGGCGTGTCCGTCGGCTGTCAGGCGGAGCAGCCTCTGCCGGACCTTGGCTGGACAGGCTGTCCATATCACGCAATGTTCTGAAGATTTCCTGCTCGCGGCGGGCGATGCGGCGCAGGCTCTGCCGGATTTCCTCTTCCTGCCGCTCGGCCAGCTCGGCCAATTTCAGGACAAGCCGTGCCTGCCAGAGCGCGGCGGCCCGACCGTCCGCGTCCTCCGGCCCGTTTTGCCCGGCCTGCTGCCGACGCACTGCGCTGATAATATTGTTTTTACTCTCCATCTCCCTTCTGCCAGACAGAGCAAGGGCGGCATAATCGATAGGTCGCTGCCGCAGCTCTTCGAGCAGACTGAGAAAACGTTCCCGTTCCGCGCCGAGCGGTGCCGGATAGTGCAAACTGAGCAGACCCTGCGCCAGCAGCCCGCCTGCCAGCGGCGGCAGCTCCTCCGGTACAGGCAGACTGTTTTCCACCGGCAAAGTATAGACAGCCTCGGCAAAAAACTGTACAAGAGGGAACAGCAGCTCGTCCTTGGGCAAGGAATCCGGGAAAACAGTGACAATGTCAGCACGCATGAGATGAAAACCCTTCAAGAAAAAATCACCTTTGCCGCATCCGTCGCATTGTACCTGCTGCTACATCTGCGGGGCGGCGCGACTGCTGGGGAAATGCTGGCGGGCACGGTCATGCAGCTGCTGACCACCGCGCCTTACTGCATCGGTTTTACGTGGATTTTCGTCCGCATGATCAGCTATCTGCACCACGGCAAAAAATTGGCTTGGGACCGCGTTGCCCGGATTTTCTTCACTGTCGGCATCTTCTTCGCCTTTTTCTTCGGCCTGCACGAATATGCCGGGCAGGCGGAGAAAGAACGGCTCCGGCAGGCTGCCCCGGAACAACCGACATCCGGGGCAGCCGCGCCGGTCAGCGGCCCGATAGCTGGATCAGCCGCTCAGTGATGGCCGCCATGGGCGTTTTGGAGTATTCCGAAGTGATGGCAGCAACCTGCCGCCACATCTCAGGAACAGGCCGTCCCTCCTGCCAGTCTTCCGGGCGGACGGTGTTGCGGGCCTCCCACGGCGGCAGAGCGCGTGCGCCTTTGGCCGGTGTCCAGAGAAAATCAGGATGCGCGTTCTGGTACCACTCGCCGCCGATGATCTTGCCAGAAAAATCCAGTTCCAGATCGTACAGATAGCGGACTTTCGTCACCCGGTCGCGGTGCGGGCCGTCCGGGCTGTGCTGCGACGGCGCGGTCTCGACAATATATTCCACCTCCATGGAGATACCGACGATGCTGTCGGTCTGCGGCCCCCGGTAGGCGGCAAATTTGTCATTGCTGAACTGCGCTCTGCGGACTGTGGCCTCAGCGAGCGAATTGACCGCCGCGCCGCTGGCGGGATTGAAATAGCTGCAACTGTAGGCGAGCACCGGCTGATTCCAGACCTCGTAATCATAGGTCGCGTCCATAACCATGCTGCGCTGGGATACGCCGATCTGGTTGACCATCGCCAGATGCCATGTACCGGGATTGGTGTCAAAACAGTGCTGGGCGAGGATGCGTCCGGTGCGCGGATCAGTCTGCGGATTCTTGTCGTTACAGCGTCCGCCGATGAATTTGGCCCGTGGGCTGACCTTGGCCCAGAGCAGCGAGGCCAATGCCTTGATGTCAGACGGATAAAAGGTCAGGCGTGTCTGACCGTCCGCCGCCAAGACTGTGACGGCATTGACCGGCCTGTCCAGCATGTAGGCCGCAGCAGCCCAGCCGTGACAGATACCCATCCACATCTCAACCTGCCCGCTCCGCTCGTAGTAGACTCTGCCTTCCTCCCACATCTGCTTAGTCAGCGAGAACTGCCGGTCGCCGACCAGAATGTCGTATTTCTCCGAAGGCGAGAGCCGGTTGATCGCGTTCTGGTCGCCGCCCGCGAGGACAGCTGCCGCCGGATTACGCTGAATGAAGTCAAAGTTCACCTTCCAGTCAGTTGAGCTGGGGAAACCGCTGCCTGTAGCGTAGCGCTTGCCCAGCACACCGAGATAAAGTGCCCAGTAATCATCTGACCAAGGCTGCTCCGGCAGCCGCGCATTCATCAGGCCGTTGCTCTCCATGCTCTGCAAACCGACATAGCTGTAGGTGTCGGTGAGGCGGTCGGCGCGGTCGTTGTCCAAGAACAACGCCCTAGCCCGCTCGTCCAGCTCGCCAGAGTCTGCCGTCTGCTTGCGCAGGAGGTCGCGGGCTTCGACGTAATCATGCCGCTCCAGTGCGGCTTGATCGAAAACAGGCGCGGCTCCACAGCCCGGCGCACCCGGCGGCACCTCCTCCTTAACAGGCCGCCGATTCATGAACTCGGCAGGATTGTCGTGAAACGCCTTCAGCTCCGCGTTGATCTGGTCGTGCAGCTCTTGGGACATAGCTTTTCTCCTTTGGAGGATGAAATGGAAACCCTGAAGCGAGGGCGCGTCAGGGCGACGCTCAGGATGCGTTATAGCACAGAGAGGAGCATTTTGAAAGGCTTGTGTTTCCGCCGTCTCACCGCTCCAGCGACCAGATCAAATCCGCGCCTGTGGTCTTGGCCGTGGTCTCGCTCTCCACAGAGAAGCCGTACTTGAGATCATAGCGCGCCCTGAAGGAGCCGCCCTCGCCGGTGAGGTCTTTGCCGTAGCTGAGGTAGAGGTCTTTGTAGATCTCCTTGCCCATGACCAAGGAAACATCGGATGCCTCCTTGCCGCCGCCGATGCTCACATCAAGGAAGTCCTCCATGTCGAGGGCGGCCAGCGGATTGACCGACTTGAGCAGCGCGCCGCCGCCCACCTTGCTCAGGGCTGCGGCGGCAGGCGAGAGCGCGGCATTGCCGCCCCGGCTGCTGGACATGCTGTTCTGGCCGGAGAGCAGCCAAGAAAGGATTTCCGAATCCTGCATCGGCGTGTCGGAAAAGAGCTTGATGTTCATGTCATCCACGCCGCCGGTGAGATGAATGCCCGCCTCGACCTTGTTCACGGTCTTGGAGGCGCGGATGTCCAAGCCGGGCTGGTCAATCGGGCCGCCCTGATAGAAGATGCGGCCTTCGGTGAGCTGGAGGGCGACTCCCTCAAAATCTACCGAAGCGTCGCGGAGATAAATCGCGCCAAGGGCGGTGACGGTCTGCTCCGGCTTGGCGCTGATCTTCAGACTGCCGTCGAGAAAGCCTTTGAAGCCGAAGGCATCCACCGCCACGTCCTTGCCCATGTCCAAAGCGACCGACGCAGAAAAAGGCAGGCTGTTAGCCGCCGGGCCGTCCTCGCCGTCCACCACCGTCACATCCTTCGATGAGGAGACCGAGCCGCTGAAGCCCTTCGGGGCGATCTTCGCTTTGGGCACGGCAATCTTGCCGCTGAGAACAGTACCTTTGCCGCTGTGTTGCAGCTTAAGATCCGGGCTGATCAGCACGTTGTATTCCGGCAGGTCAGCGGCCTGAAAGTTCTCCCCCTTGATGCTGAGATCAGCAGCCAGCGGCTGGCCGGGCTTCCGGCTGATCTCGCCGCTGGCCCGCAGCTTGCCCTGCCCGGAAACCGCTGTCACATCCAGCTGATTGCTGCTGCCGTCCCCTTGCAAGGCCAGCCGCAGGCCGGTTACGTTGATTCCTGCTGCCGGGACGTGAATCTTGCCCTCGCCGCTCAGACCCTTCTTGAGAGCCAGCAGGCCGTCCAGTTCAGGCCGGGCCGCTGTGCCGCGCAGGTCAATCGTGCCGCCGAAGCCGCCCTGCGTCTGTACCATGTAGCCGGTGAGCTGGGTCAATGGGGCGATGTCCATGATATTGATCACCGCCTTGCCAGAGAGCGGCATCTGCTCCAATCTGCTGAAGTCGCCGCACTTGCCGACTGAAGCGTTCAGCGCAGCGGTGCTGCCGTCCTGGAACTTGGTCTGCGCAGTCAGGCGGAGCGTGTCGTTCTTCAGCGTGGCAGCCACTTGATTGTCTGTCCACCGCCACGTGGTGGTCTTGCCTTCCTCGCCCTCGTAATCCTCGGCTGTCAGGGCCAGCTCCGGCAGGGAGACCGTCAGCTCGGCCTGCTGCGGCAATGCGCCTTGGCCCTGCGCCGTCGCTGCGACGGCCAGCGTCCCGCGCATCTCCGGGAAATTCTCCGGCACAGGCACATGCCACTTCTCCAGCAGCGCAAGCGAAAGGCGGTCGAGCTGCGCCTGCGCCTGCCAGCCGCCTGCCTTTGTCCATTGCCCATTCACCGCCGCCCGCACCTTGTCCTGCGTCAAGGCAAAGCCGGAGAGGGCGCAACGTTCGGCGGACAGCAGCAAGTTAGCTGCCTGCCCCGTCTTCCACGTGCCGAACTGCGGATTGCGCAGCTCCAGCTCGTCGAGCTGCCCCTGCCACTGCTGCTCCTTCCAGCCGCCTTCTGCCGCCAACCGCAGCTCGCCCGGACTGCCCGCCGCCGCAAAGTCCAGCCGGTGCTGCGCCGCGCTGCCCTTGGCCCGCAGGCTGGCCTGGGTGATGCTTTCTTTGCCGAGCTGAATGCCGTCCGCCTTGATCTCCGCGTCCACCTGGCCGTCCGCCGCCAAGTCCGCCTTGACCGCCGCCTTCAGCTCCTTCAGACTGTGGTCTTGGAAGCGCAGCTTGGAGCCGCTGGCGTTCAGGCTGAGAGCGGGCTGCTGCGCCGTACCGCTGACCGCGCCTTCGAGCCGAAAGCTGCCGCCTGCCTGCGGGGCAAGGCTGGCGAGATCGTCCGAACCGGCCTTAAAGCTGAGGGCCAGCTCCTTCGTCATGTTCGCTGTGCCGCTGGCTTGGACAAAGGTGGAGCCGGATTGCAGGCGCAGCCCGTCCACAGCCAAGGAGCTGCCGTCAAATGCCGCCGTGCCGCTGCCTTGCAGGGGAAAGCCGCGCAGCCTGCCGTCCAGCTTGTCAATCTGCACCGCAGCGGCGAGGCTGTCAGCGGTCTTGCGGCCTTGGCTGCGCAGCTCGGCGTTGATCGCGCCGGGCCAGTCTGGGGCAATCAGGCCGGGATCAAGCTCCGCCGCCTTCACGTCCGCCTGCCAGCTCAGGCCGTCCTTCCAACCAAGGCTGCCGCGCAGCTGCACAGCGGATTTGCCCTCAGCGACAGCGTGGACATCATGCACAGTCATGCCGCCGTCCGTCAGCGCCGCATCTGCCGTGACCTCAAGACTGGAGAGCGCATGGTCGCGGAACTTGAGCATGGAGCCGCTGAGATGCAGCGTGACCGCCGCATTCTCAGCCGGGCCGGCAGCACTGCCTTCGAGCTTGAGCGAGCCGCCCGCCTCCGGGGTGAAGGCGGCCAGATCAGCTGCCTCAGCCTGCACGCTCAGGTTGATCTGCTTTGCCGCGTCCGCCGTGCCGCTGATCCTCGCCTTGGCAAGAGCGGAGTTCAAAGCCAAGTCCTTGACAGTCAGCGTCTTGTCCGCAAACGTCACGCTGCCGCCCAGCGTGAAGGGCTGGCCGCGCAGCTCGCCCTGAATGCCGTCTAACTGAAGCTCCAGCGACTGCTTGCCAGCAGCGAGCAGGCCGCTGCTGCGCACTTGGCCGCTGATCTTGCCCGGCCAGTCGGCGGCGGCAAGAGCGGGATCAAGCTCCTTGGCCGCCAGCTCGGCCTGCCACGCGAAGCCGCCTTTCCACTGCATACCGCCGCGCAGGGTCAGCTCGGAAGCCGCATGGCGGACGGTGAGATAATCAATCTTCAGGCCGGTGTAGTCCGCCGCTGTCACCTTGGCCTCAGCCTGCACGGGCGGGTAGCCCTCGTGGTGAATCTCCGCCGCAAGCACGCCGCCGTAGCTCTTCACTGTCCCAGCAGCCGAGACAATCCGCAGCGTGCCGTCCACCGGCACATCCACCTTGATGTCGCGGAGCTGGAAGTAGCCGGTTTCCGCCGCCGCCTGCCAATGCAGCTCGTTGAGGATGTCGGTGGCCTCGCCTTGCAGCGTCACCTTGGCCGGGCTGGTCATGGCCGCCTGCACCGCCACCTTGCTGAAATCGCCTGCCGCCGCAACGGTGCCGCGCAGCTCGTTGATGCCGTGATCCGGCACGCTCCAGCTGCCGCCCGCCTGCACCGGCCACGCGCCAGTGAACTGCACCTTGCCGCTCAGATTAGCACCGAACTGCGAGGTGTCTGCTTGCAGCAGAATCACTTCAGCATGATCACCCTGCGCCGCTGCCTTAACGAATGCCTCATGGATGACCAGCGCATCCTCGCCGTCCGGTGCCACAATCTTGCTCTCGGTAATCCGCAGCTCGTCTATGCGCAGGCCGAGCGGCAGGCGGAGTTCCGGCAGCACGATCCGCTTGCGCGCCTTCTTCTCCTTCTTCGCCGAATCCAGAATGCGCACAACCAAGCCGGTTGCGGCGGCCTGGCTGACATGCAGCGTGCGCTCCCGCAGCAGGGCCTGCGGCCGCCAGCTAAAGCTTAATTCCTTAACGGTGATCTCCACCTCGTCCGTGACCTGAATGCGGATGTTGCGGACGCGCCACTGATCACGCAGGCGGCCTTCCGCCCACTCCGCCGAGAAGTACGGCTTGGCGAGCCGGTCAGCAGTGCGGACAGAAAGCTGCAAGCCGCGCTCCGTGCTGAAGAGGACAGCGAGGCTGGCGGCGAGGAGGAGGAAGAAGCCAGTGCCGCAGAGCGCAAGGCGGCGCAGAGCGGCACGGAAGGTGGAGCGGCGGGGTTCGGGACTCGGTTCTTGCATTGGTTGCAGCGTATTGCCTTATGCCCCCATGCTCAGATGAGCAGGTAATGGTGATTTATGAGTGAATAGGCGGGCCGTCCTGAAGAATATATTAAATTTATCTATGAGTTACGCAGTTCGACCACCAACCCGTTGATTTTATTCAACTGACGATTTAGGCGACAAAAAGACAACTATCTATAATAGTTGAACTTCTTATTTCAACTGCGTAAGCCCTACATTCTAATGATGAAAAATCACCCATTATTCATCTGCCTTCTTCACTTCCTCAGCATCTCAGAATAATCTTCCTGAAAAAAATTATGCAGCAGCACAATCCCCGCCTTGGTCATGATGGATTCAGGGTGAAACTGCACGCCTTCCACGGCCAAGGTCTTGTGGCGCAGGCCCATCAGCTCGCCCTGATCGGTGTGGCAGGTTGCTTCGAGGCAGTCGGGCAAAGTGCTTTCCTCCACCACCAGTGAGTGGTAGCGCATTCCTTCAAAAGGATTTGGCAAGCCGGTGAACACGCCCTTGCCGTCGTGATGCATCGGGCTGGTTTTGCCGTGCATCACCCGCCCAGCCCGGATCACCTTGCCGCCGAACGCCTCGCCAATGGACTGATGGCCAAGGCAGACACCGAGGATGGGAATTTTGCCGCTGAAATGCTGAATCGCGGCCACAGAAATGCCCGCCTCCTTGGGCGTGCAAGGGCCGGGCGAGATCAGCAGGCGGTCGGGCCGCATGGCCTCGATCTCCTCGACCGTGATCTTGTCATTGCGGAAGACCCGGATTTCCGGCGGCTGCCAGCCCTGCGGCGCATTGGGCGGCGCAGCGGCCAAGGTCTGGACGATGTTGAAAGTGAACGAATCGTAGTTGTCAATGATGACGATCACGGCAGCAGCCCCTGTTCGGCGAGTTCGACAGCCCGGCGCAGAGCGCGGGCCTTGTTGACGGTTTCCTCGAATTCCTTCTCCGGCACTGAGTCGGCGACGATGCCAGCCCCGGCCTGAATCCAAAGCGCATTGCCCTGCATGACAAAGGTGCGGATGGCGATGCAGAAGTCCATGTTGCCGGAAAAGCCGAAATAACCGACCGCGCCTGCATACGGGCCGCGCCGCGTCGGCTCCAGCTCGTCAATGATCTTCATCGCCTGAATCTTCGGCGCGCCGCTGACCGTGCCTGCCGGAAAGCAGGCCGCCAGCACGTCGAACTGGTCTTTGCCCGGAGCCAGCCGTCCATGCACGCCGGAAACGATGTGCATGACATGACTGTACTGCTCGACCACCATCAAGTCGCGCACCTCGACCGTGCCGCGCTCGGCGACCCGGCCTGTGTCGTTGCGGCCCAAATCTACGAGCATCAGATGCTCGGCCTGCTCTTTGGGATCAGCGAGCAGCTCCGCCGCCAGAGCCTTGTCCTCTTCGGCATTCACGCCGCGCTTGCGGGTGCCGGCAATCGGGCGCAGCTCAATCTCGCCATCCTCCAAGCGCACCAAAATTTCCGGCGAAGAGCCGATCAGACAAAGATCGTCCAAGCGGAGATAAAAGAGGTAAGGGCTGGGATTGACGTGGCGCAGGGAGCGGTAGAGCAGGAAGGGGTCAAGCGTGGTCGTCGTTTGAAACCGCTGCGAGAGCACCACTTGGATGATGTCGCCAGCAGCGATGTTCTCCTTGGCCCGCTCGACCATGCGGCAAAATTGCTGCTCGTCCATGTTGGAGCGGAATTCGTGCGGCCCGCAGCCTTTCGCGGCACAGTCTTCCGGCAGTGGCTGCCGCAAGCGGGCGATCACCGCCTCAATCCGGGCGCAGCCTTCTTGGTGCAAGGCCGCCGCGTCTTTGCCTTCCTCGCGCAGCACGTTGCAGACCACGGTCAGCTTTTGGCTGATGGAGTCGTGAATCAGCACCAAGCGCGGGACGATAAAGAATGAATCGGGGAGATCCTGCGGCGTGTGGCGGTCAGGGATTTCCTCGATAAAGCGGATCATGTCGTAGCCGAGGAAGCCGACCAAGCCGCCGTAAAAACGCGGCAGGCCCGGCGCGGTGCTGGCTTTGAAGGCGGCAAGCAGCTCGCGCAGCTCGGTGAGCGGATTGACTCCCTCACGCTGTTCGGCAGCCGCGCCGCAGCGGGTCAGGGTGATCTGGCCGCCCTTGGATTGAAAGGTCAGCAGCGGATCAAGGCCGATGAAGGAATAGCGGCCCCCTTTTTCGCCGCCTTCCATGGATTCAAAAAGAAAGGCGTGCCGCTCGTTGCCCGCAATTTTGGCAAAAATGGTCAGCGGCGTGTCCAAGTCGGCAATCACCGTGCGGTGCAGCGGCACCAGCCCGGCCTGCGCCAGCATCGCCGAAAACGCTTCCAGATCAGGAAAATACATGTTCTGTCCTGCGCAAAAAGAAAAAGCCACAGAAGCGGAACGCTTCCGTGGCCGACAGCCCTTCCTCAACCAGCCGGTTCAGGCGGCGGCCAGAGTCCGGTTGACCCGCTTGGCCAACCGGGAAATCTTGCGGGCGGCGGTGTTCTTGTGGATAGTGCCCTTGCCTGCCGTCTTGTGAATGACGGACATGGCCTTTTTCAGCACATCCTGCACTCCGTCCTGTGAGCCTGCGGCCAGCGCGTCGTCAACACGGCGGATGGCGGTGTGAACCTTGGATTTATTGATACGGTTGCGCAGACGGCGCACTTTGGACTGCCTGTCCCGCTTTGCTGCTGAAGCGTGGTTTGCCATGAAAGCTCCTTGCTGCTATCCTGAAAAGTTAAAAATTTCTTCTAAAAAAGAAGAAAATATAGCTGACCGCCATGCGATTGTCAACTCTATTTGCAGCCGGAATGGTTCAGCGGACGGTCCGCTGCGCGGCAACAGCCGCTCCAAAACCGTCATTGACAACCAGCTGGCCTGCGTCCTCTGTCGGGACAGACTGACGGCTCCCGTCCGTCGGCGCAGTCTTTTTCCTCTCGTTTTCTCCCCTGTTTTTTTCTGCCGAATCGAACCAGATTCGCTCCCAAAAACGGGGCCTTGCCGACTGCTTCGGCGGCTGGACGGGCATCGGCTCAATCACCGGTATTTCATCAACAGAGCGCTTGGGCGGATCAAGGGCTGGCTCGGCAAACGCGGACATGCCGTTGAACGGCGGCGGGGTCGCGGCATCTTGAGCCGGAGGGCTTGCGGGCAGCTCGGCAAAGCGGGCAAAAAGCTGATCCAGCACGCCGTTGACTGTGTCCGCCGCCGCCGCTGTCGCCTGCCAGCCTGTCGTCTTGTCGTCATCTTGCGCTGTCGAAGGGCTGCTGCTTTTGTTCAAAGTGAAATTCACCCCTTCAAGGTCAGCTCCAGTCATGTCCGTTCCGCTTAAATCCGCCCCGCCCAGCCACGCGCCGCGCAGATTGGCATTGCGGAGGTTTGCTCCGGCCAAGCAGGCGTGGCTCAACTGCGCCCCAGCTAAATTCGCGCCGGACAGATCAGCACCGAACAGGTCAATCCGGTTCAGCACCACACCGCGCAGATCGCAGCCCGGACAGGTGTTGGTGGTGAGAAGTTGATTGAAATTTTTACGAATTTCTGGAACCGGCGAGCCAAGCAGCTCGGCGGCCAAGCCGACACCGCCGCCGAGCATGGCTGCGCACAAAACAATGATGCCCACATGATGTTTCTGTTTCATGCTGAATTTTCCTCCCGGAAATCCAATCAGCGACCTTGCGCAGCCGCCCGCCTTGTTCAGGGCCAGACTAACTGCTTGTGGATCCAGCCCGTCAGCTGAGGATGAGAAACCTTGACCCAATCTCCCTGCTGATCCAGCTTCTTGAGAATGACATCCCGCACCACCTTGCCCGTCTGCGGCTGATCTGTGCCGGGGCCGGAGCGGACATTGCCCCGCTCTGTTTTGACAATCACATGCGGGATGCTGGAGACAAGGGTCGTAGAAATCCAGCCTTTGTCGTTCTCGTAATCGCTCACATTGATCCAGTCGCCTTTGCGCTCAATCACTTGGAGCGGATACCCAGCAGGCAGCTGAAATAGCACGTTGGCACTGGTGTCAGGACCAGACCGGAGATTTACGCCGTCTTTGACAACGGACACAAACTCTGCCGCCGAAGCCGCCGAAGCCGCCAGCAGCAGCGCACCCAGCAGCAGTCCTGATCCCGCTGAAAAAGTCCGGTGCTTCATTGAAAGTCCTCCTTTTTATTATACAGCGTTGATTTGAGATGCAAGAGAAATTCTTGATTGCCTCCGGCTCCGCAGACAGATGCGGCGGCAGTTCCAGCGCAGACCAGCCCTGCCCCTTCAGCAAAACGGCGGATTCCAGCCACCGCCTCCTCGCGGAACTGCGGCTCACGGACGATCCCGCCCGCGCCGACCTTCTCTTTCGGCAGCTCGAACTGCGGTTTGACCAAAGCCAAGATTTGAACAAAATTGCCGAAAAGCGGCAGTAGCGGCGGCAGAAGGAGCTGTAGCGAAATGAACGAAGCATCGAGAACAGCGAAATCCAGCGGCTCAGGAATCTGCTCTCTGCTCAGATGCCGGGCATTGGTCCGCTCCAGCACTGTCACTCGCTGGTCTTGACGGAGTTTCCATGCCAGCAGGCCGTAGCCGACATCAACGCTGTAAACCCGCGCCGCGCCGCGCTGAAGCAGGCAGTCGGTGAAGCCGCCGGTGGAGCAGCCGATGTCGGCGCAGATCCAGCCTGCGGGATCAATGCCCAGATCGCGCAGGCCGCCTGCCAGTTTCTCGCCGCTGCGACTGACATAGGCGGGCAGCTTTTTCACTTGAATGTCGCTGTCCGCCGGAACCAAAGTTCCAGCCTTGCAGTCCGTCCGGGTGCCCACCATCACCCGCCCTGCGCCGATCAGAGCCTGCGCCTCCCGCAGATCGGCGGCCAGCCCCTGCTCCGTTAGGAGCAGGTCAAGCCGTTTCTTTCCCGGCATCCGCCTACAGGTTTCCCTGCCGCTCCTGCGCCACCTTGGCCTCGCGACTATCAGGATATTCTTTGATCAGCTTGCCGTAGATGATCTTGGCTGTCTCTTTGTCGGTCAGCTTTTCAAAGGCCATGCCTTGACGGAGCAGCGCGGCGGAGCAGTGCGGGTCGCCTCCGTAGTTGGAGATCACCTTCTGATACTCCAGAATGGCCAAGTCATATTCTCCCTGATTAAACAGGCATTCGCCCATCAGATACAGCGTGTTCGCCGCCTGCTTGCTGTCCGGCTGTCCGGCCAGATGCTGCTCAAAGGCTTTGTACGCCTTTTTGTAGTCCTTTTTCTTGAAGCTGTCCATGCCTTGAGTGAAAAGTCCATCCTCAGCGGCCGGAGCTGGTGGCTCATCATTCTCTTCATATGCTTCAAACGGATCCGCATTCTCTGTCGAGCTGACAACTGCTGATGTTCCGCCGCTTCTGCGCATTTTCCTGCCGTCCGGGTGGAGCGTGGTCAGCTCAGCAGCGGCGGCATCGCCGCTTGCGGCTGGTGGCGACAGCACCTTTCCTCCATCTGCGGTGCGAAGGGCTGTTTCTGCTTTCTTTCTCGCCTCGGTGGCCTTTTCCGCCGCCTCCTTGGCCCGCTGCTCAGCCTCTCTGGCCCGCTGCGCCGCCTCGTGCACCTTGCTCTGACTGGCCTGCTGGAGACCGCTTGAGAGCTGCTCTATTTTTAGCTGCATGGAGCTGACCAGCTCTTCATTAGATTTGCTCAGATGGCCGTTTTCGGTCTGCATCTGCTCAATCGCCGCATAAAGCGCGGCGATTTTATCCTCGGTCTCAGTTTTGTACTGATTGAAGCGTTCGATGTTTTCCTGATTCACTTCTCGCAGCTGACGGGCCTCCTCAGCCACGGCCTCCATCCGGCTGGCGGACATGGCCGCTTCCTTCAGCTGCCGGTCCGAGGCACTGGACTCAACCTTCTTGAGCTGTTCCGCCGTCTGCGACTCAACGGTTTGCATTTTCTGATTCACGGTGCGCAGCTGATAGTTCAACCGGCGCACCTCGTCCTGGCTGGCGCATTGGCAGAGCAGCAGAAGGGCACCGCCCGCAGCCGCTATGTTCAACCTGTTCATGGACAAACCCCTGATGGTAAAAAAAGACAGAGAAAAAACAAACGCGCTGCCTTCAGCGGCGACGCGGAGACCAGCGCGGATACGACTGATTGCCCTTGAGCCGGAACAGCGTCCGTTCGCCCTTGCCGTTGGCGAAAACGGTGCATATTTCCATGATTCCGTTCCGTTTTCTGGCGAAGGCGACCTGCTTGCCGTCCGGTGACCACGACGGTGCCTCGTAATCGCCGTAGCCGGAGGTCAGACGGGTCGGAGAGCCGCCGCCCACCGGGATGGCGAAAATGTGGTAACGGCCCGATGTCAGGCTGGTGTACACAATCTGGTCCCCTTTTGGCGACCACGACGGCTCAACATTCTCCTGTCCCTGCAACGTGAGCAGGCGGGTTTTCCGGCTGGCCAGATCCATGACATAGACCTGTGGCTTGCCGCTGCGGTCCGAAACAAAGGCGATTGAGCGGCCGTCGGGCGAAAAGGAGGCGGACACATTGATGCCGGAGCCTTCCGTGAGCCGCTCCAGAATTTTGCCCTGCATGTCCAAACGGTACAGATCCGGGCTGCCGTCCTTGCTTAGGGTGGCGATCATGGTTCTGCCGTCCGGGGCAAAGGCCGGAGCCAAGTTCATGCCCTCACGCCGGGAAAGGGCCTTGGTTGTTTGATTCTGGCTCAGATCGGTGATATACAGATTTTGATTGCCCCGGTGGTAGGAGGAATAGGCGAGCAGGCTGCCGTCCGGTGAAAATCGGGGCGAGACGCAGAGATGGTTGTGCTTGGTGATCTGCCGCACCTTGCGGCCCAGCACGTCGGCGATGTAGATTTCTTTGCGACCTGACGCGTCAGAGACAAAGGCGATGGACGTGCGGCTGATGCCCGGTTCGCCAGTGAAGTCCTCAACCAAAGCGTCAGCCAGACGCAGGGCCAAGTCATCCTGCTGCGCGGCTGCCCCCCGGAACTGCCTGACCGGTAGCCGCTTGTCCGCTGCTGCATCCAGCAGGCGGCCCTCGACCTGCATCTGTCCGCCCTGCATGGAGCAGGCACCTTCAACCACATAGTCCGCTCCTGCGGCGGTCTCGGTGATCTGCGCAAAGCCATGAAACTCCAGTGCGCTGGTGATCAGGCGGGCGATGTCCTTGCCCGCCGCGCAGCTGAAGGGCGGCACCGCCACAGCGAGCTTGCGCACTCCTGAGCTGGAAATATCCAACTGAATCCGCTCGGCGGCGGCTTGAAAACTGCTTGCCAGCAAGAAAAGCAGGGCGAGGACAACACTGCGGAAAAAGACAGATGCGGATGGACGGCGGTTCATTGTCATGCACACGAAAAGGTTGTGAGATCAAAAAGTAAGCCCTTGCGGGGTGAAGTTCAAGGCAAATTCCAGCTTGGAGTCGCTGATCAGCGCAGGGAAGTTTGGCAGCGGCTCTGCGCTGCGCAGGGCCTTCATCACCGACTGATCAAAAAAAGGATCCCCTGATTTCCGCTCAATTTTCACATCCTCGATCGTCCCATTTTTGCGGACGGTGAGGGCGACCACGGTCTTAAGGTTCCGGTTGGCGGCCACCAGCTCCGGCAGCTTCCAATGCCCGCTGACCTTGGCGTTCAGGGCTGAGGCATACTGATTCAACGCTGCGGGATTGGTCTGCCCTGAACCCTTGCCGCTGCCCGAACCGCGACCATGTCCTGCTCCGCCACCCGCGCCGCCGCCGGTTCCAGACACTGCCGCGCTGACCGCAAGATTTTCCCGCAGGGCGCGGACAAGCTGCTCTCTGGCCTTGACCGCCTCAAGCTGGGCCTGCGCCGCCTCCTGCTCAATGCGCTTGGCCTCGGCAAGCGCCTTCTGCCGTTCCTGCGCTGCCAGTTTTTTGCGGGCATCGGCAGCCTTACGCTGCTTCTCCAGCTTGGCGGCCTGAGCCTGCTCCTCCTGCCGTCTGACTTCAGCCAGCCGCGCTTGTTCTTCCTGCTTCCGCTTGACCTGAGCCGCCTCTTTGGCCCGTTTCTCCTCAGCCAGCTTCTCTTGGCGGGCGGCGGCCACAACGGCCTTGCGCTCTTCTTCGAGCTTGGCGACTTTCGCCTGCTCCTCCTGCCGTTTTATCTCAGCCAGCTTAGCATTTTTTTCCTGCTGCTGCTTCACCTCTGTAGCCTGGGCGGCTTCTTTGGCCCGCAGCTCCTTCATTTTGTCTTCAGCAGGTTTGGCTGGTGCCTTTTCCTTAACCTTGACCGGATTGAGAGAGACAGCCTCTTTCGCCGCCGGAGCCGGAGCCGCTTCAGGTTTGGGCGCAGGCGCGGCGGCAGCTTCAGGCGCAGGCGGCTGCACCGCTTTTTTGACAGCCTGAGCTGGTTTAATTTCAACCGCCTCTTTGATGACCGCAGGCGGTGGCTCTGGCTTGACTTCAGCCGCAATCTCTTTTTTCACCGGCTTAGGTTCAGGCTGTTTGACGGCAGCGGCTTTCACAAATTCCGGTTTAACTTTCTCCGGTAGCACTGCCTCTTTCTGCACAGGCTCAGGTTCAGGAGCAACTTCCTTTGGCAGTGACTTCTCTGTCTTAACTTCCTCCTTTGGCGGTGGCGGCGCAACAGGCTTTGCCATGGATGTTTTCCGCGCCTTCGGAGCGCGGATATCCACTATCGGCGCAGGCGGCTCCGCAGGAGGAACAGCCTCAGGCAACAGCTTGACAGCGGCTTCTGGCGCGACTGCCGGGCCAAGCTCCGCCATGCTGATCAAATCGACAGTGACGACATTCTCGGATTTGAAGCCGGTGCTGCGCTCGATGTTCTGAAGAAAAACCGCGCCGCCGAACACAGCGAGGTGCATGGCCACCGCAAGATTCAGCGGCAGTTGCCAGCCCGGCCCTTGCCGCCGCTCCAAAAACGCCTGCCACTCATCATGCCGCACCGCGTTCATTGCCTGTCGCCTCCTGCGTTTTTCTCGTCGGATTCCTGCGTCACCATGCCCAGCTTTTCAAATCCGGCCTGCTTGATCAGTGCCATGACCTGCACCACCGCGCCGTAAGGCACATCGCGGTCCGCCTGCAAATAAATCGGCTCCTGCCGTTTCTCCGGCGGCAGGCTCTCCAACTCATGCCGCAGGGCGGCTGCCGAAAGCGGCGCAGGATTTTTCTCAAAGAAGAGCTGGCCGTCGCTGTTGATCAGCACGGAAAGCGGATCATCTTTTTGCTCCAGCGCTTCTCCTGTGGTTTTCGGCAGATTGATGTCAATGCCCTGCGTCATCATCGGCGCGGAGACCATGAAGATGATCAGCAGAACCAGCATAACATCCACCAGCGGAGTCACATTGATCTCCGCCGCCAGACCTTTGCGGCCTTTGCCGCCGACAGACCCCATTCCCATTGCTTTGAATGCTTTGTTGCCCTCAGTTTGACTTGTCCTTACTTTCTGGTCAGCATGTCACGTTCAATCAGATTGAGGAAGTCGAAAGAGAAATTCTCAATATCTGACTGCACGTCCGCCACTTTGTTGGCGTAAAAATTATATAAAACCACTGCCGGAATGGCCACGGCCAAGCCGGCGGCGGTCGCCACCAGTGCTTCAGAGATGCCGGGCGCGACCACAGCCAGAGACGCGCTGCCCCGTGCGCCGATCTCCTGAAAAGAAACCAAAATGCCCCAGACCGTGCCGAAAAGGCCGATGAAGGGGGTCGCGCTGCCGGTGGTGGCGAGAAAGGCCAAGGACCGCTCCAGCCGTTCAATCTCGATGAGCTGGGCTTTGCGCACCGCCCGCTTGAGGTTGTCCATCACCGCCAGCTTGGTCTGGAGGGTTTCTTGCTTTTCCGCAGGCTGCGGCTGTCCTGCGCTGCGGGCCGCGCTGATCTTGCGCAGCTCGTTGAAGCCGGAGACAAAAACAGCCGCCTCCGGGCTGAGGGGCGCTGCCTTGGCCGACTCGTAAGCATTGTTGAGAGTTTTTGATTCCCAAAAATCAGCGAGAAACTCCTCTGACGCTTTTCTGGAGCGGGAGAACAGGAAATACTTGGCGATGATGATCCACCATGAGACCACCGAGAAAAACAGCAGTGTAAGCATGACCAGCTTGACAACAAGGCCAGCATGAGCCATCATGCTGAAAACAGAAAGATCCACGAAGCCTGCTCCTGAACCGACAACTGGTTGATTTTTCATTCATGTTCCGCCAGCCGGACATGAAAAAACGCTCTCGCCGCTTCTCCGCCCCTCACGCCGCCTAGCACTCGGCCAGCTCCTCCTGAAAAACAGAAAATCAGGGCGGAACGCTCCTCACAGATTATAGCGGCTTTTGGCAGTCATGTCGACCCTCAACTGAATTGGCCAGACCGTAGTTTTCGTCAAGGCGCAAAGGCGTTTTGACTTTGCAGCGGAGGGCAGAGATGCTATGCTTTCTCCTGCTTCCGTCCGTCTACCTCTGCGACGGCGGGGTTCCGCAGCAATCTATATAATATGGAGCGACGATGAAAATAACACGCGAAGAAATGGAGAAAACCGCCCGGCTGGCCCGACTGGAGCTGAACAGCGAGGAAACCGAGCGGATTACTGCGCAATTGGATAATATTCTCAGTTACGTGGCGAAATTGGATGAGATTGACACATCCGGGTTTCCGGCGGAAACGCATCTCTTTGGCGCGACCAACGCTTTCCGCGACGACGAGGTGCTGCCCTCGCTGCTGCGGGAAGCGGCCTTGGCCAACAGCCCGCGCCATGACGACGCGGCCTTTGTCGTGCCCCGTGTGATCGGCTGAAAGCTGAGGTCAGGCGATTTCCGCAATCGCCACGGTCACATTGCCGCATTTCCTTTTTCCAGCCAGCAGCCTGCCGCCGCCGGAGCTGAGCAGGGCGGCAGGCTCGGCCACAGCTTTCACGCCGACCGCCCGGAGCGCAGCCGCCGAGATGGCTACGCCTTCCACGCGGTTAAGTTGCTCCGCACTGTGGAACTCAATCGGCCAGCCTTGGGCAGCAGCGGCGGCCAGCAGGCCGGGTTCATCCCGTTTCACGTCAATGGAGGCCAGCTGCCGCACGGACTGCAAGGCAAGACCGTGCTCTGCGCAAACCAGCCGCAGCGCGGCGGCAATGTCTTCCGCCGCTGCGCCGCGTTTGCAGCCGATGCCGACGATCAGCCTTTTCGGATGCAGCATCACCTGCCCAGCCCCCTGCGCCGTTCGGCAGGTGATGCGCAGATCGGCCTGCTCCTTCTTATCAGTCAGGATGATGTCCGGCGGCAGCTCCGGCGGCGGTGGACAGTCGCTGCAAAGAGTCACAGAGCCGCTGTTCACCAGCTTGGCCATGATACGGGTCAAGCTGCGTTTGTCCGCGACCGCAAGACCAGCATTCCGCGCCCAGATATCAAGGGCTGTATGACCCAGCACGTCGGAAGCCGTGGTGATCACCGCCTGTCCGCCCAGCAGGGCGGCTGCCTGCCGGGCCAGCGCGTTGCCGCCGCCGAGATGGCCGGACAGCAGAGAAACAACAAACAGGCCGCGCTCGTCGCAGACCAGCACCGCCGGGTCTGAGGTTTTGTCCCGGAGCAGCGGAGCGATGGCGCGCACCACGATGCCTGCGGCCATGATGCAGATCAGGCTGCCGCCGTCCTGCCAAGCGCGGGCGATAGTCCTGCTGACTCCGCCCTGCACTGGGACAAGCTGGCTGCCGGGCAGAACAGCGGCCAGCCGGGCGGCCAGCTCTCTGCCGCCTTTGCTCAGGGCGATAAGGGCGATGCGGGGTTCAGGCATCTCTGTCGCAACAAAAAAAGGAAAATAAAAAAGCAGAGACCTTGCGGCCTCTGCTTCGCTCCTCTCAGACGAAGAAAAAACTCAGTTCACGCCTTCGGCGTTTTCCTCGTTCTTAATCCGCGCAGGAATCGCGTACATAGTCGTGGAGCCGGATGACCAGAACATCATCTTGCCCTTGGTGACCAGCGCGTTGGCGATCTTCTTGATGTCGCGCGGTGAGCGTTCGGTGTCACACTCGTAAAAATCTTTGATGTACAGCTGCGGCTTGGGCGAGTTGGTTGCCTTCTCGATGATCTTGGCCTCAACTTCTTCAACACTCATTGCCATGATAGGTTCCCTGTCGGCAAAAGTTTTGTCAGGAGAACGCCCGGCCAGAAAACCTAGCCGGGTGTGCGCGGCGGCTTACTTGCTGGTGTACGCGGCCGTGGCTTTGGTGAACTTGAACTGCGTGCTGGTCCGCCACGTGTCGTAGGCCAGACGGTAGTCGTCGATAGACTTGTCGGTGAACGGAATCTCGCACTTCTCGAAGAACTTCTCCCAGCCGATGCGCTCCGCCCACTCGCCGATGCGCTCGTACTTGCGCGCGTCCTTGGCATAGACATCAACGATCTTGCGGATAACCTGCACAGTCTCCGGCCAACGCGGCGGGGTGTTGGGCAGGAACGGCACGACTAACTTGGAGAACTTCGGCATGGATCTGGAGTTGGAGACCTTGCCACCGACGAGGATGGCGATGCCGTCGCCATCCGGGTCGGCCAGCGGCATGGCCGGACACATGGTGTAGCAGTTGCCGCAGAACATGCAGCGCTCGGCGTTGACCTGCACCGACTTCACTTCTTTGCCGTTGACCTGCACCTTGGCTGGCTTGACCGCGCCCAGCGGGCAGGAGGAGATGGCCAGCGGGATCTCGCACACGCCGGTGATGCGGTTGTGGTCGATCATCGGCGGCTTGCGGTGGATGCCGAGGATGGCGATGTCTGAAGCGTGCACCGCGCCGCACATGTTCAGGCAGCAGGCCAGAGCGATGCGCACCTGCGCAGGCATGGTCATCGAGCCGAAGTACTCGAAGAGGTCATCCATGACCGCCTTGACCGGGCCGGAAGCGTCGGTAGCCGGGGTGTGGCAATGCACCCAGCCTTGGGTGTGGACGATGTTGGTGATAGAGGCACCGGTTCCGCCGATCGGGAACTTGGTGGTGCGGCCTTTCAGATCGGCGATCAGCGCGTCGCAGGACTCTTTGGAGTCAGTCATGAACTCCACGTTGTTGCGGGTGGTGAAGCGCAGATAGCCTTTGCAGTGCTTGTCGGCGATGTCGCACAGCTCGCGAACGTACTCAATGGACACCAGACGCGGGGAGCCGACGCGGACAGTGAAGCACTTGTCGCCGCTCTCGGCCACGTGCACCAGCACACCCGGAGCCAGAATCTCATGATAGTCCCACTTGCCCTTATTGGCCGCGATGACCGGCGGCAGCATTTCGGTGTATGGACGCGGCCCAAGGTCGGTGATCCGGCCTTCCATCGGATTAGTTGGATCGTAACCCATTGCAGACTCTCCTTATATATGAAAATGGTTCAAGATTCAGGACAGAACAGCAGCCATCAGGCGTTGTGCTTGCGACGGAACTCTTCCACGTCGCGCTGCCAGCCGCCCTCGACCTCTTCCTCACGCCAGAAGACGTAGGGGTTGGAACGCGGCTCCTTCACATGCTGCGGCAGGGCATCCACTTCCATCACGCGGAGGAATGTGGGCAGGCCGACGCGCTGCATGGTCTCGCCCACGCGCTCGCGGTTCTTGCCGACTTCCATCCACCAGTCCCAAATCTGCTCAATCACGTCAATGACGTTCTCGTACTCGTTTTCTTTGGAGACTTCGAGGAAGGGGATGACCATGGTGGCAAACTGCGCACCGTCAAGGATCGGGGCTTTCGCACCGATGCAGACCGTCGCGCCCTTCTCTTTGCCGGGCTTCAGAGCGCGGGGCATGACGTTGATGCAGTGCATGCAGCGGGTGCATTCGGCGTTGTCAATCTTCAGCTCGCCGCCTTCCATCCACATGCAGCCGGTCGGGCAGAGGTCGATGACCTCTTTCTTGATGTCGAACTTGCCCCAGTCGCGGCCTGCGTGCGCACCGGCGTTGGCCGGATAGTTGCCCGCGATATACTCTTTCACTGCGGCCTGATCAATGCGGATGTCATCCTTCCATGTGCCGATCAGAGCGAAGTCGGAACGAGCGATGGATGCCACGCAGTCGTTCGGGCAGGCGGAGAATTTAAACTTGAACTTGTAGGGGAAAGCCGGACGGTGAATCTCGTCCTGATAGTGCATGGTCAGGTGGTGGCAGACATCCTGCGCGTCGTAGCAGGCCCACTCGCAGCGGGACTCGCCCAAGCAGCAGGACGGGGTGCGCAGGTTGGAGCCAGAACCGCCCAGATCCTGCTCCAGATTGTGGGTCAAATCCCAGAACAGCGGCTCCAAGTTTTCAGTGCGGGTGCCCAAGAAAATCATGTCGCCGGTGGAGCCGTGCATGTTGGTCATGCCGGAGCCGTACTTGTCCCACAGATCCATCAGGGCGCGCAGGTTCTTGGTCGAGTAGTACAGGCCGGAGGGCTGGGCGATGCGGACAGTGTGGAAGTGCTCAACGCCGGGGAAGAGTTTCGGCACATCCGAGTAGCGACCGACGATGCCGCCGCCGTAGCCGAACACGCCAACGATGCCGCCGTGCTTCCAGTGGGTGATTTTGTCTTTGAACGAAAGCTCCAGCTGGCCGAGGATGTCCCAGCATTCCGGGTGGGTCTCTGCCTGCCGCTTCATGTCGGTGACGAAACTTGGCCACGGGCCTTTCTCCAGTTCGTCCAACAAAGGCGTAGCGTGCTTTGCCATCGGGTGTTCCTCCTCTAATGGGAATGAGATTGAATAAAATCAGAATCGTAACTACTATACCCTGCGACAGGCGCACGGCTGTCATCTCAAGGGAGGCCGGGCTGCCTGCTCAACTGCCATTTCTCAGAATGAGAACTTAAACGCATCACCCATATTTGTCAATGAAAAAGAGAGGCGGACCGGCTGCTGGCGCAGGAGTGGCTGGCTGGCCTGAGACATTTTTTCGGTTCCTTTTTCCGCTGAAAAATGGCATTGTTTTCCGGGCAATTTCTGACATGGCGCAGCCCGGCCAGTCGTTCAGCATCTTTCTGCCTGCGGTTGAAGCGACCATGCCCTTTTCTCAAATCATCGGCCAGCTTAAAGCCCTGAGCCTGCTTCGCCGCGCCCTGCACGGCGGTCGGTTGGCGCACGGCTATCTTTTCACCGGGCCGGAAGGCGTGGGCAAAAGCACAACCGCCCGCGCCTTGGCCGCTAAACTGCTTTGCGAGCAGAAGGACAGCGGCCCGCCCTGCGGCTTTTGTCCCGGCTGCCGGAAATCCACCGCAGGCAGTCACCCTGATTTCCTCTTGATCCGACCCGAAGGTGCGGGCATCAAGATCAATCAAATCCGTGAGCTGAAAAAGGCTCTGACCTTTCCGCCCTTTGAGCGGGGAATGCGGGCAGTGATCATCGAAGACGCGCAGAGTATGGGCCGCGAGGCGGGCAATAGCTTGCTCAAGCTGCTGGAGGAGCCGCCGCCGGACAACATCATACTGCTTATCGCCTCAGACGCGGAGCCGATGCTGGAGACCATCGTCTCCCGCTGCCAAGTCATACCCTTTGCCCCGCTGACCGAGGCACAGACTGAACAGATCATCCGGCGGACGCATCCGCAGCTTTCCCAAGAAGAAGCCCGGCTGCTGACCAAGCTCACCGGCGGCTGTCCGGGCCGCGCCGACGCGCTGCACAGCAGCGAGGCATTAAATCTGCACAAGGAATGTCTGGATGCCCTGCTGGCCGGTGCAGCGAGCGAGGCGGCGGCGGTCGAGCAGGCACTTGCCTTGGCCGGGCGGCTGGCGGAACTCAAGGACGACCTCAATCACTTCCTCGACCTGCTCAGTCTGTTTTTCAAGGAGGTCATGACCGATGCGCTCTGCGGCAGGGAGCCGCAGGAAGCTCATGCGCTTGCGGCAAGAGAGCACTGGAGTTTGCAGCGGCTTTCTGCTATCGTGGAAGCAGCTGAGTCCGCCCGCAGCGACTTGGCGAGAAATTGCAGCCGCGCCTTGGTCTGCGAGGTGCTGCTGCTGGACATGTTCTGCGGTTGAATCAACCCGTCCTTCATCTCAGGGAGATTATCATGAAGCTGCCGCCTTGGAGTATTCTGCAAGCGCACTTTCCCGCCAAGTCAGCCGGAGATGTCTTTCAAGCCATCGGCGGCAAGGTCTTTTACAATTACCAAATCGGCGTGTTCAGCAACGCCTGCTCCATCAGAGTCTCAGCCGCGCTCAACAGCTCCGGCAAGGAGCATGAGCTGCCATTCTTCCGGGCTGAATGGCCGCAAGGAAAGGTGCAGGCGCAGGTCTCCTCCGGCGCGAATGGGAAATGGTATATCTTCCGCGTCACGATGCTGGTCAAGCATCTGACTGAGCGGTACGGCAAGCCAGAGGAGTTTCTGCCAGAGGAATATCTACAGAAGGTTGCGGGCCGCAAGGGTATCATCGTCTTTGAGGTGAAGGGCTGGGCAGATGCCACCGGTCACGCCGACCTTTGGGACGGAGCAGCCTGTTTGTGGCATGGCTACAATGACGTTGCCCATAAGATACTCTTCTGGGAAGCTGCCTCTGACGAAGCCGCGCAGTCGCAGGCGGCAGCACCTGCCGGGAGTTGAGCAATGAGCAGGCATCTACTGATTCTTTGCGCTGCTGTTCTCCTCAGCTCCTGCGTCCATGCGGCGGAGAAGGCACCGCCGCCGCAGGCCGAGCTGCTGGACTTCGCCAAGGCCAACTGCCTCTTCTGGTACTTCAGCAAGAAGGGCTATGACCTTGAGGACATCCGGGGCATCTCCGGCGGCATGGTCGAGCGCGGCTCGGCCTCGGCGGAGGAGTACGAGCGCGCCTCGCTCTTAGTCAAGAACTACAGCCCGCCGCTGAAGACCAAGCAGGCTATTGACATTGACCTACTGAAATGTTTTACAATGGAGCATGACGCTGACTTCCTCCGCTCTCTGGCTGAGGCGCAGTAAAGCTGTTCACCGCTCCGGGCCGCATGGCTGCATTCTTCCGACATCTCTGGCTGCTCTTCCTCCTGCTCCTTCCTTCCGCCGCCTTTGCCGCCCCGGTGACAGTCATCGTCCGGGGCGTTGACGGCGAGCTGCATAAGAACATCCTCGCCAGCCTGAGCATCGCCCAGCAGAAGGAGGATGCCCAGCTCAGTGCGGGCCAGCTCCGCCAGATGCACAAGAGAGCACCGGAGCAGATCGCCGCCGCGCTCAAGCCCTTCGGCTATTATGTCGCCACAGTGAACAACAACAAGGGGCGCGGCTTGCTGGAGAAGCGCGGCCAGAGCTGGCAGGCGGTGTATGAGGTCGATGCCGGGCCGCCGGTGCGGGTGGACAGCCTGAGCGTCGAAGTCAGCGGGCCGGGCAAGGAGCATCAGGCACTGAAGAACCTGCAAGCGGGCTTTCCCCTTCAGCGCGGCTCGCAGCTCAACGACGCGGCCTACGAGAAGGGCAAGAAGAGCATCCTCAGCGCGGCGCTGGCCGCGGGCTACATCCGGGCTAAGTTCAGCGAGAGCCGGGTTGAGGTGCGGGCCAAGAAGGGCAAGGCGGCTGTCCGTCTCCGCTTGGAGACCGGGCCGCTGCATGTCTTCGGCCAGACCTTCAGCAGCAGCCTGATCCTCAGGCCGGAGCTGCTGCAACGCTATGTCCCCTACCAGACCGGCGAGGTCTATTCGCTGGTCGCCCTCAACCGGCTGCAAAGCGACCTCTACGCCACCGGCTACTTCAGCCAGGTGACGGTGGAGCCGAAGCTGGCAGCGGCGGAGGAGACGCGGGAGGAAGTGCCCGTGGAGCTGCACCTTGCCCCTGCGCTGAAGAACCGCTACAGCTTCGGCGCAGGCTACGGCACCGACACCGGCGTGCGCGGCGGCATCGGCTGGAAGAACCGGATGATCAACAGACTGGGCCACAAGCCCTCCTTCAACATCCAACTGGCCGAGAAAGGCAGCAAGGCAGTCGGCGGCTACGAGATCCCCCTGCCGGTCTTCGACCTGCGCTACGATACCCTCAGCTTTGACACGCTCTATTCAGAAGAGACGTGGGACGAGACCGAGATCAACCAGTACACTATCGGCGCAACGCTCAAGCACAACGCCCCTGAATACCAGTTCGGCGCGGGAGTGGAGTACCTGCACGAAGCCTACAGCGTGGGCGACCGGCAGGACGACAGCACCTGGCTGCTGATGCCCAACGCCTTCCTCACCCTCATCTTCGCCGAGAACCGGGTGAACACCGACCACGGCATCCGGGTGGGCGGCAGCATTCGGGCAGCGCAGGCTCCGTATCTGGCCAGCACCAGCTTTGTGCAGTTCCGCGTCGGCGGCAAGGCCATCTTCAGCCCCGTGGACAAGTGGCGGCTGATCGGCAGGGGCAGCTTCGGGGCGACGATGATGGATTCGATCAACGAGCTGCCGCCGTCGCTGCGCTTCTACGCGGGCGGCGACCAGTCAGTGCGCGGCTACGGCTACAAGCGGCTCGGCCCCAAGGACGATTCAGGCCGGGTGGTTGGCGGCCAGTATCTGAGTGAAGCCAGCGTTGAGCTGGAGCGCAAGCTGTCCGGCATCTGGAGCGCGGCGGTCTTCTACGACATCGGCAACGCCTACGACAGCATTGACGCGGACTTGCAGCAAGGCGTGGGCGTGGGCGTGCGCATGACCCTCCCCTTCGGCCAGATACGCCTTGATCTGGCCGACCCCATCTCTGAAGGCAGCTTCTCCGTGCGCATCCACCTGACCTTGGGTGCGGATTTGTGAGCGCCACATGTAGATAAGGAGGATAGACATGAACGACCACTTCGACAGCAAGGGCGGCGAGCAGAACACCGCTCAAGGCGACCACGCCATTGGCAAGCAGAACAACTGCGGCATCCCGCCGGAGGTCTTTGCCCACTATGCCAAGGAGCTGGACATGACCAAGGACGACCTCCAGGACTTCCTCATTATGCTGCTGGAGCACGACCTTGCCCGCCAGCGCAAAGATCTGCTGGCCCGCGTGGGCGACGATCAGGCGGTCAGGCAGGCCGTTGAGGCGGGCGAGTACGCTAAAGCCGAGGAGCTGCTGGAGGATGCGGCCCGCCGCCGCACCCTCGCTGCTGCCGAGGTCTGCGCTACCCAAGCCCGCCTGCAAGAAGTCCAGTTGCGCTACGCCAAGGCAGCCACGTACTGGCAGAAGGCCGCCGCCCTGCTGCCGGAAGAGAGCAAGGAGGAGCGCCTGCTGTGCCTGCGCGAGGCAGGCTGCGACCTTGAGCGCATTGGCAAGCACACGGAGGAGGTGTCCATATTTGAGCAGATGCTTGCCCTATGCCAAGAGCTGGGCGACAGAAAGCAGGAAAGGACGACGCTCAACCACATCAGCTGTCTTCACAGGAAGCAGGGCAACTATGCCGCCGCCCTGAGTCATCTTGAGCAGAGCCTGCGCATCAGCCATGAGATCGGCCACAGGAACCAGAGAGTGGCGACGCTGTACACCATGCTCTATCTTCATGGGGTGCAGGGTGATCATCCAGCTTTCCTGCGCTGCCGCGAGCTGATCAGACAGGAGAACGGCGGCAATGGAGCCATAAACTTCGTGGATGACATTATATGGAGTGAGGGCGGCATGAGACAAGCGAAGCATATGCTCTGGCAGCTGGAGCGTTCTGAGAGCTACCTGAGAGTTGTTTAGGGTGTCAGTGCTGATGGGCATTGACCGCACTTCGCGCCAAGCTCAAGGCACAGTAAGGGCGGTTCGCGAACCGCCCCTCCCTCATGCGGAAAACATGCCCCTGCGCATACGCTCCGTATGCCCTTGCGCATACATCCCCGTATGCCCCTGCGCATACGCTCCGTATGCCGGGGCGCATGTTTTTCGCTTGACAGAACCGGGCCGACTTTTTAGGGTGAGCTGTCGCAGTTCTTCCCGGCATTCTCTCATCCTTGCAAGGAGGCAGCCATGAGCATTCAATGCAAACCGGAACCCAACGCCCTGACCACGCCCGAAACCTACAGCCTGCGCTTTGTGTCCCGCAACACGGCGGATGTGCAGGACCTTGCCGCAGACATCCACCGCAGCCAGCCCAACTTCAGCCCGGAAGCGGTGGCGACCATCCTCCAGGCCGAGGACGAGGCCATTCTGGAGCGGCTGCTCAACGGCGAGCAGGTGACCAAGCACGGCAGCTTCAGCTGGTATCTCAGCTTTACCGGCGTTTTGGAGAATGCGGACGACCCGACCCCGCCTTTAGACGGATGCCTGCACGTCAAGGTGCGCATCTCGCAGAATTTTCTTGACCGGCTGCTCCAGTCCGCTCAGGTCGAACGTCTGCCTCTGGAGAAGAAGGCCCCTCTGATCAGCTCGGCCAAAGACAGCCTGCTGGATCTGAAGAACGTGCTCAACCCGGACGGCGCACTTCAGCTCTTGGGCGATGACCTCTTCTTTGACCGGAGCGTGCCCGGCGCAGGGCAGTGCGTGATTGCAGGCACGGCAGGCGGCAGCATAGTCCAGACCCGGCTGCTCAAGGTCGGGCCGAGCGAAATCATGCTCATGCCGGAGATTCCGGCCCAGGCGCATCCGTGGAACAATGAATACACCGTCTCAGTCAGCGCCCGCTACACTGAGCACGGCACGCTGCGCACCAGCACATACGACCGGTTCCTGCGCAGCCCGCTGACTGTGCCCGGCCTGAGCAGCTGGACCGGCATCCTCACCGGCAATGCTGCGACCGCGCATGTCAGCATCACCGGCGGCACGGCCAGCGCGGACACTGTGCTGCGCATCCAGGCCGTCCTCGATCTGCAAGGCGGGCGGCTGCTCTTCTCCTTGCTGGACATGCAGGAAGGCGGCGCGGCAGGCGCGGAGGTGATCGTGCCGCAGAACGGGGAATACATCCTGCCGGGCTTTGCCGGCTCGCCGGTGTCGAGCGTCGAGATCACTGTGAACAGCTACGCCGCGCTGTGGGACATGATCCGCAATGACTACGGCGGCAGGCTGGTGGATGTGCTCAAGGTGGAGACGGCCTGACCGTGCATTGCGCCGCGCCTGCATCTGACAACCTGACTCTACACAATACGCAAGAGGAGACCTGCACCATGAACAAAGCAGCACGCGCCCTGATCAGCCTGACCGACAAATCCGGCATCGAGAGCTTTGCCAAAGAGCTGGCCGGGCTGGGCATTGAGATACTGTCCACCGGAGGCACGGCCAAGAAGCTGCGCGACAGTGGCCTGTCGGTCAAGGATGTGTCTGAATTCACCGGCTTCCCGGAGATGCTGGATGGCCGGGTCAAGACCCTGCACCCGCTGGTGCATGGCGGCATCCTCAACCAGCGCGCCAACGCCGAGCATCAGCGGCAGTGCGCCGCGCACGGCATCCTGCCGATTGACATCATCGCGGTGAACCTCTACGCCTTCGAGAAGACCGTGGCCGATCCCAACTGCCCGTTGGATGAGGCGATTGAGAACATTGACATCGGCGGCCCGACCATGCTGCGGGCAGCGGCCAAGAACTTCCACGATGTGACCGTGATCGTTGATCCGGCAGACTACCCGCAGGTGCTGGCCGAGCTGCGTGAGCATGGTAACACCACGCTCAAGACCCGCTTCCGCTTGGCGGTCAAGGTCTTCCAGCTTACGTCCACTTACGACACCGCCATTGCCGCCTGGCTGACCAATGTCGATGTTGACAGCAACCCCTATTTCGAGGGCCGATAAATGCAGAAGATAGCCGTGCTGCTCTCCGGCTCCGGCAGGACGCTGGACAACTTCCATCAGCGGATGCAAGCGGGCACGCTGCGGGCGGAGATTCAGGTGGTGATCTCCACTGCGGCTGATGCCTTGGGCTTGGAGAAGGCGCGGCGGTATGGCTATCCAGCCTTGCATGCTGTCGGCAGCGCGGCGACCAACGCCATCCTTGCTGACTACGAGCTTGACCTGATCGTCTTGGCTGGCTATCTCAAGCTCTATCAGCCGCCGGAGCAGCTCAAGCGGCGGGTGCTGAACATCCATCCTTCGCTAATCCCGGCCTTCTGCGGGCCGGGCTTCTACGGGCATCATGTCCATGAGGCGGTGCTGGCGCGGGGCTGCACGGTCAGCGGCTGCACGGTCCATTTTGCCGACGAAGCCTATGACGAGGGGCCAATAGTGATGCAGAGCTGCGTGGACATCGCGGGCTGCGGCACGGCAGACGAGATCGCCGACCGGGTCTTTGAGCTGGAATGCGAGGTGTATCCGGCGGCAATCAACGTGGTGGACGAGCGCGGCGCGGAGCAGTTCTGGCGCAAAAGATGAGGAATACAACGACCGCCGAGCAAGCACGATGAGCGACTGTCCTGATTTGCAGAAGATGCGTCAGCGGGTGCGGGAGAAGTCCGTCAGCTATGAGCAGTACAACTTCACCTGCTACTTTGATGACTTCCTCAAGGCCTTCTTTGATCTGACCCAAGAATATGACTCGCTGCACGACTTTTACCGGGTCTGCGTGAGCGTGCCGCTGGAGATGCTCAGCCTGTCCAGCGCGCTGTATCTCTATGAGGAGAAGGATCAGGTGCTATATCTGGTCTGCGATTCGGAGCAGGGCGTGCTGCAAAAGAAGGTGGCTGCGCCGGAGAGCGTCATCCTCTGCGGCGAGCCGTACCGGAGCGGCGAAAGCTATGTGCTGCCGGTCTGGAGCAAGGCGCAGCGGGAGCCGGATGCGCCGCCGGAAGAGGAGGCCGAGCATCCGCCGCAATGCGCCCTGCCTGGCGGCCTGCATGGCAAGAACCGGGTGCTGGGCATGTACAGCGTCTCGCCGTGCAGCAAGCTCTCCAAGAACGACCGCTTCTTCTTCAGCAAATACACCAACCGGATGGGCTACAGCCTGCACAACCGGCTGACAGCCATGCAGAACATCCAGCACCTCAAGTTCATCAACACCTTGGTGCAGGACATTGATCACAACATCATCACCCCGAACATGTTCTTCCGCCTGCTCTTCAAGAAGCTGCGGAAGAGCATCTTGGAGCTGGAAGGGCTGCGCAGCGAGATCAGCAAGGCGGCGGAGTCTGGCAGGCCAGAGGACACGGCGGCCTGCGCGGCGCACTGCGAGGCCATTCAGGACAGCCTGCTCCTGCATCACGGCGAATTGGTCAAGCATCATCAGAACATCACCCTCTTTGTTGAGAGCCTGTTCCGGCGCGAGCATTTCGCCGCAGGCCGGATGATCCTGCACCCCAAACGCTGCTTTATCGAGAAGGAGATCATCCTGCCGCAGCTGGACCACTACGACAGCCGCTTCCGCTCGGCCAGCATCACGGTGGAGCGGCCCGGCAACATGCTGGAGGAGGAGTTTCAGCTTTATGTGGACATCGGCCTGCTCTCCCAAGTCTACGCCAACCTCTTCTCCAACGCGGCCAAGTACGCCCGCGAGATCATCACCCGCGACGGCAGGCCGCGCAAGGCCGTGGCCTATGGCCGCGAGGTGATCGACAACTTCCCGGAATGCGGCGAGAAGGGGATCAAGTTCAACGTCTTCAGCACCGGCCCGCATCTGGGCGGCGAGGAGGCGCGGCAGATCTTTCAGGAGGGCGTGCGCGGCAAGGACGTGGAGGGCATCCACGGCACTGGCCACGGCCTGGCCTTTGTCCAGCATGTGGTCGAGCTGCACGGCGGCATAGTCGGTTACGAGCGGACTCCTGAGGGGAACAACTTCTACTTCATCCTGCCGATCATCCAAGAGACGCAGGCGGGGTGCGCAGCGTGAGCAGCCTGCCGCTGATCGTCCACACTGACTGGTCCCGCTCTTGGGGCGGCCAGGAAATCCGCACCCTGACCGAGCTGCGGGAGATGCGCAGGCTCGGCTTCCGCACGGCCCTGATTGTCCGCGAAGGCGCAGAACTCGCCCGCCGCTGCGGCGCGGAGGGCTTTACCGTGCATCACATCGACTTCTCCTCCAAGTTCAACCTGCGCGCCTGGCTGGACCTGCTCCGCCTGCTCCGGCAGCTGCGGCCCGCAGTGGTCAACACCCATTCCTCCGAAGACTCGTGGATGGCGGGCGCGGCGGCCCGGCTCTGCGGCGTGCCCTTGGTTGCCCGCACCCGGCATGTGCTGGAGCCGGTCTCCTCCTCCTTCAGCTACCGCGCCTTTCCCCATGTCATCTTCGCGTGCAGCGAGGCTATCGCCAAGCAGTTAGCCGGGCAGGGCGTGCCGCGCCGGAAGATCGTGACGCAGTCCACAGGCATTGACGAGGAGCGCTTCCGCTTCTCCGCCCGCGACCGCGAGGAGGTGCGGCGCAGCTGCGGCATCGCTGACACAGACGTGCTGATCGGCAACGTCGCCTTTCTCCGCCACTACAAGGGCCATGAGTTCATCGCCCGGACTGCTGCGGCCCTGCCGGAGCAGTTCAAGTTCATGATCGTCGGCGGGGGCAATGGCCGCGCTCTGCTGGAGGAGGCCATCACCAAGGCCGGAGCGCAGGAGCGCTTCATCCTCACCGGCCACCGCGAGGACCCGGAACGCTACTTCTCGGCGATGGACATGATCTTCTTCTCCTCCTACGAGACCGAGGGCATCTCCCAGTCCTTCATCCAGGGCCTGCTCTACGGCCTGCCGTTGCTCGCCTGCCGCACACCCTCCATCCTTGAGCCGCTGGAGTTCGTCCGCAGACACCGCTTGGTGGACTACGGCGACGTGACCGCCGCCCGGCAGGGACTGCTGGAGCTGGCTGAGAACTTGGAGCGCGACGAGGAGACAGTGCGGCTCCAGCGGCAGGACATCGCGGCCAAGTACGGCCTGAAGCGGATGGTGGAGAACATCCTCAGCGTCTACAGCCGCCACGGCGTACACCTGCCGTGATCCCGCCCCGCCGCATCCTCCTCGGCATCACCGGTGCCACCGGCATGATCTACGTCACGGCCTTGCTGGATCTGCTCGCCACGCAGGACATCGAGGTACACGCTGTCATCTCCGATTCCGGGAGAAAGGTGCTGCGGTTAGAAGAGAACTTGTCCCCTGACGAGCTGCCCGGCATCAGCCGCTGGTTTGCCGCAGATGACTTCACCGCCCTGCCCGCCTCTGGCTCCGCCTTGTACGAGGCCATGCTCATTCTGCCCTGCACCGTCGGCACCTTGGGCGCGTTAGCCGCAGGCTGCTCCGGCAACCTCATCCATCGGGCGGCGGACGTGACTCTGAAAGAGCGGCGGCCACTCCTGCTGGCGGTGCGTGAGACCCCGCTCAACCGCACCCATCTCCGCAACATGCTCGCTCTGCACGACGCAGGCGCAATCATCTGCCCGCCTATGCCCGCCTTCTACCTGCATCCCGCCAATCTGCGCGAGATGGCCCAGCACTTCGCCGGGCGGCTCTGCGGCCTGATGGGCATCCGCATCGACGACCTGCCGCGCTGGCAGGGCTGCTGACTCCGCCTCCCCTGCCCTCTTGACAGCGCGGCGGCTCCGGGGTAGACTGCGCTTCGCAACTGTCAAGGATAGGGAAATCCGGTTAGCCGACCCCCCGGCGAATCCGGTGCTGCCCCCGCAACGGTAGGCGCGTATAATCTCCGCCCTCATGCCACTGGCCCCTCAGGCTGGGAAGGCGGCGGAGAGGGAGCTTCTGCGGAAGCTCCACGCGCAAGCCCGGAAACCTGCCTTGTCAGTCCGGCCTTGACATGCTGCGGCGGGCGGCATCGGCACACGCCGGGAAGCCGCCTCCGCAGCCTCCCGTCCCTGTCCCGACCCCCCCTGCCCTCCTCCGCGTGTCCTCCGCCGCAATCACCTTGCCGTGTCATGACGGCCCGGCAGCTTATCACCTATTCTCACCCGGAGGTACACCATGCACATCGAACCAGGCTTCATCGCCCCGGCCAAGTTAGCCTTGGCCAACGTATCCGCCGCTGTCCTGCTGGCAGCGCATCTGAAGGACGCTTTCCGCGCTCCTGCCGTGCTGCTGCGCACCCTGCTGGCGGCCCTGTTCTTCTCGCTCTTCATGCAGTCCTTCCACATGCCGGTCGGGCCGTCTGAGCTGCACTTTGTCGGTGGCATGGCCATTTACCTGACCCTTGGCTACTTCCCGGCCCTGTACGGCTTCGCCTTCGGCCTGCTGCTGCAAGGGCTGCTCTTTGAGCCGGGCGACCTGATGCATTTAGCCGTGAACAGCCTCTCGCTGATCGTGCCCCTGATGGCCGTGCATCACAGCGTCGGCAAGCGGCTGACTGAGGGGCGGCGCGAAATGAGCTGGCAGGAGATTGTCCGTCTGGACGCGGTCTACTACGGCGGCGTGACTCTGATGGTCGGCTTCTGGCTGCTGATCGGTGAGGTGGAGACCCCGTTCTTCGCTTGGGCCAAGTTCGCCGCTGCCTATGCGCCGCTGGTTCTGCTTGAGCCAGTCATGACCATGAGCGCGGTGCGCCTGCTCAAACGCTGGCAGGAGCACAAGCTGGTTGATCGCTGCTTCGATGTCCGCAGCCTGCGGTTAGCCGCGTAGCAGGAACACAGCAAAAGCTGAAGCTGCATGACAAGGGCGGGCCTTCGGGTCCGCCCTTTTTTGTTGGCAGACAGTAGCTACTGATCAGGCGTGCAGACAAGAAGGCTCCTTGCTGGACAACGGCAAGGAGCCTTCTCGTTTTATAAGGAGGAGCCTTCTCGGTATGCAGCAAGGCTCCTTCTCGTTATCCAAGGAGGCTCCTTGCTGTTGTCCTCCTGTAGTTCTTGACAGAATCCAGCGCGTCTGTTAGTCTGCTATTCCAGACAGATCACCGGTCATTCTGACTGAACAAGCAAGGAGGAAGAGCGATGGCAACAATTCAATGGCGGCCTGAAATCAATTCTATGACCACGCCGCAGTCGTACTGGATCCGTTTCTTGCCCCGCAATGTGGCAAGCAAGGCTGATATGGCCGCCCGCATGGCCAAGGTGCTGCCGAACTACAGCGAGGAAGAGTTCCGCACCTTTATTGACCTCCATAATCAGCTCATCGCGGAAAGCCTGAGCAGCGGCGAGCAGGTGACTGAGGAGAACGCCTTCACCTATAGTCTGGCCTTTACCGGACGGCTGAACAGCCCGGACGATCCGCTGCCGCCCTTGGATCAATGCCTGCAAGTCCGTATTTACGCCTCACAGCCCTTTGTTGACAGCGTGCGCCAAGCAGCCAAGACCGAACGCCTGCCGCTTGAGAAGAAGCTGCCGCTGATTGCCACAGCGAAAGACACGGTGTCCGGGCTGAAAGATCTGCTCAACCCGGCAGGCGTGCTGCTGCTCACTGGCGAGAATCTTTTCTTCGACCGGACTAAGCCAGACGCAGGCGGCTGTGTGATTGAGGGCACGCGGAGCGGCAGGACAGCGCAGAGTCGCTTTGTCCGCATTGAGCCGGGAGAAATGCTCCTGATGCCGGAGATCCCAGCGCAGGCCAATCCGTGGAACAACGAGTACACGATCTCGGTCAGTGCCCGCTATAGCGAGCGCGGTACGCTGCGCACTGGGACGTACAGCCGGATGCTGCGCGCCCCGCTGCCTGTGAACGGCTTTGCCAGCGAGACCGGCATCCTTACCGGCAGGGCCTCGAACCCATACGTCAGCATCACGAGCGGCAGTGTTTCTGCGGACGAGACCCTGCGCATTCAGGTGACGCTTGATCTGCGGGCGGACGTGCTCCTTTTTAATCTGGCGGACATGCAGGAGGAGGGCGGCAGGACAGGCGCGGCGGTCACGGTTACTGGCAATGGCGAGCAGACGCTGGCAGGCTTCAGCGGCTCAACGGTGAGCAGTCTGACCGTGCGGGTGAACAACTTCGCGGCCTTGAAGGAGCTGATCCGCGACAGCTACGGCGGCAGACTGACAGACATCTTGGAGGTGCAGGCGGCGTAGGACGGCGGCAATGTTGCGTCAAGGCGGTTGAGCGGAGCCGAAACCACTGCCTTCGGCTCCGCTCAGGCAGCGGTTTGCTTGGCTGCGCTCTGTACCGCTGCTTCAGGCTTCAGCCAGCAGCTTGGCGAGATTCTCCGCTGCAAAGGCGATGTCCCCGTCCTGGCTCAGGGCAATCTGATAGTTGCGCACGGCCTCGTCCTTGCGGCCCAAGCGTTGCAAGTTCAGGGCAAGGTTGGCGTAGTCGATGGATGAGACCGGGTTGAGCTGCACCGCCCGCTGGAAGTGGTGGACAGCCTGCTCGAAGCGGCTGGCCTTGTAGTGGCAGACACCGAGGATATTGTGCAGGTCGGGCCGCTCCTCGTCGCAGGCCAGCCCCTGCTCCAGCAGCGGCACGGCTTCTTCAAAACGGCCCAGGTCGCGCAGGCAGGCCCCGCAGTAGGAGTAGAGGTAGGGCCTGTCCTCGTCCTGCGGCTCAAGGGTGAGTGCCTTGGTGAAGCAGGCCAGCGCGGCCTCGGCCATGCCTTGGTCGTAGAGATTGCGCCCTCGGTAGAATTCGAGGTAATACGCCTGCGGCAGCTCCTGGCTCATTGTTGCCAGCTTGTCTTCCAAGGCCGCTGGATCAAGCAGCTCTGCTGCCAGCTTGGCCGCGAAGAGAGCCGCGTCGCCGGAAGCCGCCCGCTCGCGGAAGTGCGCGCCGGGAATGATGGTGTAGGCCGCCGGGATTTGCAGCTGCGGGTGCATGGTGTTGACCGCCAGTGCCTCCATGCCCCGCTGGCGCAGGGCATCAAGGCAGCCGCGCAGCTCGTCAAGCATGTCGTCCGCGCTGAGGTCGGGCAGAGCACTGAGGGCGACGGTCTGGCCGGGATTGATGACGTAGTCCACCTCGGCCAGCGTGAGCGGCTTGGGCAGGCCAGAGGCGACGTAGTTGGAGCCAGACTCGAAGTCGCCAGCTAACTGCGCCACCTCGGTCAGGGCGCGGATCAGGGCCTTGTCCGGCCCCGGCGTGGTGCCTGCGGTGTAAACCAGCTCGCTCTTCTCCGGGAAGGTAGCCGGATCCCAGGCCAGTGCCCCAACAGTGGGAATGCCGGTGTCGAGCGAGAAGTCATTGCAATGCAGCCGTATGCCGTTGCGCTCGAACTTCTCAATCAGCTCGCGGGCCACCGGGTCGCTCACGCTGCTGAGGTCAATCGCCGGGACAGGCCGTTGCTCCCGCGCAATCACCGCGCAGACATGCCGCTCGATGATCTCGCTGATCCCTTGCAGCATGGCCTCCTCAATGGTGTTGCCCGCGCAGGGGCCGTTGAACTCGTTGATGGCGTAGAACCACGAGAACGGCACCAGCACGTCCTCGTCGCGGCTGAGGTTCCGCGCCCAAGTCCAGCGCAGCGGCAGCCCGGCCAGCAGCCGCTCCAGCAGATCCGGGCTGCGGGTCTCGTCATGCACCGAGCGCAGCAGCTCGGTCAGCGGCAGGACAGGATGCCCGGCGGCGCGCATGGCCGCGTAGTCGCCGACAAGGAAGTTGTCAGCATTCTTGAGGAAGGCGAAGAAGCTGAAGCGCTCGGCCAGCTCCATGCAGGCGCTGGCCTTGGACTGCTCCGGCGTGGAGCCTTTGCCCATCTGCTTCTTGGTGCCGATGATCCGGGCCGCGTCTCTGCCGCAGACGCTGAAGAAGACCGGGATGTCTAAGCGCCCGGTGTCAATCCGCCGCACTTCTTTGAGGATGTCGAGCTGGACTGCCTTCAGCCGCTCCTGAAAGCGTTCCACGGTCTGCACGGGCGTGCAGGCTTTGTCTTGGTCGTAGGTGTAGTGCTTCGGGCAGCTACTCAGACGGATGGTGTTGGTGCGCATGGGCTTTTCCTTGGAAAGCTGAAATGAAAGAGGGATGCCGCGCCGCCGCAGCATCCCTTGGATATGTGCCTTTGTGGAGCTTAGGCCGCTTCCGCCAGCATCGCCTGCCGCTCGGCCAGCAGCGGATATCCCATTGCCTCGCGCTGGGCCACGTAAGACTGCGCCACTTGGCGGGCGATGTTGCGGATGCGGCCAATGTAGCGTGTGCGCTCGGCCACGCTGATTGCCTTGCGGGCATCAAGCAGGTTGAAGGTGTGCGAGCACTTCAGGCAGTGGTCGTAGGCAGGCAGGATCAGCCCCTTCTCAATCAGCTTGAGCGCGTCGCGCTCCCAGTTGTTGAAGTTGGCCGTCAGATCAGGAACATTGGCCTCCTCAAAGTTGAAGGCGGAGAACTCGCGCTCGGCCTGAAGGAATATCTGGCCGTAGGTCACGTCCCGGTTCCATTGGATGTCATAGACCGACTCCTTCTTCTGAAGATACATAGCCAGTCGCTCCAGGCCGTAGGTGATCTCCACTGTGACCGGGTACAGCTCCAGCGAGCCAGCTTGCTGGAAGTAGGTGAACTGCGTCACCTCCATGCCGTCTAACCAGACCTCCCAGCCAAGGCCGGACGCGCCCAGTGTCGGCGACTCCCAGTCGTCCTCGACAAAGCGGATGTCGTGCTCCAGCAGGTTGAGGCCGAACTCCCGCAGGCTGCCGAGGTACAGCTCCTGAATGTTGCGCAGCGAGGGCTTGATCACCACCTGATATTGATAGTAATGCTGAAGGCGGTTGGGGTTCTCGCCGTAGCGTCCGTCGGTCGGGCGGCGCGAGGGCTGCACGTAGGCGGCCTTCCACGGCTCCGGCCCCAAGGCTTTGAGCAGGGTGGCGGGATGGAAGGTGCCTGCGCCGACTTCCATGTCGTAGGACTGCATGATAGCGCAGCCGACCGATGCCCAATATTTGTTCAGAGCGGCGATGATGTCTTGAAAATACATGGCTGAAACGCCTCCTGCCGGTTAGAATTGACGGTCTCTCGCGCAGCGTGCGCGCTGCACAGTAATATGGTCTTTTTCCGCCTTTGTCAATTATGTTCCCGCAAATCCCGCTGTCCGCCGCTGTCCAGTGTATCCTTGCCGAAAGCCGCAACGTGGCTGTGGTCGGCCTCTCGCCCAAGCCAGAGCGGCCCAGTCATCAGGTGGCCCGCTACCTGCAAGAGGCAGGTTATACAATCATCCCGGTCAATCCGAGCTGTGTCGAGGTGCTGGGCGAAATCTCGTATCCTGACGTGCGCTCGGTGCCGGTGCAGATAGATATTGTGGACATCTTCCGCCGTTCCGAGGACGTTGAGCCGATTGTCCGCGAGGCTGTTGCCGTTGGTGCAAAATTAGTCTGGATGCAGCAGGGCGTGGTCAATGCGGCGGCGGCCAAGATTGCTGAAGAAGCTGGGCTGGCTGTGGTCATGAACCGCTGCCTGAAGATCGAGCTGGAGCGGCTGCGCGGCTCGCTTTCCCGTTGCTCCCTGCCGCCATCTGGCGTATAGTTTCCCGGTGAGCACATTTTACTTCGCTTGACTAAAAAAGGAGGCAGGCAGCATGAAGGTTGTGGCATTCAACGGCAGCGCGCGCACGGGCGGCAACACTGAGACGCTGATCAGCTATGTGTTTGAGGAGCTGGAAAAAGAGGGTGTCGAAACCGAGCTGGTGAGCTTGGCTGGAACCCACCCGCACGGCTGCATCGCCTGCTACCAGTGTTTTGCCAAGAAGAACCGCCGCTGCGCGGTGACAACCGACTGCATCAACGACTGCATCGCCAAGATGGAAGAGGCGGACGGCATCATTCTCGCCTCGCCTACGTATTTCGCCAATATGAGTTCCGAACTGAAGGCCCTGATTGACCGCAGCGGCATGGTCTCACGGGCCAACGGCGACATGCACCGCCGCAAAGTCGGAGCCGCTGTGGTGGCCTGCCGACGCTCCGGCGCGATCCACGTCTTTGACTCCATCAACCACTTCTTCACCATCGGCCAAATGATCATCGTTGGCTCCTCGCACTGGAACATCGGCATGGGCCGGGAGAAGGGCGAGGTCGCCGCCGATACAGAAGGCGTGGCCGTCATGCGCACACTGGGCCAGAACATGGCTTGGCTGCTGAAAAAGCTCAAAAACTGAAGCCTTTCTTTCTCTTCTGGCCTGAAGCCGCTGCGGATGAAATAACAATTGACCGCAGGGTTTCAGGCTCATATAACTGAAGCAGGAATGTCCGGCGGCAGCCGCCGGATCTGACAGGCAGACAGGAAAGGAGCGTGCGACATGCTGGTCATCTGCGAGGACTGCGCCAAGAAGTACCACATTGAGGAGAGCCGGATCAAAGGCCAGAGGGCGAAGTTCGCCTGCAAAGCCTGCGGCCACATCATTGTGGTCGAGAAGCCGGTGGGAGCCGACAGTCCGCCAGCAGCGGCGGAATTGGACGCGGCGGCGGCCAAAGCGGGAGCGGCCAGCGTTCAGCCTGACCGGCGGAAGACGGCGGATCCAGTCGCCGCAGCAGCGGCGCGGGGCCGGGGCAAGCCGTTTCTTCTCTGGCTCATGGCCGCGATGGCTGTCGGCCTGCTGGCCGTCGGCGGATCCTTCTTGCACCTGTATTCCCGCGAGCTGGCCACGCTGCTGGCTCAAGAGCGGGAGCTGCGCAGCCTCGCTCTGGCCCTGTCGCTGAAGGAGGCGGTGAAAACATCGCTGCTCCGGCAAGATTCTTCGTTGATCACCCAAGAGACCGAACGAGCCGCTCTGCTGCCCGGCATGGCTTATGCGGCAGTGATCAACGAGCAAGGCGCGGCAGTGGCCGGATTGTTCAATCCGCAAGCTGGATTTGACAGTCGTTTTATCCAGCAGGTTAAGGAAAAAGGCTTTCCAGTGGAAGTGCTGGCCCAGAATGGCCTGAAAGCCGGGGCCAAGGAAGGAAGTGTCCTCCTCAGTATCGGCGGCCTGCCGGTGCATGACCGGGTGCTGGCCCTCGGCGATGCCGACGGCGAAATCCATATCGGCATTCCCGCCGCCGGAGTCGGCCAAATGGCGCGTCAGGCCATGCTTTCCCAGCTTTTTCTCGTGTCTGCCGGACTGGCCCTGCTCGTCGCCGGACTGATTCTCTTTCTCGCCGACTGGCTCGTTGTCCGCCCTGCCCGCACATTGACCAACATCGCCAACCGGATCAGCTTGGGCGAGCTGGATTTGGCCATCACGGTGGAAGGTTCCCGCGAGCTGCGCGACCTCGGCGCAGCCTTGGAGCGGATGCGCCATTCAGTCCGCATCGCCGTGGAGCGGCTGACCGCCAAGCGGCAGTGAAGCATCAAAAACTAAACGCGGCACTTGGCGGACTGATGCGACGACTTGAGCTGCTGAAAAATACAGGAGATCCTGTACGCCGTCTTCTGGCCGAAAAAACTCAGCCTGCATAACGCCCATGCTTCTGCCCCGCGAAAAGCCCTTTCTCAGCGGCCTAAACAGCTACTATCTGGATGTTGAGAAATTCATTCAGCATTTGCAGGGAGAAATCGGCACAGGCTGCCTTTACGGCAAAGGCGCGGATCAGGAGCTGATAGTCTATTTTGACGAGTCGGACATTGTCCGGGGCCTGACCCAGAACAGGGGCGAGCACGCCTTGGCCTCGGAGCAGTTGGATCACGTCCTCGCAGCCCTGCGCCAGCGCAATTTTCAGGTTTCCGTCTACTACCTCGATCCAGACTCCATCTTTTTCTGGGGCCAGCTGCCCGCCTTCCGCCGCGCTAAAGAGCGGCTGCCCTCCTCCAAAGTCAGTCTGCCCGACTTAGTCTTCCGGCTCAATAAAAAGGACTTTTCCGGTTTCATCGAAGTGGACGTGAAAGGCCGCAACGAGCAGGCTGCCGTCCTTTTTTTCCATCAAGGTCAGCGACGGGGCGGCTCCTATTACTGGGGCACCGGCGGTCTCAGCCCCTCAGACGACGACTACAACACCCTACTGGCCATGCTGCAGAAGAGCGGCGGCAGCTACGGGCTTGGCTACTTCACCAGCGATCCGGTTGCCGCGCCACCAGCCGCCGAACCGCCCTCCTCCCCCCCGTCTGAGGAGGCTGCGCCGGAGGCCAAGCCGCCGCGCCTGCTGCTGGAGATTGATCAGGCAGTCAATGAATTTCTTGCTGTTTACTTGGAGGCGGGCCACGCCAAAAGCGGCTTGGATCCCCTGCTGGAGCTGCGGCTGAAATTCATAGACTTTGTCTCCGTTTACCCGGTGCTGGATCCTTACGGCAAAGCCTGCATTTCTCATGCGGACGGCAGCGTCACCTTTGCCGACGACGAAGCGGCCAAGGCAGGCGCGGAAGGCATAGTCGACTGCGCGTGGATGGTGATGGAGGAGCAGAAGTTGCACAAAAAATTTAAAGCGGCTCTGAAAGATCTGGCCGCTAAAGATGTTCTGCGCATACACGGGATTGCAGCGGAGCGGTGAGCCGAAGCGGGGCAGCCAGTCTGGCCGCCCCCGCCCTATGCTCAGTCTTTGCCGCCGCAGTTATGGCGGTAGGGGTTGATGGTCAGCACCGGGCAGCAGGCGGTCTTCACTACCTTGTCGGCCACGCTGCCGAACATGATTCGCTCCAGCCCCTTGTAGCCGTGGGTGCCCATGATGATCATGTTGCTGTTCACCTCTTTGGAGTAGTTGAGGATTTCCTCGGTTACGTCGCCGGTCAGCACCCGGCTGCGCAGGGCGGAGACCCCGGCTGCGGTCGCCTGCTCGCGGCAGCTCTCCGCAAACTCCTCCATCTTCTGCTGGGCCGACTCCAGCAGGTCTTTGGTTAGATTAGGCAGATTGACTGGCGGGACAAAGAAACCAGTGTAGTCTTGGAAGTCCTGCACCACAAAGATGAGATGCAGCTCCGCGCCGAACCTGCCTGCCACGTAGGCGGCTGAGTCGGCGACCATTTTGGCGTTGTCGGAAAAGTCGATAGGCGTGACCACGGTTTTGATTGCCTGCATGAGATGCCCTCCTTCTGAAGAAAGTTGTCGCCTCCAGCGGCGTACAAAGCTGTTGACCCTGACCCGCCAGACGGAATATAGTTGAACATAGTTATGTCCTTTTTCTCTTTTCCGCAAGTCAGTTTTTCCGAAGCCGGGGGCTGGAATGGATTTTGAACCGAAATGGATCGCTTGGGAGACCACCCGCCGCTGCAATTTGAACTGCGTCCACTGCCGCTCCTCGTCGGCCCTTGCGGTGGAAGGGCATCCTGATTTTTCGCTGGATGAGGCCAAACGGGTGTTGGACGACATCAAATCCTACGCCAGCCCGGTGGTGGTGCTTTCCGGCGGCGAGCCATTGCTGCGGCCCGACATTTTCGATATCGCCGCCTACGGCACCAGCCTTGGCCTGAGGATGTGCTTGGCCACCAACGGCACCTTGGTCAAGGACGACATCTGCGGCAGGATCAAGGAATCCGGCATCAGGATGGTTTCCCTCAGCTTGGACGGCTCCACCGCAGCGGTACATGACAATTTCCGCAATCAGACCGGCGCGTTCGATGGCACCATGAACGCCATCCGCCTTTTCAACGAGCAGGGCATCAAGTTCCTGGTCAACTCCTCCTTCACCCAGCGCAACAAAACCGAGGCTCCCAAACTCTACGAGCTGGTCAAAAAGCTCGGCGCAACGGCTTGGTATCTTTTCATGATTGTGCCGACCGGACGCGGCGAGGAGATCATGGAGGAGCTGATTCCCGCCTCAGAATATGAGGACATCCTCAACTGGCATTACGACATGGAGAAGGAGGAACCGGAGCTGCTTGTCCGCCCGACCTGCGCCCCGCAGTATTACCGCATCGTGCTCCAGCGGGCCAAAGAGGACGGCGAAAAATTCAAGCGTAGGAGCCTGCAATTTTCCACCGGCGGCTCGAAGGGCTGCCTTGCCGGCCAGCTTATCTGCCTGATTGACGTGGACGGCAACGTCCTGCCGTGCAGCTATTTTCCCAAGGCCGCAGGCAACATCCGCGAGCAGCGGTTCCAAGAGATTTGGGAGCAGTCAAAACTTTTTCTGGAACTGCGCGACTTCAAGAGCTATAAAGGAAACTGCGGACGCTGCGAATACGTCAACGTCTGCGGCGGCTGCCGGGCTAGAGCCTATGCGGTCAGCGGCGATTATTTAGCGCAGGAGCCGTTCTGCGCGTACCAGCCGAGGAGTTGATTTAACACCTTTAACGAAGTTAAGATAAGGAGAAAGAATTATGTTTATGCGTTACTCTGTCAGTGCTGGTTTAATTTTTGCTGGAGTGCTTGTCATCTCAACTTCTTCTTACGCAGGAGAATTCGAGAAACATGGCAATAACGGGACAGTTACATGCAACATCTATTGTGGGGCTATGAATGGTCAGCAGCCAAAATGGGGAAACAAAGTTGGCTACTGCAAAGCAGCGGTCAATCAACATACTGGCGAAACAGAATCATGCAACGCACCTCCAGGATATCTTCCTTCAGGAAAGGAACTGACCTGCGTATGCAATGATGATGTTTTTGTAAAGCACGGAAATAACGGAACAGTTTCCTGCGATACTTATTGCGGAGACAGCAAATGGGATGGAGTATCCGGTCGATGCGTAGCTGCATGGAACACTAAAACAAACCAAAACAAAGATACATCTTGCAGCTATGTTCCTGGTTTTCTAAATGGACCTGAACTGACTTGCACCTGCCGCCCATAGTAGCGTAACATAGCTAATGCTATCAATAGGAGTTGCACCGTTGAACAAAATCAACTGGGCAACTTCTAACCTCTCCAATCTCATGAACGACACCTTCTTACGCGCCTGCCGGGGCGAGCGCACCGAATACACGCCGGTCTGGTTCATGCGCCAAGCGGGCCGCTATCTGCCCGAATATCAGGCCGTGCGGGGCAAAGTCAGCTTTCTCGATCTGTGCAAACGCCCGGAGCTGTGCACCGAAGTCACGCTCCAGCCGATTGATATTTTTGGCTTTGATGCCGCAATTCTCTTCTCGGATATTCTCATTCCGATGGAGGCGATGGGCCTGAAGCTGGAGTTTCACGAGAGCAAAGGGCCGCTTTTTCCTGAGCCGGTGCGGACGCAGGCAGCGGTTGACCGGCTGCTGATTCCCGACCCGGAGGAGAGCCTGCCCTTTGTGCTGGAAACCATCCGCCTGCTCCGTCGCGCTCTCAAGGTGCCGCTGATCGGTTTTTCCGGCGCGCCGTTCACCTTGGCCACGTATCTGATTGAAGGCGGCTCGTCCAAAGTCTTCTTGGAAACCAAGCGCATGGCCTATCAGCAGCCGGAACTGTATCACGCTTTGTTGGAGAAAATCACTCGCTGCACCAGCCTTTATCTGCAAGCGCAAGCCCGTGCAGGCGCACAGGTTTTGCAGATTTTTGATTCGTGGGCAGGCATTCTTGCTCCTTGTGATTTTGAACGCTTTGCCCTGCCCTATGTGCAATCCATCATTGCCGATCTGCGCCAGATGACGGATGTGCCGATCATCTATTTTGCCAACAACGGCGCGACCTTGCTTGAATTAAGCGAGACCAGCGGAGCCGACGTGCTTGGTTTGGACTGGCGGATCAAGCTGGATGAAGCGGCGAAAATTGCGCAGCAGCATGTTCTGCAAGGCAATTTGGATCCAATTGCCCTTTTCCTGCCCAAAGAGGAGCTGGAAGCGCGGATTGCTGCCATTCTTGCTGAAGGTCAAGCAGCTAAAGGCCATATTTTCAATCTTGGCCACGGCATTCTGCCGCAAACGCCGCCGGAGCAGGTGAAAATTGCTGTCGAGGCCGTGCATCGCCTCAGCCGCCGTTAGGTCGTGAATATTCCCAATCTTGCCGCCTGCGCCGCGCTGATGGAGCAGCACGGAATGCTGGCCAACATCCGGGCGCATTCGCTCCTTGTGGCAAAGATTGCAGAATTGCTGGCTAAAGAGTTGCAGAAAACAAGCCGCCAGCCGCCTGATCTTCAGCTCTGCGTCAGCGGCGCGCTCCTGCACGACATCGCCAAAACACCGTGCCTGAGCAGCGGCGAGAATCATGCCAAGGCAGGCGCGGAACTCTGCCGCAGCCTTGGCTTCCCGGAAATCGCTGCAATTGTCGCGGGGCATGTCGTCCTGCCGGATTTTTCCCCGGAGCGGTATGCGGCAGGCATTTTTTTTCCAGTCGAAATAGTCTATTACTCGGACAAGCGCGTCCTGCACGATGAGATCGTCAGCCTGCCCGAACGGCTGGACTACATCTTAGACAAATACAGCGGCGGCGATACCCGCAAGCAGGAAGGCATTCAAGAAAACTTCAGCAGGTGCGAACAACTGGAAAACCAGCTGTTCTCCTTCTTGGATTTTATCCCGGACAGCTTGGCGGAGCAGATTGAAAAGCGGGCTGTCTCGCTCTGAGCGGGTCATGCGCACAAGCGGCTTGCTTCAGAACGAAAAAATACATATATTGCAGAGAGCGCAGGTGAAAAAATGACAGGTCAGGACTGCTGGACTTCCTGAATGAACATAATGCAACGGAGCGGCTACGGTGGAAATTTTCTTTCTTGGCGTGGGGGAAGCCTGTGACACGGCGCATGGCAACAGCTCGTCCCTGCTCACCGCCAGCAACGGCACCAGAATCTTGCTCGACTGCGGCTTCTCCGTGCCACATCAGTATTTTCGGACTGTCGACCAGCCGGAGGAGCTGGACTGCGTCTGGATATCTCATTTTCACGGCGACCATTTTCTCGGACTGCCGCTGCTTTTTCTCCGGCTCTGGCAGCTCGGCAGGACCAAGCCTTTGCACATCGTCGGTCAGAAAGGCACGGAGCAGAAAGTGCGGGGAGCCTTGGAGCTGGCTTATCCCACCTTTGAGAAAAAACTGAGCTTCGACTTTGAATTTCATCAAATTCAGGCTCAAGAAACCATTTCGCTGGCCGGACTGCGCTGGTCCGCCGCGCTGACGCAGCACTCCCAGTACAACTTGGGGCTGCGGATTGAGGACGGCCCAGTGACATTCTATTGCAGCGGCGACGGACGGGCGAACGCGCAGGCCAAAGAGCTGATCCAGGGCTGCGATTTTGTCGTTCATGAGTCGTTCAGCATGGTTGACACCTATCCCTACCACGGCTCCGTGACCAGCACACTCCAGATTGCTGAAGAGCTGGACATGGGGCGGATCGCGCTAGTCCATCTTGACCACACCCTGCGGCGGACCCAGCTGCCGCAGCTTGAGGAGATGGTGCGGGCAGTGCCTCATGCCCTGCTGCCGGCGGCAGGACACCGGCTGACTTTTTAAGGAGAAGAGCATGACCTCCAGAACCCTGCGGCTGCTGGCCGCGCTGCTGGCTTTCGCGCTGCTGGCCACCGCGCCGTCCTTCGCTCTAGCAAAACCGAGCAAGAAAAACAAGAAATTTGACAAAAAAGACTGGATCTGGCAGCCCGATGCCTTCTTGGCTGAGAAAAAGCAGGACTCCATCCGCATGGCGGATAATTTCTTTGTCTTCTATGATCCCTCCACCGCCATGGACGTGCCGTATCGGGACAGCGGCATGACCCGGCTGGAGATGTCCAAGCAGATTCTCCTTAAAAGCAATGCCAGCCTGCCAGAGCTGAACTGGCAGACCGGGCTGTATCCGCACTGGCGGAACGTGATGTGGCTGCCTGGCGCGGAGCGCACCTTCCAGCCCTATTACCAGCTACAAAATTATGATCAGGAGACGTTCGGCGCGGCCTTGGAAAAGCTGCCTGTGACCAGCTCCGGCCCACCCATGCTCCAGACTGCGCTGATGAAGCTTGAATATCTGCTGCCGCTGCCGGGCCGCACCGAGGTCTTCATTTTCACCAACGGGGCCGCTTTCCGCTTCGAGGGCGTGGACGAGCCGGAACCGCTGGAGCAGGCGAAAATGCTGGCAAAAAAACACGATGTCTGCTTCACCCTGATCAGCAGCGCGACCAACAGCACGGCGGAGAAATTGCTCAACGACATCGCCGCTGTCAACGACTGCTCGCAGGTGATTGATTTTGACACCGTGGCCGCCCATCCTGAGCATCTTCTTGGCAGGCTGCACATGCCTGCCAGCAGCCCTTATCCCAACGTGCTTTTCGCCTTTGACAAGGCCCAGATCAGAAAGGAGCATCAGCACGCGCTCAACCGGCTGGGCCGCCATCTTGTCGATCATCCGCAGGAATACGCGGTGCTTTCCGGTTTCTGCGACAGCCTTGGCGGCAATGCGTACAACATCAGCCTCTCCCGGCACCGGGCGGAGAGCGCAAGGAAATATCTTTTAGATAACTTCCCGCTGAAAAAAGACCGGGTGCTGCTCTACTGGTACGGCAAGGCCAAACCAGCGGCTTCCAACAAGACGGCGGAAGGGCGGCGGCTCAACCGCCGGGTGACTGTCCAGCTGCGGAAGGGGAAATAAGTTTAACCCACTTTTTGCCAGCGACCGTCGGTCAAAATCTCGTGGGGCCGGAAATCAGTTTTGTAGTGCATCCCTTTGAGGCCCTTGATCCAGTAGCCGAGATAAAGGCTGGCAATGCCGTGCCGTCGGCAGAAATCAAGCAGGTAAAGGATGTTCAGCGTGCCAGGGCTGCGCCAGTCCTGCGCTGGATCAAAGAAGAAATAGACCGCGTTCATCCATTGGTCTGAACAGTCAACCACGGCCACGCCCAGCAGCTTGTTGTCTTCGCTCCGGTAACGGATTTCAAAGCACTTGGTCATGGAAGTGATGAAAAAACCGCTGTAGTAGCTTTCCGCATCAGCCCTGCCGTCTGGGAAGCGGGCGCGGAGGAAGCGTTCCAAAAGCTCAAGATTCTCATCGGACATTGTCACCGGTGCCAAGCCGACGCTGATGTCGCCGTTCTTTTTCCAGACTCGCCGCTGGCTGCGGTTGGGGCTGAAGGTTTCCGGGTTCAGGCGGATGGGGACGCAGGCTGAGCAGCGCGGGCAGCGCATCGAATACATGCAGTTGCCGTTGCGGCGGTAGCCGTTTTCAAAAAACAGGCTCACGGTGGAATCGGTCAGCGAGCCGAAAACCGCCTGATGATAGACGGCGTTATGCGGCATTTCATACGGGCAGCGAGTGGCGACATCTGTGAAATACTGCTCCAGCCTGCCGTCAATGCCCGGCGGCGCATTGCGCCCTTGCTTGATAGTCCGGCCTGCTGTCTGGCGGCTCGGAAAGCTTGAATGCATCATCAGACGGCCTCCCTGTCCGGCTTGGCCCCGCCGTCTGTCTGAACAGCCTTTTTATTATCACTCCAGCATCTTAAATCTCCAAGGGCGGTCTCCATAATGATTCCTGATTGTTATTGATTGTTCCGCCCGGACAGCGTCTGGACGGCATTTCTGAATTATTTTATCAAGTTTTGCTTAAATGTCACGAAAATTGGCAGCTTGCAGATTGAGCAAGATGTGCGGGAAAGGCGGGAGGACGGGGCGAAAAGGCGCAGGCACCGGATTCCTGCGCTTTCACATAGTGTTATCTGGTTTTGGCGTAAATGATTTTCTTGGAGCCATTCTCGCAGGCTCCGACGACCTGACCAGGAGACCCCGCGTTCTTGTTGATAATGATCAGCGTGTAGTTTTTCACGCCCTTGGAGTCTAACCTGGTCGCAATTTTGGCCTTCAAATCCGCGCAGGCTCTGACGGATGAGCTGGCGCCCTGAGGCTGCTGCTCGTCTGTTGCCACTGGCACCATTCGCACCGAAACCAATGGCATCGGCTCCGGCTGCGCTGTTGGTTCCTCGGCTGCGGCTGGCTGCGACTGGGCTGCCGCTGTCCCGCTTGGCTGCTGTTTGCTGTAGACTATCTTCTTGCGACCGTCCTCACAGGTGCCGACGACCTTGCCTGCCGCTTTGTCGTTTTTATCTGCAATGCTCAGCTCATAGCCCTTTACACCCTTGGAATCAAGCTTGGCCGCAATTTCAGCCTTCAATTCCGCGCAGGGTTTGACGGCGGCGGAGACTGAGCCTAAGCTCAAAAAAATTGCCGCTGCCGCAAAAACAACACATCGCATCATCGCTGTTCTCCTTTGTCCGCGTGACCGGTCTGCATGGTGACTGCTGAATCCCCGCCGCCCCTGATGCGGCTGAACATCAGCTATATTAACGAGTTATAACCATACCCCTGTTTTTCTGTCAAGCGTAAAGCGCGGAAATCGAAAAAAAAGATGCATTTGCCTCAAAAAAGACGCGGCGGCGGTGCGCAGACAGGTGTGCAAAGGCGGTGCCGCATCGCCGAATAAGCTCTGTACAAAGTCAAACAGAGTCAGTATAATACGTTACTATGCAGAATTCCGCCCAAACAGCTCGCACATTTTCTTGGGATGCCATTGCCACCGTCTTGTTGGACATGGACGGCACCCTCTTGGACAAACATTTTGACGATTATTTCTGGGAAGTCTATATCCCGGAACATTACAGCTTGCTCCACAACATAACCGTGGAGGAAGCGGCGATGGAGCTGCTGGAACGCTACCGCAGCATGGAAAATTCCCTTCTGTGGTCTGATGTGGAACATTGGTCCCGCGAACTGGGCTTGGACATCCCGGAGTTGAAGCTGCGGATTGACCATTTGATCGCCGTGCATCCGCACGTGACAGATTTTCTTGATTTTTGCCGGACGCAGGGCAAGCGGCTGCACCTTGTCACTAACGCCCATCCTCGAACCTTGGCCATTAAGCTGGACAAAGCCGGGATTGGCGGCTGGTTCGACCGGTTGATCTGCGCCGACGAGGTAGGGTTCGCCAAGGAGCAGCCTCAGTTCTGGGCCAAGCTGCAAGAAATGCTCTGCTTTGATCCGGCTCGCTCCCTGCTGGCCGACGACACCGAAAAAGTGCTGCGGACAGCGGAGCGGTACGGAATCGGCTGGCTGGTGCATGTGGCACGGCCCAGCAGTCGCAGACCAGCCGTCCGCTCGGCACTATATCCCTCCATTGACTCGTTCAGGGAGCTGATTGACTTGGCTGCCGCCGCCTGCGGCAGAACAGACCGAACAACACATGCGCACGGCAAGGAGACAAGGCTATGATGGACGCGGCAACAATTGAAAAACGGCGGCAGGGCCGCACAAAGCTGAAGGGCTACATCGCCGATATCGCGGACGGCCATTTTGTTTATGGCGGCATGGTGGAGGATGTTTCGCTGGAAGGACTGCGGCTGAACGATCTGCCGGATAAATTTGCCGTGCAGGGCAAACGCTACAGCGTGGTGGTCTCCGGCGGGCCGGACTCGCCTTGCTACAAGCTGAAGGTCTCTCCGCGCTGGCGGCGGAAGAACGGTCTCCTCGTGGACGTGGGATTCAACATCGCCGAGGCTCCTCCTGGCTGGCGAACGTTCATCCAGAAGAATCTGTCAAAAACAGCAGAACAGATAATGGAAGAGGACGACTGTCTCTGGGAGCGGCGCACAGGCTCCAGCCGTGACTGAGCGAACGGACGGAAAGGGCGGCTCCCTTTCTGTCCGTTCGCTCTGCTCAGTCGTTCCGGCGGCAGGTTTTGAGGTAGTCTTTAAAAACAGCGGGATGCGAGCTGATGATTTTGCCTTTCTGCGCTCCCAGTCCACGTGTCAGATAATCAACGATTTGCTTCTGGTTAAGACCTTTCTCCAAGGCTGCCTCAGTCAGCTCGGCGACTTTTAGCTTGTCGGCAGGATCATCGAAGTAGCTGAGAAGGCGATGTTCGTCCGTCAGCGGGGCTTCCTGCACCGCTGAGGCGGAGGGCAGTGGCTCCTGCATCACAGCAGAAGGGACGGCGGCAGGTGCTGTCTCAGCCGCGAGCAGGGCCTTGTCAGCCTTCTCGCGCACTGAGGCCAGCTCCTCCTGCTGCATCACCGCAATGTCGCGCTCCAACGGGGTGATGTCGATCACCTCCGGCTCGCGCTGCTCTATCTGCCGCAGCCGCTCCGGCATATCGCCGAGCAGCTTTTCCGGCGAGATCTGCAAAATCTGCTGGGCGGTCTGCTCGACGCAGGCTTTCATACCGCCCACCGCGCCTTCGATTCCGGCCAAGGTGGTCATCGCCCCGCGCACCTCGCTGCGCAGCTCGTCCACCTGACTGCTGTCAGCCATTTTGGCGGTCATTTCCTCCAGCGCGTCAATCCGGCTAGAGAGCTGGCCGATTTTGCCTGCCAGTAGCTCGCGGGTGGAGTGGATATGATCTTGAATTTCCTCGATGTTCGCTCGAAGTTCCTGCCGCATTTCTTCTTTCACCGGTTCAAAATTGACAGGCTCCTCTGTTTTTTTTTTGCCGACGAGAGCCAGAGCAGGCGCGAGCCAGTCGGCCAGCGTCTGCCGCAACTCGCCGTACATGCGGGCTGCGGTTTCCCGGCTGGCCAAGGCCACTGCGCCGAGAAAAATGCCAATCAGCACAGCCACGCAGAAGGCCGCCGCCAGAGTCAGTCCAATCAGCAGCTGGACAGCGCGGAGCACGGCCTGAATGAGCAGCCCGACCGACTCGAAGAGCGTTGCCTCCGGGTAAGTGAGACTGACCGCGAGCAGGCCGATGAAAAAGGCAAAAACCGTCGCCGTGTTCAGCAGCGGTTTCCGCAGGATGTTGTTGTTCATATCTCCTCCCTGATATCGTTCGCCGCAGGGACGGAACATTTGCCGTCCCTGCCGCATCGCTCCATTACAGTGTCAGCCAAGATTCAGAGAAGACCGCCTGGCCGGAAAGCACCTTGTAGGTCTTGTAATGCTCCAAAGCCGCGCCGCTCAGGGCGGACGGATCGGGATCATTGTCGGCCATCATTCCGTGCACCAGATCAACCAAATCCTGCCGCTCGCCTTTGCAGATAGCCATCAGTTCCTTGTCGTAGGCATTGACAATCGCGGTGCTGATGCCATGCTTCATCAGCATCATCAAATAGGTGCGGTCAAGATACTTGCGCAGGTGCTCGGCCACGCCGTTGGAGACGTTGGACAGGCCGACGGTGGAGCCTGATCCCGGCGCGATGTCCTGTAGCATCATCATGAACTCAAGGCCGGATGCGATCTGATCCGCGCCCAAGGTGATCGGTGTGCCGATCGGATCGAAGAGGATTTTTTCGTTGGGGATGCCTGCGGCGTTGAGGGCCATCATAAGATCCACGGCCATCGCCGCCCGCTCGTTGGAGTCGCGCGGCATTCCGTCCGGTCCCCAGAGCAGAGCGATGACGTTGCAGCCTGCCTCAGCGGCAGCCGGGATCAGTTTCTCCATCCGCTCCGGCTGGGCGGAGATGGAATTCATAATCGCCTCGCTCTTGTTCTGCACCACTTTGAAGCCCGCGATCATCGCGTCGGTGTTGGTGGTGTCAAGACAGAGCGGGGTGGCGACGCAGCTCTGCACGGTCTCCACCATCCAAGGCATCAGATTGATTCCATCCTTGCGTGCCGGCCCGATGTTGAGGTCGAGGTAGGATGCGCCTGCGTCCGCCTCCTCCCGCGCCATTTCTTGAATCGGTCCCTGAATGCGCTCTTTCATGGCGGTGCCGCTGCGCTTGCCCATGATGTTGATGCTCTCGGCGATTGCCTTTACCGTCAGTGCCATCTTTGTTGCTCCTTGCAGTTGTTGAAAAAAAATGAATGGATGAGAAATTGATTCCTGCCGGTTTCTCAACCGCTTGAACCGGTCAGGGAAAAGACGAAATCTGTTCTGCTCTACTTCACATGAATTGGGAATTTTGTCAAGAATTCTGCGCAGGCGGCTGTTCTGCCGTTTATAGATATTTCAGTGTGAGAACAGAATGTTGCTTGTTTTCCAGCTGCCGGGATTTTTTTATTCAAACTGCGGCTCCGCCTCGGAGGCAATCTCTGGCTGCTTTGCAGCGGCAGCGGCGGTCAGGGCGGCGGCCTCCAGCACCAGCTCGCCGCTGCGGGTGAAGCTGCGCAGGCTCACAGTCTCAAAGCCGCCAAGGCTGTCCAAGAGCGGCATGATCACTTGATCAATCAGCACCTTGCTTTTCTCTCCGGCCAGATCATTGCGCACCGCGATCATTGTTCCGCCCCAAGCGGCCAGCTCCTTGAGGCCGTCCGTCAACTGGGCGGCGCGGGCGAAAATCAGCAGATTGCCGGGCTGGCCCTTGCCGGTGTCCACGGCCTGAAAGCTGGCATCATCCTGCATCCGCCCGCCGCTTTCGGCCAAGATTGCCACCAACTGCTCGCGGCTGTCGGCCAAATAGAGAAAACCGTCGGCAAAAGCATAAGAAGGCTGAAGCATCCCCTTGGCCGCCTGCAAGGAGACTATCGTCCCGCCGTTTGGCAATTTTTCGCTCTTGACCGGCAGACCGGAGAGCATCCGGCTGAGAAAGCGTTCCGCCTTCTTCCGCTCCCGCACCTCGACGACAAAGCAGAGCCGTGGCACGGGAAAGAGGCCGGTCGTGCTGATCTCAGCAATATTAACGCTGAATTCGCGTCCGAACAAGGAGAGAATCTCGCCGAAGCTGAGGCCGGTCTGCGCCTTGAACCACGCGTCGGTTTTGTCCGCCGTCTCCTGCCTGCCGCTGTCAATCAGGCTCTGCCGCCAGCAGTCGGGCTGAAGCCAGCCGCTCCAGACGTAGAGCAGGAGGCTGGCAGGCATTTTTGCCAAAGTGCGGTTGGTGACCGGCGCGGCGGTGTAGATTTTTTTCTGCAAGGGCAGGCGCAGGGCCTCCGGGGCGAAGCGCAGCACTGTGGTCAGCTTGGCCGCTTCTCCGTCCGGGCGATGAAAGAGAGCCATGCTGCGGATGCCGGACGTGATCGTGATCTCCAGCGGCGGCAGTGCCGCCTCACCGGCGAGCAGAGCCTTCAGCCGGGCTAAATCGGCATAGAGAAAAAAATCATCGCGGCCCCCGGCCTCCTGCTTCAGCTCGGCGTAATCGCGCCGGGCGGCCAAACCGTTCCGCTTGTAGATGAAATGGCTGATGAACAGATCAATGCTCTGCTGCACCGGCTCCAAGCCCAAGGACAAGGCAATCTGGCCGCCGACCAAGGCGGCGTGGAGCTTGCGGTCATGGTCCAGCTCCAGCACCAAAATGCCCATACCGTGGTGATAGAGCAAATTCGGTTGTTTTTTCTCCGTTTTGAGCAGGTCAAGGAAGGCCGCGCCGCCCTCCGGTGGCGGCGCGGTGAGCAGCAGGGCGCGTGTCAGCAGAGTGTCGAGCGGAGCCGCCGCCAAGGCTTCTGGCTCCGGTGGCAGCAGGGCCAACACTGTTCTCCGGCTGAACGCCTCTTGCAGCAGAGGATGGGCCAGTAAATGCTGCAAGCTGGCCAACTGCTCCTCGGCAGGCTTGCGCAGCAGCAGCGGCACGTCTATCTGATCCAGCACCGCTGACCAATGGATGTCCTTCAGCGTCCGCCCAAAACGCGAGCTAAGGAAAGTTCGGCCTGCGGCGGCGGCATCAGCGGCATCAATGAGAAGCAGGGCATCTTCCGGCACCAGCTCCAGCGGCTCAAGGGGCTGCGGACGCAGCAGTTCTCCGGAAAGAAACCGGCGCACAGGAGCGGACGCGGCGATTTCCCGCCCGGCAGCGGTCAGCTCGCTGCGGCTGGGCAGCCGCGCCAGCTCCCGGAGTTCCGGGTTGGGCCGGATGACGACGAGCCACGCCGCGTCGGCGAGCACTGCGAAAATCAGCAAAAATAGAAAGATGCGTTTCATCCGCCAAGACTCCGCTGAGGACAGTCAGGATGCGATTCTGTCTGCATTGTTTCACAAAGCGGCGGAAAAGTCAGCAGAAAGTGAAAAAAAAAGCCGCACTGCAAACAGCGCGGCTTGGCAAAGGCGGGAGCGGCGGTAAATCAGGCTTCCGCCTCGCTCACCCAGAGATCATGCAGGTTGCAGAAGCTGGTGGCGCAAATTTTGCCTTTGTAGTCTTTCGGCAGATCGTAGGAGGATTCCGGCTTGTCGGTTGGGGTGAAATTCTTAGCACCCAACACAGTGCCGTCGGCCAGAATGACGGTGTGCCGGACAATGAAATGCTCGGCGGTCATCGGATGCTGGGTGACGACAGAGACCTTGCCGCCCTCGACCTTCACTTCCGGCGCATGGGTGCCTTCTTTGCCCTTCCAGTGGCCCGGCTGCTCCTTGGTGTAATAGACCGAACCTGCCGACAGTGCAGGCACAGCGGCCTCGTCAGCAGCAAAGACGGACACAGCGGAGCCTACGGCAGCAATAGTAGCGGAAGCAGCGGCGGTTTTAAGCAAATCTCGTCTGTCGAATGCGATCATCTTTTTCCTCCTGAATGGAAATAACAGACAACGGTTCAGCCTGCTCCGGCGAGCAAGCTCTCTCATCATACCGCTGACCGGAGATGAATGCAAGGGGTCGGGCAAAACCGAGACGAAAAATCAACGCTCTGAATCCTATAGGTATATGTAGAGCACAGTCTCCATCCAATCGTATTTACTGTAAGTTTGGAGTCATTTAGATTAGAAAAATGGTGCGCCGACGCATTGTGCCGTCGCGGCGGCGCGTGCGGAAACAAAAAAGCCGTCCACCGCAGCCTGTGAGGGCTGTGATGAACGGCTTGAACAAGGATTCGGCAGCGGCCTACTCTCCCGCACAGCTTCCCGTGCAGTACCATCGGCGCTGGAGAGCTTAACTTCCGTGTTCGGAATGGGAACGGGTGGATCCTCTCCGCTGTGGCCGCCGAAAAATTCGGAGCTTTCAGCCCGGTGCTCTGGGCATCAGCGCATATATTGAAATCAAACAGCAGAGTATCTTGATCGCACAGCGTCTTGAACGCGGCCTAGACTGAAAAGGCTATGGTTAAGCCGCACGGCTTCTTAGTACCGGTCAGCTCCATCCATTACTGGACTTCCACCTCCGGCCTATCAACGTTGTAGTCTCCAAC
>JAABPV010000007.1:42983-57867 GCA_011391865.1 Desulfobulbaceae bacterium | reverse complement strand
CGACCAAGTGTACACCGCATCCGCGCCGCGATACCGCTTATCGTCAATCCACCTCCGCAGCAGCGATGTTTTGCCCGTGCCGCCCATCGCAGTGAGCACGAGAACGTTGATTCCGCTCTCCTGCCAGGCTCGATCGATCAGCGCAAGCTCGTCTTCCCTGCCAAACAGCGCGGAATCGGTCGTCGGTAAGCGGGAAAGGTCGAATTTATCGGGGAGATGGGGCGGCGGGGAGGGCGGCGCACTTTCGGGAGCATAATGATGATGCGTGACATGAATATTTCCGGTGCTGGAAAAGACATTGCCGCTGCCGGGAACGGTCTGATCAATCTTATCAGCCATTATTTGGTGACGGTTACATTTCCACTGCCAGAAAAGATGTTTCCATCGCCTGTCACCTGCTGATGAACGATGCTGCGGACAGCTTCCGCGCCGCCTGTCTGCGCCTTCACCGCATCCAGCAATGCTTGAGCCGCTTTGATGATCTCTTCATCCTTGTCCGCGCCCGCAGCTTCCGCCTCTTCCTTCAGCAGTTGCTGCCGCGCTTGCGCATCAGGCTTCTGCTCCAGCTTTTTCATCGCATCGGCAAGCTCGCTTTCCGCCCCGAACTTGCGCTGCACCAGTGCTTTCACGGCCTGATATGCGCCCAGCACCGCTGCTGAAGATAAATTGCCCAATGCAGCCGCTATTGCGGAAGTAAAAATGTCCATCAGATGCTCCTCAAGCAAAGGTTAGTGAGGGTGAAGCGGTCTCCAGACCGGTTGTTGCGGTCAGCGAATCGGTTGCGGCGTTCTGTAGGGGCGATTCGCGAATCGCCCTTACGGAATTTTTGGTCTGCTGATCGGTTCAGGCGTTCAGGATAGCCGGAGCAAGAGGAGGTTGAGCAAGCCTATGATGAAGCCAAGCACGCCGCCGAAGATGTTGATGTATTTGAACTGCTCTTCCATGATCGACAGGAGCAGTCGCTCCAGCCGCAGCAGGTCGAGGGAGTTGACCTTGTCCCGCACCAGCTCGCGGATGCGCAGCGAGTCAGTCAGGCCCGCAGCCTCGCGGATGAGCAGGCGGTTGGCGTGCAGGACAAAGAAATCTGTCAGGCTGCGGCGCAGATCCGCAGGCAGCAGCTCGCGCAGGACTCCCGCAGGTTTGGCCGCCAGCTGATCGACCATAGCGTTGATCAGCCGACTGACCACCCGCTGCGCTGCCGCCGAGCCTGCCAGCGAACGCGCCTCGCCGAGCGCGGCCCGGTGCAGCCTGCGCCTGCTGGTGTCCGGCAGCAGCTTGCCGGTCAGCTCCGCAAGCGGGATCTGGCCGTGCTCAAGCAGCTCTTCCAGCTGCGCGCGCAGCATGGCTGAGACTGCCTGCCGCACGCCGTCTCCGGCCAGTGCTGCAAGCAGCTGTTCGGCTGTCTGCCGACAGAGTTGCCGCAGCTTTTCCTCGCCGATCTTAGCCAGCAAATCAGCCAGCGGCGAGCTGAAGAAGGACTCCGCCTGCTCGCGCAGTGCCTGCGCTGCCCGTTCCTGCATCTCAGGCTGACTGAGCCAAGCGGCCACGTCGCCTTCGCGGTCAGCCAGCCACGTGCGGATGATACCGTCCAAGCTGGCCATGTTGATGAAACCCTTGGCCATGGCAGCCATCGGCCCAAGGTTGTCGATGAAATGCTCGACCCCGCCTCTGACCGCCTGCGCCACCCGCTCACGCATGGGCGGTTCAGCCATGATCGCCGCTATCTGCGCCAGCATCTGAGGGGCGTGGTCAGCAGCGAGCGAGCAGGCGAGCTGCCGCAGTCCGGCAGGCAGCAGCTCGCCCGTGGTCTTGCCTGCGGCGGCGGCTTCAGTCAGCGATTTCTCCAGCCAGTCGGCCAGCTGCGCAGCGGTTCCCGGCGCGGCCAGCAGCTCCATGCTCAGGGACTCCAAAGCGGCGTAGAAGCCCTCCCGGTCTTGGGCTTGGAGCAGGTCTTCCAGCTTGCGTCCGCCCGCACTGCGAAGCCGGTCAGCAAGCAGGCCGCTTGCCGCTTTCATGAAGGCCGGTGAGCCAAGCTGGGCCAGCACGCCTTGCCGCAGGCGGTGCTTGAGCGTCCGCAGTCCGATCTTGGCATGAACCCGAAAGGGCTGCGGCACCAGATTGAGCAGCGGGCCAGCGTCCCTGTCCAGCAGCCCGCTCAAGCGCTCCTCGGCGATGCGGCGCAAGTGATCCTGGAAGCGCTCGGACGACATGGCCGCGCCAATGTCCTTGGCAGTCAGGAGCTGGCCGCCGACCATCTCGCCTATGTTCTCGGCCAGCTTGTGCCTTTGGGAAGGGATGACACCAGGGGTCAAAGGCACCCGGATGCCGAATAGCAGCCACGGTTTCAGCGGGCGGAAAAGCATCCTGACAGCGATGTCGTTGGTCAGGTAGCCAATGAATGCGCCAATAAGCGGCGGCCCGCCCCACGTGAGCAGGAGCTGGGCTGTCTGAGGAAGGGGCATGATGTTTGCGGCGTGGGAAGGACTGCCGTGAGGCGGAGCTGGCCGCCTCCACGGCATGAGGTGGGCGAAATGCGTCAGGGCCAGTCAGACTGCCGCTGCTGGTCAGGGTTCGACCAAGATTGGTCGGGGTTCTGCCACGATCTGTCAGGATTGCGCCAGGCTTCGTCCTGAGCGCGGCGCAGGCCGGTGCCGGGGTGCTCCGCAGGAGGCAGAGGAGGCAGCGGGCTGGCCGGATAGCCGACATCGTAGCCTTGGTTGTAGCCTTGATTGTCAGGGCAGTCAGACTGGCAGGGCTGCGGCTGCGGCAGCCGCCTGCTCCCCGGCATCAGGCTGCGCAGTGCCTCCGCTTGAGGATTGCGGGCTGTGCGTTTCACAAGGACATCCATCGGCGTGAACCAGCCGCCGTAATACGCGCTGTTCCATGCGTTGCGCGGGGAGATCACCGCGCCTTCCACTGAAAGGCCGCCGAACGCCCCTTTGGCGCGGCCAAAGGCCAGCACGTCAGCGGTCTGGGCTTTGGCGTTCTGTCCCATCGGCCCTGCGGCCACCGAGATGTCCGCGCCGACTTTCAGCTCGGTGGAGAGCATGGCGTTCACGCCGGCCTCGGTCATGATCATCAGCACCAGCTCGGAAGCATCCGCGCCGATTTGCAGGCCGACGGAGAGCGAGCCGACAGTGTAAAAGGCTGGGTAGCTCCACGAGCCGTTCTTCCGATTGCGGACCAGCAGCACACCGGAGCCGCCCGCGCCGCCGACAATAAAGCCGCCCCGGAGCATCTGCGGCACGATGAGGATGCCGTGGGCGTGGCCCACATTCTCATGGAACCAAGTCATGCCAGGATCGTTCATGAAACTCTTGAAGACCGCTTGGCTTTTCAGCACGAGGGACTGGGATTCGCTCAGGCTGTCCGCCGCAGCGGCGGGGCGGCTGAAACAGAACAGGGCGCAGAGCAGGACAAGGGCGGGAGCGCGGAACAGGAGCATGGCTTTCATCCTCTGAGGGTTGTTTTCATGGCGCGGCATGACCGGCGGCAGGTCCGCCGGTCAGCGGGAACACTGTCAAGCCGGATAAAAATGCTCTTTCTCAGCCTGGCATTTCGGGCAGACCCAGTCATCAGGCAGGTCATCAAAAGCAGTGCCTATCTCAACGCCGCTGTCCAAGTCGCCTTCTGCCGGATCGTAGATGTAACCGCAGGGGCATTCGTACTTCTTCATAGTTCCTCTCCAAAGTAGGGATGAAAGAAAGATTCCGGTTCCGCCTGAGCAGGCGCGCAGGCCCAGTCTGCTGACAAGTATAATGAAACGGCGGAGCTTAGGCAAGGGAAAGGAAGACCGCCGCAGGTGCTCCGGCAGGGATTCGGCGGCGGGGCTTTTTTTGCCCTTGACAGGAGGCCCTGTTTTGTAGTCTAATTAAATATTTTGCGTAAACAAGCCGATAAACTATTTGTCAATGATTTGATTCATATACAGGAGGACGGGCGCATGTATGCCATAGTACGCACTGGCGGCAAGCAGTATCAGGTCGCAGCCGGGGACAAGCTGAAAGTCGAGAAAATTGAGGGAGAGATTGGTGACACCGTCGAGCTGTCCGACGTGCTGCTGCTGGCTGACGGCGACAACGTGCAAATCGGCGCGCCGGTCGTGGACGGAGCCAAAGTCGTGGCCAAGATCGTCGAGCAGGGCCGGGACAAAAAGGTGCTGGTCTTCAAAAAGAAAAGACGGAAGAACTATCAGGTGCTGCGCGGCCACCGCCAGCCCTTCACCGCCTTGAGCATCGAGCAGATCGCGCAGTAAGGCCGGGCGGCTGCTTCCATTTCACATTTTATCTTTCGGAGAACATCTCATGGCTCATAAAAAAGCGGGCGGCAGCTCCAGAAACGGTCGCGACAGCGCGGGACAACGGCGCGGCGTGAAACGCTTCGGCGGCCAGAGCGTGACAGCGGGCAGCATCCTTGTCCGCCAGCTCGGCACCAGAATTTATCCGGGCACCAACGTGGGCTGCGGCCGCGACTACACCCTCTTCGCCAAAGTGGACGGCGTGGTGAAGTTTGAAGCCTTTGGCAAAGACCGCAAGCGGGTGTCGGTGTATCCGGCTGCTGCGGCCTGCTGCGAGGCTTCCTGCGCCTGCACCCAAGAGCAATGCGGAGCAGGCTGCTGATCTGACCGCGCCGCAACGAAGCAGGCAGAAAAATTGACCCGGCGCCAATTTGGTGTCGGGTTTTTTGTTGGCATTCCGAGTTGATGAAGGCTGATTTGTTATGAAGTTGACAGCGACGGCAGCGCAGGAGCTGAAAAACCGGCGGTGCTGGGTCGAGAAGATCAGCCGTCTCAGCGGCAATTTTGGCGTTGACGCAGAGCGGGTGCAGCAGGAGCTTGCCGCAGAAATTCAAAAAGACGGTCTGTCTTCCCTGCTTGGCCATCTCAGGCTTTGCGGCATGATCCCCGAAGGATACGCCCATGACAGCAGCGAGGAAAAACTGTATTCAAAATATACTGATGCCGTCATTCATGAGGCATACGCGGCGATGGGCTTCACCAGCTTGGTGCTGAAGGAGCGGGCCGATGCCGCAGACGTTGAATGCGTATGTGATGGATACAGTTTTGTTGCTGATGCCAAAGCCTTCCGACTAAGCCGCACCGCCAAGAATCAGAAAGATTTTAAAGTCCAAGCTCTCGACAACTGGAAGCGCGGCAAGCCCTTTGCAATGGTGGTCTGTCCTGTTTATCAGTTGCCTGCCCGCACCAGCCAGATTTACCAGCAGGCTGCCGCCAGATCGGTGTGCGTCTGCACCTACACGCATCTTGCCGTTCTTGTCCGGCACGCCGAATCCGCAGGGAAAATCATAGCTGTTTCCTTGCTGCACAATATGTTTCAGGCCGTTGAAGCCATGAATCCGTCGCAGAATGCCGGAACATATTGGCAGACGCTGAACCGCACCCTGCTTGGCTCGGATGACCGCCTTGCCGCCATTTGGCGGGAAGAGAAAATTGCGGCTCTTGAGTCCATACAAATCGCCCAAGAAGAAGCGCTCGCCTTTCTTGCTGCGGAACGTGAAAGGATCATGCGGCTTTCCCGCGAGGACGCTGTCCGGGAAGTGCTCAAATCGCGGAATATCGAGAACAGAGAACGGGCAGTCAGGGCGGTGGCGGACAACGGCTTGCTGGAGCTGGGATGAGGCCATGAACAAGGGCTATTTAAACACGATCATCTGCGCAGACTGCCGCGAACACTTGCCGCTGCTTGCAGACAGCAGCATTGAGCTGTTTCTGTCAGACATTCCTTACGGTATCAGCTTGGATGATTGGGATGTGCTGCACAGCAACACTAATTCAGCCCTGCTGGGGCAGTCTCCAGCGCAAGTCGGCAAGTCGGGCTTCAAACGCCGGGGCAAGCCGATCAATGGCTGGTCGCAGGCGGACCGGCACATGGGCAGAGAATATGAGGACTGGTGCGGCACGTGGGCGGAGATGATTCTGCCGAAACTGAAGGACGGCGCATCCCTTTTTGTATTCGGAGCGAGACGCACAATCCACCGGGTCGTCAACGCCTTTGAAGACTGCGGCTTTCTCCTGAAAGACATTCTTGCGTGGAAAAAGGACGTGGCGCATCATCGGGCGCAGCGGGTGAGCATCATTTTTGACCGCCGCAATCTGAAGGAAGCGGCGGCGGCTTGGCAGGGCTGGCGGCTCGGCAATCTCGCCCCTATTTACGAGCCGATCGCATGGTTCATGAAGCCCTACAGAATTGGCGGCACCATCGCCGACAATGTGCTGGAGCATGGTGTCGGGGCGATGAACATCGAGGACTGCCAGGTACGCGGCACCAATCCGACCAACGTGCTGGAATTCGGTTTCGGCAGGCATGAGAAAAAAATTCATGAGGCGCAGAAGCCCTTGCAGCTGATTGAATTTTTGATCAGGCTCACTACACGAGAAGGACAGACTGTGCTGGATCCGTTCATGGGCAGCGGGACAACCGCAGTGGCTGCCGCCCGCCTGAAACGGCATTTCATCGGCTTTGAGGCGGCAGCGGATTTTCATGCCGCCGCGCTTCAGCGTCTGGCCGACGAGACAGGTCAAGGCATCTCCGTCCGCGCAGCATCGCATTTTCAGCCGCTGCTGTTCAGCAAACCCTGCAAAGATTACCGGTAAAAGACAATGGCTTTTGTAGATGAAGTAAAGTTTTTCGTCAAAGCCGGGGACGGCGGCAACGGCTGCGTCAGTTTCCTGCGGGAGAAGTTTCTTCCCAACGGCGGCCCCAACGGCGGCGACGGCGGGCGCGGCGGCAGCGTGTATCTGGAGGCTGATCCGGGCAAGCATTCACTCCTCGATTTCCGCTACAGCTCCCATTTCAAGGCCGAGCGCGGCGGCAACGGCCAAGGCAGCGACATGCACGGGCGCGGCGGCAAGGACTTCTTCATGCCGGTGCCGGTCGGTTCAGTGGTGAAAGATGCGGATACCGGCGAAGTTTTGGCTGATCTGACCGAGCCGGGCCAGCGTTTTCTCGCCGCGCAGGGCGGCAGAGGCGGCTTGGGCAACACCCGCTTTGCAACTTCCACCAATCGCGCTCCACGCAAGGCCACGTCCGGCACGCCCGGCGATGAACGCTGGTTGCGGCTGGAGCTGAAACTGCTCGCTGATGTCGGCCTGATCGGTCTGCCGAATGCGGGCAAATCCACGCTGCTGTCCAAGCTCTCCGCCGCCAATCCCAAGGTTGCGCCGTACCCCTTCACCACGCTGGAGCCGCAGCTGGGCGTGTTGCATTTCCGCTTTGAGAAGCCCTGCATCATCGCCGACATCCCCGGCCTGATCGAAGGGGCGAGCGAGGGGCTTGGCCTTGGCCACCGTTTCCTCCGCCATATTGAGCGCACCAGCATCCTGCTCCATCTGATTGACGCATCAAGCGAGGATCCGCTGGCGGACTACAAGGTGCTGGCCTCGGAACTGGCGGCGTACAAAGAGGAGCTGGCTGACCGCACCCGCATAGTTGTGCTGAACAAAATGGACTGTCTCTATGAAGAGGAGCAGGCGGCGGTAAAAAACTTGTTTGCCGACAACGGCATGAAGGACGTGCTGCTGATTTCCGCCTTGGATGAAATCGGCATTGACGCGCTCAAAAAACGCATCGGCAGTCTGCTCGAAGCGCAGCGGGAGGCGGCAGAAGCAGAGGAGGCGCAGCCATGACCTTTCAGGTGGACCGCGAGGAGGGCTTATTTTACCGCCAGACCCTGTTTGATCAGGCGAAAACCGTGGTGCTGAAAGTCGGCAGCGCGGTTTTGACCACCGCCGACGGCCTGAATTTTGACACCATAGACAGTCTTTGCCGCCAAATCAGCTTTCTCCGTTCCTCAGGCCGCCAAGTTATTCTCGTCACCTCTGGCGCAGTGGCAGCCGGGCGGCGGCGGCTGGGCGTGGAGAAGCAGCCGGGCGAGCCGCTCAAGGTCAAGCAGGCGCTCGCCGCTGTTGGCCAAGGGCTGCTCATGCAGGCTTACGAGCAGCGGTTCGCCGATCAGGGCGGCCAGCAGGTTGCCCAGCTGCTGCTCACCCACGCCGACCTTTCCCAGCGCGACCGCTACCTGAACGTCCGCAACACCATCCTCACGTTGTTTGAATTCGGCGTGGTGCCGATCATCAACGAGAACGACACTGTTTCCGTCCAAGAATTGCGTTTCGGCGACAACGACACGCTCGGCGCGCTGATCACCAACATGATCGGCGCGGACATGTACATCATGCTCTCCGACGTGGACGGCCTCTGCACCGCCAACCCGGCCCTTGATCCAACGGCGAAGGCGATTTACACAGTGGCCAAGGTGGACAGCGCGGTCGAGGCGATGGCGGGAAACAGCAGCAGCTCGGTCGGCACCGGGGGAATGCAGTCAAAAATTCGGGCGGCGAAGATGGTCGCGGCCTGCGGCGGCAGTTCCTTCATCGGGCCGGGCCGCAATAAGAACGTGCTGCAAGAGCTGTTCTCCGGGGCGATGGTCGGCACCTTTTTCCTGCCGGAGAAAGTGAAAATCAGCGGCAGGAAGCACTGGATCGGCTATGTGCTCCGGCCTGCCGGGTATCTCGATCTCGACGCAGGAGCCTGCCGGGCGATAGTCGAGCGCGGCAAAAGCCTGCTGCCTTCGGGCATTGTCCGGGTCGAAGGCAGTTTCAAGGTCGGCGCGCCGGTGCAGTGCCGCTGCCCTGATGGCCGGGCCGTCGCCGCCGGATTAGTCAATTACGCCTCGGCGGACCTTGACCGGATCAAAGGCTGCAAGACCAGCGAGATCAAAGAGATCCTCGGCTTCAGCGACAGCGACGAGGTGATTCACCGCGACAACCTCGTCCTGCTGGCCGACGGGGAGCGATGAATCCGCCTGTCGCTGTCTGCGGCATCGACACTGGAGTCGGCAAATCGGTCGTCACCGGCATGCTCGCCCGCCATCTCCGCGAGCGGGGCGCGTCGGTCATGACCATGAAACTGGCGCAGACCGGCTGCACGGAGCCGGAGGACATCCGGTTGCACCGCAGGCTGATGGGCATCGGCTGGCAGCCGGAGGACGAGCAGCGGCTGACCTGCCCGTACTGCTTTCCGCTGGCCGCCTCGCCGCATCTGGCTGCGGAAAAGGCGGGCGCGGCGATTGATCCGGCCCGGCTTGATCAGGCCGCCGACAAGCTCGCCGGGCAGTTCGGGCAGCTTGTTGTCGAGGGCGCGGGCGGCCTGTTGGTGCCGCTGACCCGCTCGCTGCTGCTGCTTGATTATCTGCAAGCCCGCGACTGGCCGCTGCTTCTCGTCACTTCCCCCCGCCTCGGCTCGATCAACCACACTCTCCTCTGTCTTGAGGCGGTCAAGCAGCGGCAGATGCGCCTGCGCGGCTTGGTTTATAATCTGCATGGCAGTCATCCGCCGGAAATAGTCAGCGATTCGCTCCGTATTTTCCGTGACGCGCTGGCCAAATACGGCTTTCCAGAAAAGATTGTCCTGCTGCCTAATTTAAAAGAAAGCCGGGCGGCGAACTGGAATGCGCTGCTGTCATGACAAATGTTCCGCCGCGCTGCCTTGTCTCATTCAGCCGTTGCTTGCAGCCCGCACTTTTTATTTGGTCTGCGGTAGATGAAACTCCGGCCTCTCATCGGAGAATCAAATGCGGCGTTGCAGGCTTCGTCTGCGCTGCTTATCTTTCGGAGGACGCAAATGAAACTTACAATGCGGCAGCTGAGACTTCAGATATTTCGCTATAAATATGCTGCGACACTTCAGGCTTCGTCTGCGCTGCCTATCTTTCGGAGGACGCAAACGAAATTTAAAATGCGTCAACTGAGACTTCAGGTATTTCGCTGAAAATTCGCTGCTCCGCTTCAGGCTTCATGCGTGACAGCCATTTTTCTGATGACTCAGAAAAATTTCAGCGGCGGTGTTCCATGTTTCATGCGCGGTATCTGTTTTTCGGCTAACCCAAACAAAGTTTGAAATGCCCTGCCGGAACGTCGGTCACAGCAAGCGAAGTTTTGATTGAGACAGATGAATATCGGAAAGACCATCTTACGAAACAGAATGCGTCACGAATCAAGAATAAGCCCTGCGCTACCCTGACGACACAATATGAATGTGAGTAAACTTTCTGCAACGAGCAGGCAGTCTTTAGTTGGCTGGGCGGCAGCCGCATTCACAATTTTTCTTGTGCTGCGCTGGTTTTTCTTGATTGAAAAATACAGCGTCAATCTGCTCTTCTGGGATCAATGGGATTTCATGGGCGGGCTGTTTGAAAATAAGGGAGCATGGGAGCTTTTTTCTTGGCAGCACGGGCCGCATCGCCAAGGAGTCGGCTTTTTCCTGACAAAGCTGACCGCTGATCTTTCCGGCTGGAACACCAGAACTGAATGCTTCATGATCGGCACGGTCATCTGTCTTGCTGCAATCGCAGCACTTTTTCTCAAGCGGCGGCTTACTGGCAACATCACAGCGTTTGATCTTGCTATTCCGCTGCTCTATCTTTCTCCATTGCAGTTTGAGCTGTTTGCCAACACGCCCAATGTCTCGCATGGCGCAATGCCGCTGCTGCTAATAACGCTGTTCTGTCTGTGCTGGACGATAAAAAACATCACATTGCGGTATTTCATTTGCGCGGCCATCAACTTCATGACGATTTACACAGGCTTTGGCGTGTTTATCGGCTGTATTGTTCCATTTCTGTTTCTGTCAGAAATTATTCTCGCCTTCAGAATCAACGATCAAAGGAGGAAAATATCAGCAATTTTCTTCTTCATCGTTTCTATCGCATCCATACTGTCCTTCTTTATCAACTACACCTTTAACAGCGCGGCAGAAGGATTTGTTTTCCCACATCCTGAGCCGTTTATTTATGTGAAGTTTATCCTGATAGCATTTTCGACATTTATCGGAATACGAATGTCTCATGAAATTTCATATATTATAACCACGCCAATTGCCTTTTTCATGATCTGGCTGCTTATAAAAGCAAGCATGGAAACTGGGCGCAGCATTCTCCACGGCAAGACTGGCAGCCAGACGACATTCAGACAAATTTTTATCGTCCTGACTGCCTTCACCTTGCTTTTTTCGTTGAATCTGGCGATAGGGCGGGCATGTCTTGGACTGGGAGCGGCAACAGCTCACCGGTATATCCCTTACATGACACCTGGATTTTTTGCGCTTTACCTTTTTGCTGTCACGAGGGATACTGTGCCGACTAAGTTGATTCTGACTTGCATGGTCTGTTTTTTCATCACCACATTTTCAATCGGAAATCACAATCGGGTGTATGCCCAACGTCTCTGCCGTGGAAAACAAAAATGGAAACAAGCATATTTACGGACAGAAAATATATTGCTTGCCAATAAAGAAATCGGCTTTAAAATCTATCCCAACCCACCTGCTGCTCGTCTGGAAGAAAAATTAAATTATCTGAAAAAATATCAACTGAATCTGTATCTGAACGTGCATCATTAATCTTGAAAAAAGGTAATCATCATGACCAACACCGAAATCGAACAGCTCATCACCGGCATGGCGGAAAAAGGCCGCAAGGCCGCCCGCAAGCTCGCCGCCCTGCCGACGGATGTGAAAGACAGCATTCTGCTGGCCGCAGCCAAGGAGCTTGAGGCGCAGCGGGACTTCATCAAGGCGGAGAACAAGAAAGACGTGGATGCGGGCCGCGAGAAAGGGCTTTCGTTAGCCATGCTTGACCGGCTGACCCTCAGCGACAAGGTCATCAGCTCGATGATTCAGGGGCTGCACGAGATTGCCGCGCTGCCTGATCCGGTCGGCAAAATGGACGAGATGAAGCGCAGGCCGAGCGGCATCACTGTGGGCCGGATGCGGGTGCCGCTGGGCGTGATCGGCATGATCTACGAGGCGCGACCCAATGTGACCATTGATGCCGCTGCCCTTTGCCTGAAAGCGGGCAACGGCGTGCTGCTGCGCGGCGGCTCTGAGGCCATTCATTCCAACTTGGCTTTGGCCGGGCTGCTGCAAAAGGTGCTGGCCAGCCACAACGTGCCTGCGGAGGCGGCGCAGGTCATTCCCGTGACCGACCGCTACGGCATCAACGTCATGCTGGCGCAGGAGCAGTTTATTGACGTGATTATTCCGCGCGGCGGCGAAGGATTGATCCGCTTTGTCACTGAGAACTCAAAGATTCCAGTTCTGAAGCATTACAAGGGCGTGTGCCACATGTACGTGGACGAAAGCGGGGATGTCGAGACCGGCATCCGCTTGGCAATAAACGGCAAGACGCAGCGGCCTGGCGTGTGCAATGCCTTGGAAGGAATGCTGATTCATAAGACAATTGCCCCCTGCTTCCTGCCTGCGGCGGCCAAGGAGCTGATGGCTGCCGGAGTCGAGCTGCGCGGCTGCGAGCAAAGCCGGGCCATTATCCCGGAGATCGTCCCAGCGCAGGATTCCGACTGGGGCACCGAATTCCTTGAGCTGAAAATGATTGTCAAAGTGGTGGACGACATGGACGAGGCCATCCGCTACATCGAGCAATACGGCTCGCAGCACACCGAGGTGATCGTCACCAATTCGTATGCCAACAGCCAGCGGTTCCTGCGCGAAGTGGATGCCTCGGCAGTGATGATCAACGCTTCCAGCCGCTTCAACGACGGCGGCCAGTTCGGCCTTGGCGCGGAGATCGGCATCTCAACCACCAAACTGCACGCCTACGGCCCGATGGGCTTGGAAGAGCTGACCACGCGCAAATTCGTGGTCTATGGGGCGGGCGAAATCCGCCAATAAGGGCGATGGAGCGGATCGGCCTCTTCGGCGGCACTTTTGACCCGGTTCATGTCGGCCATCTGGCGATTGCGGAGCAGGCCGCCGAAGAGCTGCGCTTGGATCAGGTGCTGTTCATCCCGGCGGCTGATCCGCCCCACAAGCGAAGAACCTGGGCCAGCTACGGCCAGCGCGTTGCTATGCTGGAAGCGGCCTTGGTTGATCACAGTCGCTTCAGCATTTCGCTCATTGAGGCTGAGCTGCCCGCGCCTTCCTACACCGTGGATACACTGCTGGAGCTGCGCAAGCGGCTGGCCGGGCAGTTCTATTTCCTCATCGGCGCGGATTCCCTGCTCGATATCCATCTCTGGCATCGTTTTCAGGATTTGCTCAAGCTGACCAAGTTCATCGTCATCTCCCGGCCCGGCATTCCGCTCGCGGCCATGCGGCAGGCGATGGAGCGGCTGCCCGGCAGTTTTCTCCCAAATGATGCCGAACAGATGCGCTGGCAGCGGGCGGATGGGACTAAGTTTGTCTTGCTCGTCAACCAGCTGCAGGAGGATGTTTCTTCGTCCATGATTCGGGAGCAAATACGGCAAGGTGAAAAAACAGAGCTGCTGGACAGGCGGGTGATGGGGTATATTGAGCGGGAAGGGGCTTTATCAAACTTTAGAGAAATAAACCATCAAGGTGATGAATGATGCTTAAATTTGAAATTAACTTTAATATGGATAATAAAAGAAAAATTGATAAAATCAAAGTCATGCTGTATCGTTTATACTGGCCTACCATTGCATGGCTTTTTTTTGAAATTTTTGCAAATTTACTTTCATTATTTGTGCAATCTGAATCTAAACAAATTTATTTCTTAATCTGCATTAGTTTAATATTAGTTTTCGCTACATCGGCTATCATGCTGTATGATCAAAAAAAAATATCTGCTATCAGAGAAATGGTTTGTATGGAAAAAATCAAAGCTAAAGATATTTCTTTTTCTTTAAAATATATAAGCGCGTTGAAAACAAATAATAAATTATTAATATTTGTAACTTTATGGTGCACAGCTTTCTTGTTTTATTTTAAAGAAATAAGATATAGGTTGCATATGACAGATAATCTGACAGATGTAACATTCATAGTTCTTGGATTTAATTTACTATTGATTGCAAGAGAACTGTTAGCAGAATACAGAATCCGCAAAGGTCTCTTCGGCACCAACCGCACCGAAGCGCGGGAGCTGATTGACTTCATCATCAAAAATTCCGACAATCTCGATTTCACCGACAGCAACGGCAATTTGCGCCGCGCTCTGCTTCCCGAAGCAAAGGACGCTGCCGAAGAACTCATTCCCGGCACCTTTGGCGAGGAGGCACGCGCATGAAGATTGATCAGGTTGATTTGATCACGAGGGTTGCCAGTCAAGTGCTCGACATCCTCCTGATGAAATACCCGACCAGAACTGGTCTTGGTTTGGTGCTTGGCAGCATTTTCTCTTTCGTTGTTCAGCTTTTCGCCCCGGCACTCCGCTCCATAAAATTTATGGATTTCGCAAGCAGCCCGTGGTGGGGCTGGCTGTCGCTTGGTGTTCTGGTCATGCACAGCCCAACCGTAGTTTCCGCTTTTCGACAGAAACCCATCGGCAACGATGCGGTTGATCAAGCAATGGAGCTGATCGAGCGCGGCAATTTCTCACCTGCCGAAAAACGGCGGCAATACCGGCTGCTCGTGGAAAAAGTCGCCAACGCCGCCGCCCTGAAACAGGAATTTCAGCGCGAACTCAAAAACATTGAGAAAAGCCTTGCTGCGGAAGGGAAAACGCCGTGACAATGCAGAAGACGGCGTGTTGAGATGTGCTGCCCAACCGCCACCAAGTTCATCTTGCTCGTCAACCGGCTGAAAAAGGCTCTTTCCTCCACGGCACTTCGTGCGCAGTTGCGGCGCGGCGGGAAGCCGACGCTGTCAAAATATAAAAAGGCTGCCCGAAGGCAGCCTTTTTTTACGCTCTAATCTGAATGTGTTCCGTTCAGATCAGACGCAGCCGGTCGGTTTCGGCAGGCCGGCCATTTTGCAAGCTCCTTTGCCGGGGCCGGACGGGAACAGCTCGTAAATCCGCTTCAGTGGGAAGCCGGTGGTCTTGGAAAGAATGCGGACCATCGGGGCGATGCCGTTCTTCTTGTAGTACTCTTGCAGCGAGTCGATCACCT
>JAABPV010000007.1:36564-42892 GCA_011391865.1 Desulfobulbaceae bacterium | reverse complement strand
TGGGAAGCCGGTGGTCTTGGAAAGAATGCGGACCATCGGGGCGATGCCGTTCTTCTTGTAGTACTCTTGCAGCGAGTCGATCACCTTCTGATGCTCCTCGGTCAGCTCGCCGATGCCTTCCACGCTTTTGACGTAGTCAACCCAGTTCTGATCCCAAAAATCGGAGCCGTTCAGCAGGAAGCCGTCTTCGTCAACTTCGTAAGATTTTCCGTTGTGTTCAATGGTTGCCATAGTGGTTCTCCCTTCGAAAGATAGATTGAAATGAATAAAGGCGTATTCACCGTTGCGGTCTGTTGCGGATGTCCAGAGCAAAGACATACCCTATGGTCACCTCTTTGTCAAGCATTCTTCGCTTTTTTCTGCCTGCTCCGGCGGACTGAGGATGGCGGCTGCGGACATCGGATGCACAATGATTGGCATTTTTCCTGCGAACCTGCTATCTTGTGCGGATGAGGCAGGAGAGGCGCAGCTCCTTTCGGACCAAGAATTTATTGGAGAGTGAAGCAAGATGTTGGATTTTCTACGCAAGAAGGCTCAGTCAACCCTGATTCAAGCCGTGGTTGTGGTCATCGCGGTGGTCTTTATTTTCTGGGGTGTCGGCACCAATCTGGGCGGCAGCCGCAGCTCCGTCGCCACAGTCAACGGCACTGAAATACCCGACACGGACTTCAGCCGCGCCTACAGTCAGGCAGTGGACGGCCTCCAGCAGCAGTTCGGCGGCAAAATGCCGCCTGGCTTCGCTGATCAGCTCGGCATCCGCGAGCAAGTGCTGCATCGGCTGATTCAGGCCGAGCTGCTCCGTCAAGGCGGCGAGGAGGCGGGCATCAAAACCAGCGAGCTGCCGGTGCGGGAGCGGATCGCGGAGATGGAGGTTTTTCAGGAAAACGGTAAATTCAGCCTGCAACGCTACAAGGACATTCTCAGTCAGAACCGGATGACTCCCGGCTCCTTTGAGAAAGGACTGAAATCCGACCTCAGTGCCGACCGGGTGCAGGAGCTGGTCGGCAATTTCGCCGTGATTTCCGACAACGCTGCCGCCCGCTGGCAGGCGTGGACAGAGGAGCAGATCAAGCTGGCCTATGTGAAGCTGGAGCCTGCCGCCTTTGAGGCCAAAGTTGTCGCAGATGACAAGGCCTTGACCGCTTGGTTTGAGAAGAATAAAGAAAAGTACCGCTCCGAGCCGAAAGTCCGACTGAAATATTTGATCTTCAATCAAAGCGACGACGAGAAAGAGGTCGAGGTTGCGGACGAGGAGCTGAAGGCCAAGTACGAGCAGGACAAGGAGAGCTACCGCCAGCCGGAGCAGCGGCACGCCCGCCACATCCTCTTCCGGGTGGAGGAGGGGGCGACGGACGAGGTGAAAGCGGCGCAGCAGAAAAAAGCCGAAGAAGTGCTGGCCAAAGCCAAGGCGGCAGGAGCTGATTTCGCCGCGCTGGCCAAAGAGCATTCCGAAGACACCAGCAACAAGGAGCAAGGCGGCGATCTGGGCTTTTTCGCCGCCGGACGAATGGTGCCTGCCTTTGATCAGGCGGTGTTCGCCATGTCGGCGGGCGAGGTCAGCAGGATAGTGGAGACTGAGTTCGGCTTCCATTTGATCAAATTGGAGGAAATCCGCCCGGAGAATGTGCGCAGCTTTGAGCAGGTCAAAGACAACATCGCCGCCGGTCTCAAACGGCAGCAAGCCAAGGCTCTGAGCTTCAAGCGGGCGGCGGCGGCCTACGAGGCAGTGATGAAGGCGGGCAGCTTGGACAAGTACAACGAGCAGGAAGCGGGCAAAATGCAGGTCACAGAACATTTCTCCCGCAGCGAGCGTCCGCAAAGCCTGCCTGCTGATCCGAAGTTCATTGAGGCCGCCTTCGGTCTAAAAAAAGGCGAGCTGTCCTCAATCATCGAGCTGCGCGAGGGCTACGCCGTCCTCTTCGCCGACGACGTGCAGGAGCCGGAGCTGCCCAAGCTGGAAACAATGAAGGACAAAGCTCTGGCGGACTGGAAAAAAGAAAAAGCGGCGGAGCTGGCCGCCAAGGCGGCGGCGGATTTGCTTGCGGCCTGTCGGGAGAAAAAAGAGCTGCAAACCCCGGAGGGCGGGACACTGACCGTCACTGGGTTCATCAAGCGCATGGCTTCGGGCGGAGAAAACGCGCCGCCGGATCCAGTGCAGAGCGATGCCTTCAAGCTGGCGTGGAAGGAGAAGCTGCCTGCCGCGCCGGTGCAGGCCGGAGAGGCGTGGTTTGTTTATGAGGTGCGCGAGCGGCAGCCCGGCGAGGGCGCGGCGGACGAAATGACCCGGCAGCGGCTGTCCGCCTCAGCCAAGCATGACGTACTGACCGCTTGGCTGGCCAGCCTGCAAAGCAAGGCCAAAATACGGATCAGCAGCGCGGCCCTGCGGAGTCAAGACGAATAAGCCCGCCGGCATGTCAGCACGGCGGCCTGACAGGCGGGGCGACGCCGCCCCGCCTGTTCTCTTTTTCAATGCTGCCCGGCGCAGCACAGCCTGTTCGGAAGAAAAATGTCCCTCTCAGATCAGAACAGCAGCCAGATGAAGCTGGTACTCAGCCTGCCCTTTTTGGAGCAGTTTCTGCTCACATTCATGGCCGTGCTTTATGAGCCGGTCTCGGCATCCTTTCTCGCCTCCTGCCTGAGCGGTGCGGAGCTGCCCGGCCTGCCGCAGAAAATCAGCGGCGACGAGCTGGAAAGCACAGTCAGCCGACTGCGCGAGCTGGGCCTGCTCAATGAGTGCAACCAATGCCCGCCCCTGCTGGCCGAGCAGCTCACCCGGCAGGCTGCCGCTGAAGGCCGCTTCGCCGCCTTGGCCGAGCTGATCGAGCTGAAAGCACCGGTCTCCTATTTGTACGGCAAATGGTCCACCCGCTGCCGCCGCGCTCTGCGCCAGTTCCGCATCGGCCTGCACAGCTGCGACATCGACAAGATGGAGGAGGCCGCCATCTTCCTCAAAGAGCAGTGCAAGGAGGAGCCTGCGCCGCCGCCGGCAGTGCAGGTGGTGGCCGAGAATTTTGACGCGGACTGGTTCAAGCGTCTGCCCGGCTTCCTCCAGTTCTACCTGCTCAACGAAATTTTCCGCCACGCCGGGGAGCGGGCCGAGGAGTATCCGGCAGTGACCACCTATTTGGAGCAGGAGGAGGCGATGCTCCTGTCCGAAGACGAGCGGGTGCCGTTCCGGCGGCTGCTGGCCGGGGATTATCTCCTGCGCGGCTGCACCGGCAAGCTAGAAACGCTGCTGGCAGCCCAAGCTGAATCCTTCCAAGGCTCCGGCTTCGCGGGCAGCTCAGCCTTTCTCCGAGGCCGCACTGACGAGGCGATCCAGCTTTTTGAGGCTGATTTGGCCCTGCTCAACAAATACGCCGGGCCAGAAGGCGCGTTCTTTTTCAACATTAGCGGCATATTCTGCATCATGGCCCTGCTTGCCCGTAGCGCACCCGGCGATCGCGAGCTGATCCGGCGGGCGGCGGCCATAGTCATCAGCCGCTGCCAAGGCGGGCCAGAGGAGCTGCCTTTCCGCTTTTTAGATCTCTATGTGGCGGCGGCGGAAGGCGGCATGCCCGATCTGCGCATTCTCAGCGAAGGTTTTGAAAAAGAGGAGCGCAGCCTGAGCATTCTCACCGCCGGGTTGGTGCTGCACTGGCTGAGCGTTCATCTGCCGGACAAGCTCCAGGCCGGGCTGGAATCCCTCTGCCGCCGGGCCAAGGCCAACGGCTTCCTCTGGCTGGCGATGGAGGCGGCTCAGCTGCTGTCCGCCGCAGATCCCAGCCGCAAGGACATGACCAAAACCGCTGAGAAGCTGGCCAAGGAGATCAGCTGCCGCAGCGTCGCCCGCCTGATCACGCCGAGCGATGACTCGTGGAAGCAGAGCCTAGAGGAACTGATCAGCGTCACAGGCCGGGCCAGACAGGCGGAGAAGACCAGCCGTCTTGCGTGGACCGTGGAATTTGCCGACGGCAAACTGACCTTGGCGACCAAGGAGCAGAAGAAAAAGCCGGGCAGTAAGTGGAGCAAAGGCAAGGGCATCGGCCTCAACCGCCTGCTCTACTCGCCCAATGATTTTGATTTCCTCACCGAGCAGGACACGAAAATCTGCGCTGCCCTGCGTCAGGTCGGCGATCCCAACTCCCGCAATGGCGGCTGCGACTTCGACATGGACAAGGCCCTGCCCGCGCTGGTCAGCCACCCGCATGTTTTTCTGGAGAGTTCCGGCAATGTGCCGGTGGAAATCGTGGCCGGTGAGCCGGAGCTGATGGTTGAGGAGCAGGATGGCTTCCTCTTCATCCATTTCTTGCAGGAAATCGGCGAGGGCCGGGTGACAGTCTGGCAGGAGACTCCGACCCGCTTCCGAGTGATGGAGATCAACGACGAGCACCGGCGGGTGGCCGGAATCATCGGCGCGGGCGGCAAACGCTACCCGGCGGCGGCAGGCAGCCAAGTTTTGAGTGCCATCGGCAATATGGCCTCCTTCATGACCGTGCATTCCTCGATTGACGTGGGCGGCGCGGAAAAGGACGTGAAGATTGTCGAGGCAGATCCGACCATTCATATCCACATCATTCCCTACGGCACTGGCTTCCGGCTGGAGATGTTTGTCCAGCCGTTCTCGCGCAAAGGGCCGTATCTCAAGCCGGGCATGGGCGTGGCCAATCTGATGGCCGAGGTCGGCGGACGGCGGATGCAGACCCGCCGCAACCTGATGCTGGAGGAGGAGAAAGCCCGCGAGATTGAGGAGAGCTGCCCGATTCTCGATCTTGCCATCGACTTGACCCAAGAGAACGACCGCGAGTGGCATCTGCTCGACCCGGAAGAATGCCTGCAAGCCCTGCTGGAGCTGGAGGAAATCCGCGACCGGGCGGTGCTGGAATGGCCAGAGGGCGAGAAGCTGGCCGTGCGCAAACAGGCGGGCATCAGTCAGCTCAATCTCAACATCCGCACCGGCCAGCAGGACTGGTTTGCTTTGTCCGGCCATGTGCAGGTGGATCAGGACGAAATCATTGACCTGAAAACGCTCTTGGACAAGGTGCGCGAGGCCCGCAGCCGCTTCATCCCGCTCGGCAAAGGCCAGTTCCTCGCCCTGACGCAGGAGTTCCGCAGCCGCTTGGAAGAGCTGCTCCGCTTCAGCGAGGCGGGCGGCAAAAGCGAGAGCGGCGAGGAGGAAATCCGCATCCATCCGCTCGCCGCCTTGGCCTTGGACGACCTCACCCGGCAGGCCAATACGCAGGCCGACGAGGGCTGGAAGAAGCAGCTTGCCCGGATTGAATTTGTGCAAGATTTCGTCCCGGAGGTGCCGTCCACTTTGCAGGCCGAGCTGCGCGATTACCAAGTCGAGGGCTTTGTCTGGATGTCGCGGCTGGCGCATCTCGGCGTGGGCGGCTGCTTGGCCGACGACATGGGTCTCGGCAAGACGCTTCAGTCGCTGGCAGTGATCCTCGATCGGGCCGAGGACGGCCCGACCTTGGTCATTGCGCCGACTTCGGTTTGCATGAACTGGGAGCAGGAGGCGGCCCGTTTCGCCCCCACACTGACCGTGCGCAGCTTGGCCAATCCTGACGACCGCGAGCAGGTGATCAAAGACCTTGGCAAACGCGACATTCTCATCACCAGTTTCACCCTGCTCCAGCAGGAAGTAGAGCTGCTGGAGACGGTGGCGTGGCAGACCGTAGTTTTGGACGAGGCGCAATCCATCAAGAATGCGGCCACCAAGCGTTCCAAAGCCGCGATGCGTCTGAAGGCCAAGTTCCGCCTGATCACTACTGGCACGCCGATAGAAAATCATCTCGGCGAGCTGTGGAACCTTTTCAATTTCATCAACGCCGGCCTGCTGGGCACCTACAAGCAGTTCAACACCCGCTTCGGCATTCCGATTGAAAAGCACGGCGACCGCGCCGCTCGGCGCCAGCTCAAAAAGCTGATCCGGCCTTTCATGCTCCGCCGGATCAAGTCGCAGGTCTTGGACGAGCTGCCGCCGCGCACCGAAATCACCTTGCGGGTGGAGATGAAGAAGTCGGAAATGGCCTTCTACGAGGCCATCCGTCAACAGGCTTTGGAGAACATTGAGGGCAGCGAGGCCAAGTCCGGGCGGCATCTGCAAATTCTTGCCGAGATCATGCGGCTGCGCCGGGCCTGCTGCAATTCCAAGCTGATTGACTCGGCCAGCAAGATACCGTCGAGCAAGTTGGAGGTCTTTGGCGAGGTGGTGGACGAGCTGCTCGAAGCGCGGCACAAGGCACTGATCTTTAGCCAGTTCACCGGCCACCTTGCCCTGATCCGCGAATACTTGGACGGCAAGGGCATCAGCTACAAATACCTTGACGGCACCACGCCGCCT
>JAABPV010000007.1:17264-36466 GCA_011391865.1 Desulfobulbaceae bacterium | reverse complement strand
CGGCCACCTTGCCCTGATCCGCGAATACTTGGACGGCAAGGGCATCAGCTACAAATACCTTGACGGCACCACGCCGCCTAAGGACCGCATCCGGCAGGTGGACGAATTCCAAGCGGGTGAGGGCGACCTTTTCCTGATCAGCCTGAAGGCGGGCGGCCTCGGCCTCAATCTCACGGCGGCGGACTACGTCATCCACATGGATCCGTGGTGGAATCCGGCGGTGGAGGATCAGGCCGCCGACCGCGCCCACCGCATCGGCCAGAAACGGCCCGTGACCGTGTACCGCTTGGTCACAGCCAACACCATTGAGGAGAAAATCGTCCGCCTGCACCACGAGAAGCGCAATTTGGCCAGCTCGCTGCTGGAAGGCACGGACGCAGGTGCCCGCATGAGCGCGGAGGAGCTGCTTGATCTGATCAAAGGAAGCTGAGACCGGCCTTTGCCTGCCGCAGCACTTGCCCGCAGTGTCTTGGCGCAAGCCTGCAACGCCATGTTGTAGGTCTGCAACGTCACGTTGCGAGCTTACAACGCCGTTTTGTCAGTCTGCGGTGCCTCGTTGCAGACGTGCAACGTCGTTCCGCACGTCTGCAACGCCATACTGCACGCCTACAACGTCGCATTGCGGGCTTGCAGCGACATAATGCAGGCTCGCAATACCGCAGTGCAGGTCTGCAATGCCTTGCTGGAGGTCTACAACGAGGTCTTGCAGATCAGCAATCTCTTGCTGTGGGCTTGCGGAACGGCATTTTTACGGTGCCGAAGCAGAATCTTTCCTTTACAATCATTGCCGCAACAGCAACACGGCGCATTGTCACGAGCTTTGAAAATATTCACTCTTTCCATCCGATGAACACGACTGCCCCGCCCGCGCTGCCGCCCGGCTGCCGCTTGGTTGACACCCACTGCCATCTTGACATGGCCGAGTATCAGGCCGATCTAGCTGAAGTCATCGCTGCCGCAAACCGCTGCGGCGTGACCAAGATCATTACCATTGGCATTGACCTTGCCAGCTCGCGCCGGGCGGTGGAATTGGCCGCCGAGCACGAGGGCGTTTACGCGGCGGTGGGCATTCATCCCCACGATGCGGGTACGGCGGACGACGAGGTTTTCCGCCAGCTGCGCGAGCTGGGTGCCGCGCCCAAGGTGGTCGGCTTCGGCGAGATCGGCCTTGATTACGCCAAGAATTATTCGGCCCAAGAGGCGCAGCTGCCGGTTTTTATCCGTCAGCTTGAACTCGCCAAGGAGCTGCGCCTGCCGCTGATCATCCACGACCGCGACGCGCACGAGGACTGCCTGCGCCTGCTGCGGGAGAAGGGGCCTTTCCCGTGCGGCGGGGTGATGCATTGTTTTACCGGCGACAGCGAACTGGCCGAGCAGGTGCTGGAGCTGGGCTTTTACCTCTCCATTCCCGGCATTGTCACTTTCCCCAAGGCGGAAAGTCTGCGCGAGGTTGTGCGCGGCCTGCCGCTTGACCGGCTGCTGCTGGAAACCGACGGGCCGTTTCTTGCGCCGGTACCGTTCCGGGGCAGATGCTGCCGCCCAGAGCATATTCTGCACACTGCCGCCGCAGTGGCCGCGCTGCACGGCGTTTCCTTGGCGGAAATCGCTGACCAGACCAGCCGCAACGCGGAAAAACTCTTTGCTTTGCCAGCATGATTTGCGACAATCTTGAACAGGTGCACGCCGCTGTCCGCGCCGCCGCCTTGGCCTGCGGCAGAAATCCTGACGCAATCAAGATCGTGGCCGTGTCCAAGCACGTGTCTGCGGCAGGCGTGGCTGCGGCGCAATCCTGCGGCCAGACAGTCTTCGGCGAGAATTACCTGCAAGAGGCAGCAGGCAAGATCAGTCAGCTTGATCCTGCCTTGGAATGGCATTTCATCGGTCATTTGCAGAGCAACAAAGCCGCCGCCGCCGCGTCGCTCTTCCGGGTCATTCAGACCGTTGACCGGCTGAAGCTGGCCGCCGCCTTGGACAAGCACGCGGCGCAGCTTGGCAAACAGTTAGACGTGCTGGTGCAGGTCAATGTGGGCCGCGAGCCGCAGAAATCCGGCGTGCTACCGGAGCAGGCCGAAGAGCTGCTCCGGGCCATGCAGCCACTGGCCAGCCTGCGCGTCCGGGGCCTGATGACCATGCCGCCGCTGGGCCGCGAGCCGGAGGCAAGCCGCCCGTGGTTCCGTTCGCTCAAGCAGCTTTCCTTGCACTTGGCTGAAGAGGGCTTGTTTCATGACAACGCGGCGGTTGCATTGTCAATGGGTCTTTCAGGAGATTTCCGCATCGCCATCGAGGAAGGCGCGACGGTGGTCAGAATCGGCACAGCGCTTTTCGGCGAGCGGACGCAGCTGTAGCCCAGCCGCATTGTTTTTATTCGATCCTTGCCACATTTGACTTCCATGCGCATCATCATCACCGGCGGCGGCACTGGCGGCCATCTCTTTCCCGGCATCGCCTTGGCCGCAGCCTTGCGGCGGCAATTTCCCGGCTGCGAAATCATGTTCATCGGCACGCAGCGGCAGCTTGACCGCGACGCGCTGGCCGGACTGAATTTTCAGCAAGAGGCCATTTCCTGCATGGGCCTCAAAGGCATGGGCTTGGCGCACCGACTGCGGAGCATAGCCAGCCTGCCCAAAGCCGTGCTGGAGGCGGCCCGTTTGATTCAGCGGTTTCAGCCTGCGCTGGTCTTTGGCGTGGGCGGCTATGTCACCGGGCCGGTGCTTTTGGCTGCCCGCCTGCTCGGAGTACCTGCCTGCATTCATGAACAAAACGCCATTCCCGGCCTCGCCAACCGCCTGACCGCCCGTTTTGTCAGCAAAGTGTTCGTTTCGATTCCCGGCGACTATCCTTTTCCGCCAAAGAAAATAGTTGTATCGGGCAATCCGGTGCGGGCGGAGATACTCGCCGCTGCGGAGAGCAGGCAAAGACAGCAGGACAGCGGCAATCCGTTCACTCTGCTGATCATGGGCGGCAGCTTGGGCGCACACCGAGTCAACCTGCTGATGCTGGAGGCGGCTAATATTCTCAAAGAAAAAATAACAAGACCTTTCCGGCTGATTCACCAGACTGGCGCAGCCGATGTCGAGCAGGTGCGGGCTGGCTATGCCGCCGCAGGCGTGCAGGCGGAAGTCTCAGCATTTATCAAAGACATGGCCGCAGTGTACGCCCAAGCTGATCTGGCTGTGGCGCGGGCCGGAGCCACCTCGTTGGCCGAGCTGGCGGTGATGGGTCTGCCTGCCGTTCTCATTCCCTATCCCCACGCGGCGGACGATCATCAGGCCGCCAACGCAAGCTATTATGTTGCAGGCGGCGGGGCGAAGATGTATAGGGAAGAGGGGCTGAATGCGGCGCAGCTGGTCACGGTGGTTACGGAGCTGGCCGAAGACAGCGGCAAGCGGGCGGCAATGGGTGCGGCGATGCGGCAAATGGCTGTCCCGGACGCGGCGGAGCGGATTTTGAGTGTCTGCGTTTTGTTAACAAAATACGCCCCCTCAGAGGGTATTTAATGAGATGGAACGAATTCAACCGTTTGATGCCCAAAAATTAGAAGCTGCCTGTCGTATCCTTGCTGATACAGCTCGTGGGCTAACAGGCTCAGAAATTGAATACTTGCTAAAAGACTGCAAATTAACTGATGTCAGTCCGGGTGTGACAAAATGGAAAAGGTTGTTTAATGCCCTTGCGGAAGCTCAAAATAAATATCAAGTGGGGAATCACTTGGTGATGTTTATAAATCGTGCATTAAACCCTGTAGGATACGCCAGAGATAGAGATAAATTTGAATGGAGACGAAATGAATTAAACATTGTGCTGTCTTTTTCTGGCTTTTTGATCCGGGAAGATGGCAAGGTGATTTACACAGAAAAAGAAACTACGCTTAAAGGCGCGATTGCAAGAGTTGGTGCGTTAAAGGAAAAACTTGAAGGCAGAAAATCTCATCCTGAGATATACAAATATTGCAATGCAGAATTGTTAGCAGAAAATTATTTTCACGCAGTTTTTGAGGCGATAAAAGGTGTTTTCAACAGAATCAGAGAATTATCAGGAATTGCATCTGATGGAGCCGAACTTATAAATAGAGTCTTCTCGACTAAAGACCCTGTTCTTGCGATTAATTCTCTCGCAACTGAAACAGAGCAAAGCGAACAGAAAGGATTCAGCAATATTCTTATTGGCATTTTTGGAGCTATACGAAATCCTGTAGCGCATTCAGCAAAAATCTCTTGGCCAATTTCAGAACAAGATGCGCTCGATATATTCTCGATGGTTTCATTCGTTCACCGAAAATTGGATATAGCTGTTAAAATCAATCCGCTATAACCGTATAATTCTGGTAGAAAGATTTCATGTACAAAAAAAACAAACACATTCATTTCGTCGGCATTGGCGGCATCGGCATGTCCGGCATCGCCGAGCTGCTGCTCTATCTTGGCTATAAAGTCAGCGGCTCAGACTTGCGCGGCTCGGACATCACCCGCCGCCTCCAGCTCATCGGCGGCATCATCCATCAAGGCCATCAGGCAGGCTGGGTCGAGGGCGCGGACGTGGTGGTGGTCTCCTCCGCCGTGGCGGCGGACAATCCCGAAGTTTTGGCCGCCCGCGAGCAGCAGATTCCGGTGATCCAGCGGGCCGAGATGCTGGCCGAGCTGATGCGTCTGAAAAAATACGGCATCGCGGTCGCGGGCAGTCACGGCAAGACCTCCACTTCCTCGCTGATCGCGGCGGTGCTGCACGAGGCAGGTCTTGATCCGACTGTGGCTGTGGGCGGCAAGGTGGACTGCTTCGGCGGCAGCAACGCCCATCTCGGCGAGGGCGAATTCCTCGTCGCCGAGGCGGACGAGAGCGACGGCTCCTTCCTCAAGCTCTCGCCGGTGATTGAGGTCGTGACCAACATTGATCTGGAGCACGTGGATTATTACCGCGATCTCGATCACATCAAAGAGACCTTCCTCGAATTCATCAGCCGGATTCCCTTTTACGGCGCGGCGGTGCTTTGCTTGGATGATGCTAATGTCACCAGCCTGCTGCCGCAGATTCAGCGGCGTAAAATCACCTATGGCCTGACCGAGCAGGCCGATCTGCACGCCGCCAAGATCGAGCGCAAAGGTCTGGGCAGCGAATTTTCCGTCTATTTCCGGGGTAAGGAGCTGGGCCGGGTGCGGCGCAATTCACCAGGGCGGCATGTGATCCTCAACTCCCTTGCCGCGATTGCTGTGGCTTTAGAGCTGGAGATTGAGTTTCCGGTCATCGCCCATGCCTTGGAGAAATTCGAGGGCGTACAGCGGCGGCTGCAAATCAAAGGCGAGAAGCAGGGCATTCTCGTTGTGGACGACTACGGCCATCATCCGACCGAAATCCGCGCCACGCTGGACGCAATCCGCGACGGCTGGCCCGACCGCCGCTTGGTGGTGGTTTTCCAGCCGCACCGCTACACCCGCACCAAGGGCTTGTTCAACGAGTTCGCCACCGCCTTTTACCGGGCCGACGTGCTGATTCTGACTGACATTTACGCGGCCAGCGAACAGCCCATCGAGGGTGTGAGCAGCGCGTCTCTGCTGGAAGCGATGAAACAGCACGGCCAGCGGCAGGCGCATCATCACAGCAATTTAGCCACGCTTCCCGCAGATCTCTTCGATTTCATTGAGCCGGGCGATCTGGTGCTGACTTTGGGCGCGGGTAGCATCGTTCAAATCGGCGAGCAGCTTTTGGAGCTGCTGGAGCGGAAAGACCTCGCAAAGCTCTAAATAATCAGGTTGCAGCAGAGAGTGAAGCGGCTTCTTCTGTTGCGGTATTTTTTCCATCACCCTGAGTTGATGCTCCTTTCCTGCTCGCTGGCAAAGGAGTTCGGCTTGGTCAAAGAGGAGTCCTGACGACTTGGAAAGGAGTTATACTCGATAGAAAAGGAGTTCGGCCGATCTGGAAAGGAGTTCAGCTTGGCAAAAGAGGAGTTCTATCGACTTGCAAAGGAGTTGTATTCGGCAGAAAAGGAGTCTGGCCGAGCAACAAAGAAGTTTGGTTAAGCCGCAAAGAAGCTCTGCCGACCTGAAAAGGAGTTTGAGTCGGCCAAACTTCTTTGCTGCCGACTAAAAAAGCAGTTTGGCCAAGCTGAACTCCTTTCTTGCCGAGCCAAACTCCTTGGCAAACGAGCAGCATTCTTCCTTGGCTTGTTGATTTATGCAGGAGATCTTATGAACGAGCACCAGCGCAGGCTGCTGGCAGCAGCAGGCTTGACGGAACTGCGCTTCGACGCGCCGATGAGCGAATGCTGCACCCTGCGGGCGGGCGGCAAGGCAGCGGCTTTGATTGATGTGCAATCAGCGGAAGAACTGCGCCGCCTGCTCGCCTTGCTGACTGAAGAGGAAATTAAATTCCTCGTCATCGGGCGCGGCTCGAACCTCCTCGTGACCGACAGCGGCTGGTCAGGCGTAATCATCCGCCTCAAAGGCGAATGCAACGCCCTTGCTGTGCAGGAGCGCAGCCCGGATTTTGCCCTTGTCAAAGCCGGGGCAGGCTGCGCTTTGGGCAAGCTGGTTTCTTGGTGCGGCGGGCAAGGCTTGGCCGGTTTGGAATTCTTAGTCGGCATCCCCGGCTCTGTCGGCGGCGCAGTGCGGATGAACGCCGGGGCTTGGGGCCAAGAAACCGGCGCACTGCTTTTTGCGATTGAACTTGTTGACAAAGATGGCCGTATCCGGCAGATTTCAGTGGACGCATTACGTTTGAGCTACCGCAATCTGGCTCTGGCGGACGGCGAACTCGGCGGCAGCATTCTCACGGCGGCGTGGTTTCGTCTGCGGCCTGATGGCGAGGCGGACATCCGCAGCCGCTGCGCTGCATATCTGGAGCGCAGAAAAGGCAAGCAGCCTGCGGGCGCGGCTTCGGCAGGCTCGTTCTTCAAAAATCCGCCCGGCGATTTTGCAGGCAGGCTGATTGAGGCCGCCGGGCTGAAAGGCGCGAGCTGCGGGGCGGCGATGATTTCGCCGGTGCATGGCAATTTCCTCGTCAACACCGGCGGCGCAACAGCGGCGGACATCCTCACTCTGGCAGAAAGGGCGCAGGACGAAGTCTTCGTCCGCTTCGGCATCCGGCTGGAGCCAGAAGTGAAAATCATCCGCGATGAGGCCTGAGCTGAAGAAATCGCAAAGCCCGCTGGTCGGTGCCAGCAGACGGCGTTATCAGCAGCACAGGGCCGTGCGCTCTGGTGCCTTCCGCCGCTTCCGCTCCGCTTTTGCCGGGGAACGCAGGGGCCTGCCGCCTGTCGGCAACGGCCCGTACCGGAAAGATGGGGAAGTCAGGCGGGGCGGCCTGCTGCTGCGTCTTTCCAAAACTGGCGTTCTGGCCGGCCTGCTGGCGGTTCTGCTTGCTGTGACCGCCATGCGGGGCTGGCAGATGCTGGAACGGGCTGACTCCCTGCGGGTGAGACAGGTCACCGTGCAGGGCTGCCGCACGGTCAGCGATGCGGAGGTGCTGGCTCTGGCTGAAATCCGGCAGGGCGAGCCGCTGCTGGCCATTGACTTGGCCGAGGCGGAGGAGCGCGTCCGCAGCCATCCGTGGATCGACACTGTCAGCATCCGCCGCGTCTGGCCCTACGGCCTGCATGTGCAGGTGCAGGAGCGGCGGCCTTTGGCCCTGATCAATCTGGAGGAGAACGGCGCGGGGCTGCATTACGTGGATCAGCACGGCATGATTTTCGCCGCGCTCCAGCCGGGGCAGGATATTGATTTTCCTGTGCTCACCGGCATCAGCCTGCCCGCAGGAGCCAGCCTTGCCGACGGCCCGGCGGCAGAGGCGGCGCAGTTTCTCCGTCTTGCCGCGCAAGGCAATCCTGTCCTGCCTCTGCAGGCGGTCTCGGAAGTGCATGTGAGCGGGGACGGGGGAATTATTGCATATCTGGCGGAACGGCCCTTTCCTATTCACTTGGGATATGGTAATATCAAAACTAAATATCTTCACCTGGTCAAGCTGCTTGAGCGCTTGCACCGCAAGGAGAAGATTGACAATATCAGAGAAATTCGCATGGATTACCAAGCGGACCGCATCCTTGTGGCCAAGATGGAACCGTAGGCGGAGTACGCGATGGAAGAGCTGGACATAAAGGCTGCTGAAGCCGAAGCAGGAACAGCTGGTCTTGAGGCCGGAGGGGCGAAGACATTTCGGGGGCCAGGCGAGCTGGTCGCCGGATTAGACATCGGCACGACCAAAATCTGCGCGGTGATCGGCGAAGTTTTTCCTGACGGCAGCGTGGACATCATCGGCGTGGGCACTGCGGCCTCGTCGGGCATGAAGAAAGGCGTGGTGGTCAACATCGAGTCCACAGTGCGGGCGATCCGTCAGGCCATGGACAGTGCGTCCGACATGGCCGGTTGCGACATCGAGACCGTCTATGTCGGCATTGCGGGCACTCACGTCAAGGGCTTCAATTCGCCCGGCATCATCGCCATCAACAACCAGCAGATTCATCAGCGCGAGATTGACGCGGTGATTCAGGCCGCGCAGACGGTCAAGGTCTCGGACAACCAGCAGATCATTCATGTGCTCCCGCAAGAGTACATGGTGGACGACCACACTGGCATTCAGAATCCGCTCGGCATGACCGGGGTGCGTTTAGCAACCAATGTTCACATTGTCACCGCCGACGTGACATCCCTGCATAATCTGATCACCAGCTGCAACCGGGCCGGACTGAACGTGGCCGAGGTGGTGCTGGAGTCGGTCGCCTCGTCCAAGGCTGTGCTCACCCCGGACGAGATGGAGCTGGGCGTGGCCTTGCTCGACATCGGCGGCGGCACCACCGATCTGGCTGTGTTCTGCAACGGCACGATCAAATACACGTGGGAACTGGCTCTTGGCGGCAACAACCTGACCAACGATCTCTCGGTCGGCCTGCGCACCCCGCTACAAGAGGCCGAGCAGCTCAAGTACCGCTACGGCAGCGCGCTGTCCTCTCTAATCAAGGAAAACCACATCATTGAGGTGCCGACTGTCGGCGACCGCAAGGCCCGCAAGGTCTCGCAGAAGGTGTTGGTGGAAATCCTTGAAGCCCGGATCGAAGAAATTCTCCAAGTGGTGAACAAGAAACTCTGCGGCTCTGGGTATAGGAATCGGATCAACGCGGGCATGGTCATCACCGGCGGCACCGCCCTTTTAGCCAACATCGTCGAGCTGGCCGAGCAAATTTTCGACATGCCGGTGCGGATGAGCTGCCCGCAGGGCGTGGGCGGTCGGGTGGAGGACATTGAGTCGCCCCGCTGCACCACGGCGGTCGGGTTGGTTCTCTACGGCAGCACGGCCCGCAGCATTCAGCCTGCGGAAAGCGGCAATGTGATCACCCGCTTGAAAAATTTTCTCAAAAATATTATTTAGCATTGAGCGGCAGCCGGAGCAGCGGTACAATGGACTGGATTGACAATGCAGCAGGCGCGAAATGTTTGAGAGGAAAGCATGTCCTATAGAGAAGAAAAACCTGTGGCGACGATCAAGGTGATCGGAGTCGGCGGCGGCGGCGGCAACGCCATCAACACGATGGTCGAGCACCGGCTGGCCGGAGTGCAGTTCATCGCCGCCAACACTGACATGCAGGCACTGGAAAAGTCGCGGGCGGACATCCGCATCCAGCTTGGCCCAAACGTGACCAAGGGCATGGGCGCGGGCGCGTCTCCTGAAGTCGGGCGGAAGGCCGCCGAGGAAAGTCTGGACGATCTGAGCAGTGCCATCGCCGACGCGGACATGGTCTTTGTCACCGCCGGTCTGGGCGGCGGCACCGGCACCGGTGCCGCGCCGGTGATCGCCAAGCTGAGCAAGGAGCAGGGTGCGCTGACCGTGGCCGTAGTCACCAAGCCCTTCTACTTTGAAGCCAAAAAGCGGATGAAAAACGCTGAGGCGGGCTGGGAGGAGCTGAAGAAAAATTCGGACACCATCATCACTGTGCCCAACGACCGCTTGCTCGGTCTGATGCAGAAGAACTCCACTATGGTGGAGATGATGAAGATGGTTGATGATGTTCTTCTGCAAGCGGTCAAGGGCATCACCGACTTGATCAATCTGCCCGGCCACATCAACGTGGATTTCGCCGATCTGAAGACAGTCATGAAGGAAGTCGGCCCGGCGATCATGGGTTCCGGCTCCGCGTCCGGCGAGAACCGTGCCGCCGAGGCCGCCAAGCGGGCCATTGACAACCAGCTCCTCGAAGATGTGGGCATTGACGGCGCACTGGGCATCCTGATCAATATCTCCGCCACCAGCTCGATGACTATGAACGAGTTCATGGAGGCTTCAGCCCTGATTCAGGACAAGGCCCATGAGGATGCGAACATCATCATCGGCGCGCTCTTTGACGAGAACATGGGCGACGAGCTGCGGGTGACGGTGATCGCCACCGGCATCACCCGGCGCGAAGAAGGCGAGACCATCTCCGAACTGGACGCGATGGGCCGCTCCGGGCGCAAGGCGGCGGGCAAGTCAGAGCCGATTCTTCAGGAGCCGGAGCGGCCTTCGGAACACCGGGCGGTCAGCTTCGCCCGGCCCAATCCGGCTCCGAAAGGAATGCGGCCCATGCCTGCCCCAGTCTTCGACGATCAGAACGATCTGGCCGAGTGGGATGAGCCGGCCTACATCCGCAAAAAAGCGAGCTGAGTTCCGCCTGCCGCCGCTCCCTTGCACCCTCTCCTTGCAACCGAGATCGGCACAGTCCGCAAACGATGGACGGGCCGCCAGCCTGCGGCCCTGCTTTATCCCAACACCTACCCGCTGGCCGTTTCCAATCTCGGCTGCCAGATTGTTTACCGCCTGCTGAACAGCTCGGACGAAATTGTCTGCGAGCGTTTTGTTTATCCCCAGAACCAAGAGCCGTTCCGCTCGTTAGAATCTGACCGGCCTCTCTCCGATTTCCCCTTTGTTTTCGGCTCGATCAGCTTTGAGCAGGATTATCCCCGCTTGGCCGCCATGCTTGCTGCCGGAGGGATTGCGCCTTATGCCGTCGACCGCAGCGGCCCGCCCGCGCCCGGCAGCCCGCTGGTGATCTTCGGCGGGGTCGCGGTCTTTATGAACCCGGAGCCGCTGGCCGCTTTTGCCGATCTGATGGTGATCGGCGAGGCAGAGGCCGTGCTGCCCGCTCTCCTGTCGATGCTGCTTGGGGCCGGAAATTTTGACCGGCAGGAGCTGCTGTGCCGTATCGCTGCGGCAGTTCCCGGCTGCTACGTGCCAAGCGGCTACAGCTTCCGTTATGACGACGAGGGCAGGGTGCGGGAAATATCCGCCGCGCCGGGCCTGCCGCAGCGGGTGCGCCGGGCCGCCGTGACGACCGCAGATCAGGCCGCGCATTCTGAGCTGCTGTCGCCGGAAGCCGAGCTGAACATGCACATGACCGAGCTGGGGCGGGGGTGCAGCCGGGGCTGCCGCTTCTGCGCCGCCGGCTTTATCTACCGCCCGCCCCGGCTCTGGGACGCAGAGGCGGTGCTGGCCGGGCTGGCGCAGCGGCCCGCAGGCGTTGACCGCGCCGGGCTGCTCGGCATGGAAATGGCTGACTCGGCCACGCTTGATCGCATCGCCGCCTTTCTCAGCGAAACCGGTTGTGCCCTCTCTTTTTCCTCGCTCCGCGCCGACCGGATTTCACCTCGCCTGCTTGAGCTGCTGTCCCGCTCCAAGCTCAAGTCAGCGGCCATCGCCCCGGACGGCTGCTCGCAGCGGCTGCGGCAGGTGATCAACAAGGGCTTGGCCGAAGAGGACATTTTCGCTGCTGCTGCCGCCTTGACCGAGGCGGGCATCTTCACGCTCAAGCTTTATGTCATGGTCGGCCTGCCCACGGAAAGCAAAGGTGATCTCGACGAATTCATTCAATTAGTGCGGAAAGTGCGGGAGACGATGCTGCCGATTGGCCGAAAAAAAGGGCGGCTCTGCGAGCTTGTTCTTTCCGTCAACAGTTTTGTGCCCAAGCCGTGGACTCCCTTCCAATATCTTTCCTTTGGCGGCATGGATGAGGGGAGCGACAAGGCCGCTCTGCTGCGTTTGAACAGCGCGATCAAATACTTGAAAAACGGCGTGGCCGGTCTTGACAATCTTCAGTTCAAGGCCGACCGCCCGGAAAGCGTTCTGCCGCAGGCGGTTTTCTCCCGCGCCGACCGCCGCATTGCACCCGCGCTTTTGGACATCGGCACAGGAAAATTGTCTTTCAAGCAGGCGATGAAGGCACACGGCCTGTCCGCGTGGCAATACGCTATCCGGCCCAGAGCGGCGGACGAGCTGTTCTGCTGGGACGTGCTTGATCAGGGCATCAGCAAAGATTACCTGCGCCGGGAGCTGGAAAAAGCACTGAAGGCTGAAGCCACCCCGCCCTGTGAGACCTCGCGCTGCCGCCGCTGCGGAGTGTGTGAATAACAAAAATGACCTCGGAAAAAAATGAAAAATCGGCTTTATTACGGCGACAATCTGAAAATTCTTCAGGAATATATCAAACCTGAAAGCGTTGATCTGATTTATCTCGATCCGCCTTTCAACTCGAACCGCAGCTATAATGTTCTGTTCAAAGATGAGAGCGGTCGGGATTCCGAAGCCCAGCTCACCGCTTTTGAGGACACGTGGCATTGGGACATGGCTGCGGCAGAGATTTATAAAGAAATCGTCACATCAACATCAACACCAACTAATGTGAAAATGATGATTGGTGCGCTGCGGGAATTCATCGGCACGAATCCGATGATGGCGTACCTTGTGATGATGACGGCCAGACTGATTGAGCTGCACCGTGTTCTCAAGCCTACTGGCAGTCTGTATCTGCATTGCGATCCAACTGCAAGCCATTATTTAAAAATCGTGTTGGATTCTATTTTTGGAATGCAAGGTTTTCGTAACGAATTTGTTTGGAAGCGGTCGTCAGCGCATAGCGATACGAAACAAGGTTCTCAGCAAGCTGGTCGGATTCATGACATTATTTTCTTTTACACCAAAGGGAAAACGTGGGCTTGGAACCCAATTTACACAAAATATGATGAAAGTTATATCAAACAGAATTACCGTCATATAGACAAGACGACTGGCAAAAAATTTCGTGCAGACAATTTAACAGCTGCCAAGCCTGGAGGCGACACAAGTTACGAATGGCGGATCAAGCGTAAAACAGACAGGACAGCAGACTGGGAAGCAGATTTAACGAAAGAATATTCTTCTCCGCAAGAAGGCTGGGAATACAAAGGGATTCCTCCTTACAAAAAGCGATTCTGGGCATATTCACAGGATAAAATGAGAGAGTTTTCTGATAAAAATCTGCTGTATTATTCTGATTCAGGAATGCCTAACTATAAACGTTATCTTGATGAGATGCCAGGCGTTCCTCTGCAAGATTTATGGATAGATATTTCTCCGATCAGCGCATTAGCCGCTGAACGCCTCGGCTATCCCACGCAAAAACCTGTTGCCCTCCTTGAACGTATTCTTGCAGCCAGCAGCAATGAAGGCGATATTGTTCTTGATCCCTTCTGCGGTTGCGGCACGACCATTCACGCGGCGCAAAAGTTGAAACGAAGCTGGATTGGCATTGACATCACTCATCTTGCCATAGCCTTGCAGAAATACCGGCTGAAAGATGCCTTCGGCATTGTCGAAAAAGAAGATTATGATGTGGTCGGCGAGCCAGAAAGTCTTGCGGATGCGCGGCAGCTTGCCAGCGATGATCGCTATCAGTTCCAATGGTGGGCCTTGTCGCTCATCCAAGCCCAGCCCGCAGGCGGAGAAGCGGGCAGCAGGCAAGGGAAAAAAGGGAAAGATAAAGGCATTGACGGTATCATCACCTTTATTGACGATGCCAAAGGCAAACCGAAACGCTTGATCGTACAGGTGAAGAGCGGCAAGGTCAAAAGCGGCGACATCCGTGATTTAGTCGGCACGATTGAACGTGAAAATGCGGCCATCGGCGTGTTCATCACCTTGGAAAATCCGACCAAAGATATGAAAACCGAAGCTGCCTCAGCAGGATTCTATCATTCTCCAGACTGGAACCGAGATTATCCAAAAATTCAAATTATAACTATCGAAGAACTGCTTTCAGGTGCGGCTGTGCAGATGCCTGGCAAGTCTCAAACCTACAAAAAGGCGCAACGGGAACGGGAATCAATAGGTTTTCAGAAGAAATTGTTTTAATAAAAACTCTAATCAAGCTATCATTCATAATGATCTGCCGCCGCTGCTGTGTATGCGCGGAAACTCGTCCATTCAACCACAGGAGGTATGATTATGTACAGCTGGCACGTGGCTATCAACGGCTAAACCACAGGCCCCTTTTCCTATCAGCAGCTCTTGGCTGGGCTATGGAAATACAATCAGATTAAAGGATGAGGAAGAAGAACAAAACGGCATCTACGAAAAAACGATGTTTGCGGATACAGATCAGCACAATAAAACGACAGCCGCTTCAACTTCAGAAAACCAATGAATTTTAATACATTGATCGACCTCAATCGGCTGGCCCGCACCTTCATCCAGCTTTGCGAAACCGACAGTCCGTCCGGCGAGGAAGGCCGCATGGCCGCTTTAGTCACGGAGCTGCTCTGCGGCGCGGGCGCGCCGCCACCTTTTGAGGATGACTCCGCCGCCCGCACCGGCTCTCAGTGCGGCAATCTGATCTTCCGCTTTGACGGCGACGCGGCGCAGGTGCCGCTGTTTTTCAACTGCCACTTGGACACGGTGGAACCGGGGCGCGGCATCAAAGTCTTGCGGCAGGGTGACCGCTTCACCAGCAGCGGCGGGACGATTCTCGGCAGCGACGACAAAGCGGGCATCGCTGCCCTGATTGAGGCGTGGCGGGTGATGCAGGAGTACAAGCTGCCGCACGCGCCGCTGGAATTCATTTTCACCACCTGCGAGGAGACCGGCCTGCTCGGAGCCAAGGCCCTCAACCCGGCGCATGTCCGGGCGAAAATGGGCTACGCGCTGGACACCAGCGGCTTTGGCAAAGTGATCATCGGCGCGCCAGCCTCAAAACGGCTGCGCATCACGGTCAAGGGCGCGGCGGCTCATGCTGGCCTGCACCCGGAAAAAGGCATCAACGCCATCGTGCTGGCCGCCAAAGCTCTGGCCGCTGCGCCCTGCGGCAGAATTGACCATGAAACCACGGCCAATTTCGGCACCATCCACGGCGGAACAGCCACCAACATCGTGCCGGAGCAGGTGCTGATTGAAGGGGAAATCCGCAGTCATTCGCTGGACAAACTGGAGCGGCTGCACAAGGAGATTGAAGCTGTTTTCCGCAAGACAGTTGCTGGCTGGTGCGATTCGTCCGGGCGCGCACCGAAGCTGGATTTTCAGGCGGAGCTGGATTTCCCGGCCATGAGATTGGACATGAACGACGCGGTGGTCCGCCGGATTGCGGCGGCTGCGGAGCGTGTCGGCATGGACTTGCGCTATGAAATCGCAGGCGGCGGCAGCGACGCGAACATTTTCAACGGCTGCGGCCTGGCGACCGCGATTGTCGCCACCGGCATGACCAATGTCCATTCAACCGCCGAAGAGGTCAGCTTGGAGGACATGGCGCGGCTGACTGAGCTGGTGCTGGCCTTGGCCGCAGCCTGATGGAGAAAAAAACAAGGCTCCTGCGCCAGCAAGCGCAGGAGCCAAGAGAAGAAGAGGCGCAACCGCTTGTCAGAAGGAGTATCTGAAAGCGGCGTTGACGGAGCTGCTCTTCATGTCGTCCATCCGCAGCATGCTGTGGTCAGCACCCAGCTCGATGTCGCTGAGGCGCATGTACTCATAGCCCACGTCAATGGCCATGTTGGAAGCGATGTCATAGGCCACGCCCGCGCCGACTTTGTAGGCGAAGGTGGTCTCGCTGTCGTCAAGGCCGTTCTCGAAGGTGACTTCCGCCTTGCCTGCGCCCATGCCCGCCATGCCGTAGACAGACAGCGGCTCGCACTGCGCCCAGTACACGCCGAGATTGGAGACCGGGACATGATAGAAGCCGTTGAACATCATGGTCCTCACAGTCATGTCGTCCAGCCCTTTGGCTTTGAAACCTGCGCTCTGGAAGCCCAGCTCGGTTTCAGCGCGGAAGTTGCCTATCTTGCGGCCGCCCGCCAAGGCGAGGCCGTAGCCGCTGTCCGTGTCAGCCTTGAAGCCATATTCGGCCTTGTCCACATCCATGGAGCCGCTCCAGATCAGCTTGGCCATGCCTTTGACATACCAAGGATTGTAGGTCTGATGCTTGCGGCTCTTCAGGGTGTTGATTTCGTTTTCGTGCTGATCAAGACGGGCTGAGTTGGCGTTGATCTGCTCATCCTGCCGACCTTGGTCAGCTTGCAGGGCATTGATCTGGGCATCCTGCCGACCTTGGTCAGCTTGCATGGAGTTGATCTGTTCGTCCTGCCGGGCTTGGCTGGAGTTCAGACCGTCGATCTGATCTTGGCAGTCGTCAGGGCAGCCTGGCCCCATCGGCCCCTTGGGCGGCGCGTATTTGGAGCCTGCCAAGCTCTGGCCCGCAGCTGCGAGAAGCAGGAGCGACACCGCAGCCGCGCTCAGTATTTTTTTCATGTTCTCCCCTTTTGTTCTAGTTGTTCTGTCATTGCCGAACCGCTTCAGCGTCGAGTTTCTTCTTGAGTATGATAATGGGGCGGCAAGCAAAAAGCAAGGGGAATCGGCTTGGTGCAATTTCTTGCATTTCTCTTTTTCCCGCTTGGTTATATTAAATTTTTTCGCGGAAAAACGCAAAAAAGGTCGAATTCCGCACTTTCAGCACCGCTCTGAAGACAATTTTTAATACTGCGCGGCATCGCCATAAGCTGCCGTGCTTTTTGGCCCGCCGCCTGCGGAACGCCGAAGCTTCGCCAGCGCAGAGACCATGTTTTTGCGCAGCATGCCGATCCGTTTAAGGATGTTGCCGTCTGCCGAGTCACCACGGCCCATGTCTTTGAGCAGCAGCAGAGAGCCGAGGAGACGGCAGGCACCGTCCGGGCCGCAGTCATGCAGCGGCAGCTCGACCCGGAGCATCAGCTCACGCTGAACTGCTACGCCGCCGCGCTCCCATTGAAAACAGCACGCCTCAGACGGCCAAGCGGCGCAGGTGAATTCCGCCCGGTCAAAGTCCAAGCTCTCCAAAGTCTTGGCAACCTGCTCCCAGAGTTGTTCCACGCTCGCTGCTTGGGCGATTTCAAACTGCTGGCTGAGAAAAAAGCGGCCTTCCAAACTGAAGTCCAGCTCGCTGCCGATGCTCCGCGCCCAAGAGGACATTTTGCGCACCGTGATGATGCCGGAGAGGCGGAGCGAGCGGGCAGCGGCCACGCCTCCGGCTCCCATGAAAAAAAGAATCAGAGCTGAAGTCTCGTTCTGGCTGTGCACCAGAATCACCGCGCAGATGCCGAGCGCGATGGTCATGGCGTAAATAAGCAGCACCGCCTTGCGCTGGGTGAATCCGAGCTGGACAAGCCGGTGGTGAATATGGCGCATGTCCGGATGAAAAAGTCGCTGACCGGAGGCGAAGCGGCGCACTGGTGCCCAGAGCGCGTCAATCAGTGGTACGCCCAAGGCGATGACCGGCATCAGCAGGGCGGTGGCGACCTGCCCCTTCATGGTGCCGCTGATGCTCAGGGCAGCCAAACAATAACCGAGAAAATAGCTACCGCTGTCGCCCATGAAAATGGAGGCGGGATTGAAGTTGTAGCGCAGGAAACCTGCGGCAGCTCCGGCAAGGGCGGCAAAGGCGACTGCCGGGGCGACATGGCCGCCCGCCGCGCAGACCAGCAGCATGGATAACGAAGCGAAGAGGCTGATACCTACGGCAAGGCCGTCCAGCCCGTCAATCAGATTGATGGCGTTGATGACCAAGACAAACCAGAAGGCGGTGACGGGAAGAGAGAGCAGACCAAGCTCAAGGGAGCCGCCGAACGGATTGGTGATCAGATTAATCTTGATCCCGCAGGAATAAAGCAGTGCTGCTGCAAGCAGCTGGCCTGCGAATTTGATCTTGAAAGACAGCCCGCCTCGAATGTCGTCAAGCAGGCCGAGCAGGAACATCAGCACGGCACCGAAGAGGATGCAGGGCATTCTCCGGTCGGCAAAGACCAGTTTTGCTGCCTCGCTGTAACTTCGGAGCAGAAACAGAAGCAGAAAGGGGAAAAGAAAGGCGAGCAGCAAGGCCGCGCCGCCGATTCTCGGCACAGCCCGCTGATGCATTTTCCGCTCCGAAGGCTGATCGGTCAGATTAAGCCGCTCCCCAACAGCCCGTACCTTGGGAGTGACCGCCAACGCTGCGATGAAGGCGATGACGAACGCCAGCTGGACAGTCAGCATCGTCTTATTTGTTTTCTCTCAGGAAAGCGGCTCTTTCTTCTGGCTGATGAAATTCTGCCATGCCAGCGCGGCTTGGGTGAAATCCTCCAGCGGAACGACCGCGCCCGCCTCATAGTCTGAGCTGATCTCCGCCTGCTCTGGCCGCAGCGTCAGGGTGTAGGCATTGCCGATCCGCTGCCAGAAATCTGTCCGGCCTGCCTTAATTTTCTCAATTTCAGCAAGCAGCTCTGCTGCGCCAACAGGACTGCGCTGCACGTCAAGGACAAGGAAGGCGGCGAGCAGGTCATGCTGCTGATCGCCGGGACGGCGGCCCGGCCAAGAAAAATCATCATCGCGCATGTCAGCGGAGAGGGAAGGCTGTGTTGATGAAACCGCCTTGGGCTGGGGCAAAGGCGATGAGGAAACGGGCGCTGCCGCAATAGTCTGTCCGGTCTTTTCCTGCCGCCTCCGGCCGGTTTTTGCCGCAGCGCGACCAGCTTGGCGCGCCTGAGGGGCATGATTCCGCGTGAGCCGCCGCATAGGCGATGGAGTTCAGCACCTGCTCGGCAGAGCAGCTGTCCGGGAACATGGTCGAAAATTTCTCTTGTCCCGCGCTGTCCGCGTGAATCCACTTTCCGGTGTAAATTCCGACGGCATTCGGCCTGTCCTGCACCCGGAACTGTTTCACTGTGGACGGATTTTCTCCCTTAGGCCGGGCATGAAAACCTTTCGGTGCGCCGTTCTTCCATTCGCCGCAGAAAACGTGGACTTGGTTGACCTTTACGCCGTTTTTCAGTGCAGCCTCATGGGGCAGCTTCCCGCAGTCGATTGCCGCTCCGGCGACAGAGGGAAGCCAAAGCAGCAGCTCTGCCAGCAGAATTTTTCTTGCATATCGCAACATCTTATCGCATCTCCTCAATTTTAAGTTTGATCAATGATAGCACGCTTTGAGAAGGCCTGCAAGAAAC
>JAABPV010000007.1:0-17164 GCA_011391865.1 Desulfobulbaceae bacterium | reverse complement strand
GCTATATCTCCCCCTGATTCGGCCCGCCTTTGGCCAGCAGGGGCCGCAGGAGCAGGGCCGCGTAAAAGAGCAGGCTCGACACCATCGCAATCACCGCGCCGCTCGGCACCGGCAGGAAGCCGGAGAGGAGCAGGCCCAGCACCGTGCTGATTGTCGAAAAGAGCACACTGAGCCAGACAAAGCGGCGGAGGTTCGAGGCCAGCAGCTGCGCTCCGGCCGCAGGCACCACGATCAGCACCAGCACCAAGAGCGAGCCGATCAGCTTGAGGCTGGCGACCACCACCGCCGTCATCAGGACGACGAAGAAATATTCAAGAAAGACTGGCGACAGGCCCCGCGCCTTGGCCAAGGTCTTGTTGAAGCTGGCGAGCATGAAGCGGTTGAAGTTGCAGGAGAAGAGGATACCGGCGGCCAGCGCGGTCCCGGCTAAGACAATCAGGTCTTTGTCGGTCAGGGTGATCAGGCTGCCGAAGAGGATGCCCTCGACCTGATGAATGTTGAACTGGTTAGTCACGACGATCATCAGGATGATGCCAAGGCCCAGCGTCTGCGCCAGCACCACGCCGATGATCGTGTCGTTGGCTAAGCGGGTGCGGTTTTTGACAAAGGTCATCAGCAGGGCGACGATCAGGCAGAAGCCGTACAGCCCGGCGTAGGTGCCGTCCGCAGGCTCGCCGAGCAGCAGGCCGATGGCCACCCCGCTCATGGCCGCGTTGCCGATGGTCTGGGTGAAAAAGGAGAGCTTCTTAGTCACCACCACCGTGCCGACCGCGCCCAGCAGCGGGCCGATAATCAGGGCGGCGAGCAGGCCGCGCACCATGAAGGCGTGTTCAAAAATCGCGGGCAGCCAGCCAGCGGCGGTCCAGCTTTTGAAGAGCGTGTAAATGAATTCCATAGCAAATCAGCCGAGAAATTTATACTGCTGCAGCAGGTCGGAGTGCGTCAGGCCGTCCGGGCTGCCGTCGTAGAAGACGCTGCGGTTGATGGCTGTGACCCGGTCGGCGACGCGGTTGATCATGTCCATGCTGTGGCTGACCATCAGGATGGTGATGCCGTGCATGTCTCGCAGGCTGACCAGCATCTCCTCGAACTGTCGGATGCCCACTTCGTCAATGTTGCTGGCCGGCTCGTCAAGGAGCAGCAGCTCCGGCTTTGGCTCCAGCGCCTGCGCCAGCAGCACCCGGCGGAACTCGCCGCCGGAGAGCTGGCCGACGCAGCGGTCGATCAGGTGGGCGCAGTTCGTGGCGGAGAGAATCTCCGTGATCCGCGCCTGCATCGCCCGGCGGCGGCCCAAAAAGATCGGAGTTTGCTTCAACATCAGGAAGAGGAAGTCAAAGACCGTGATCGGCACAGAATGGTCAAACTCCAGAAACTGCGGCACATAGCCGACCCGGCAGCTCTCCCGGAAGAGGAAGCGGATGGTTCCTTGGTGCGGCATCCCGCCCATGACGCTGCGCATCAGGGTGGTTTTGCCCGCGCCGTTGGGGCCGGTCAGGGCGTGGATATGCCCTTTCCGCACCTGCACATTGATGCCGTCGAGTATCCTGCTCCCCCGGAGGGTCACGGACAAATCCGTGATCTCCAGGAGATTGCGCTGTTCGGCGGCGGTCACGGCTTGGCCTGCGGCGGTGCTGCCGGGGGCGGGTTCTGCTTCAGGCTGTCCTGCACCTGCTGGGCCGCCTTCTGCATCTGCTCGCTCATCTGCTTCTGCTGCATCTCCGGCACAGCCTGCTGCATCTTCTCCTGCATCTGCTTCGCCGCGCCTTGCATCTGCTGCTGCTGCACAGCGGGCACGGCCTGCTGGACGTTCTGCTGCATCGCGCCCTGCACCTGCTGCGCCTGCTGGCCCATGCTGTTCTGCATCTGCTTCTGCTGAATGGCCGGGACAGCGTTCTGCATTTGCTGCTGCATTTTCTCCTGCATCTGCTTGGCCGCGTCCTGCATTTGCTGCTGCTGCACAGCGGGCACGGCCTGCTGCACATTCTGCTGCATCGCGCCCTGCACCTGCTGCGCCTGCTGGCTCATAGCCTTGCTCATCTGCTCCTGCTGAATGGCCGGGACAGCATTCTGCATTTGCTGCTGCATTTTCTCCTGCATCTGCTTGGCCGCGTCCTGCATTTGCTGCTGCTGCACAGCGGGCACGGCCTGCTGGACGTTCTGCTGCATCGCGCCCTGAACCTGCTGCGCCTGCTGGCCCATGCTGTTCTGCATCTGCTTCTGCTGGATTTCCGGCACAGCCTGCTGCATCTTGTTCTGCATTTGCTGCTGCATTTTTTCCTGCATCTGCTTGGCCGCGTCCTGCATTTGCTGGTTCATCACATCCTGAATGCCCGCAGGAGCGACCGCTGCGCCAGTGCTTCTTCCAGCAGCCTCAGTCAGAGCTTGGACGATGATGTCCATGTTCTTCTGCATGGTCTGCTCAAAATGCTCTTTGCTGTACTCGCCGTTGGAGATATGCGAGAGCGCGTAGAGGCGGCAGCCGGTTTCCTGAAAGATGATATCGACGTATTTTTTCTCGTAATCCATCTCGCCGAAGAGGACATTCACCTTGGCCTGCTTGATCCGCTTGATGGTGTCCTGAAGCTGCTTGCTGCTGGGCGTGACTCCGTGCCGGGGCTGCACCACCGCGCTGACTTCAATGCCCAGCTCTTGGAAGAGGTAGGAATAGCCGTCATGCACGGTGGCGATGCGCAGGTTCTCCATCTTAAGACCTTGAATTCGGCTCAGGGTCTCTTGGAGCATGTTGCGCAGCTTGGCGGCGTAGTCGCGCAGATTGCCGGTGAAGACCGTCGCCTGCTCCGGGCAGAGCTTGCCCAGCTCCCGGTTGAGCATCTGCATCTGCTGGATCGCGCCGGTTATAGCAATGTACGTGTGGCTGTTGTAGGAAACCTTGGCCGCGCCGCCGCCTTCTTGCTCCTCAAAGGCATAATGCCGGTCGTTGAAGGAGGGAATCAGCGGCAGGCCCTTGCTGGTGTCCAACACGGTGAGGATGGGGTTGTCTATGGCTTTCAGCATCGGCGTGATGAACTCGTCATGGCCAACACCGTTGACCACCACCGCGTCCAGCCCTTCCAGCCGGACCATGTCCGCAGGTGTCGGCTGATAGGTGTGCGGATCCACATCCGGCGGAACCAAGGTTGTCACATCCGCCGCGTCGCCGACAATGTTTTTCACCCACGAATAATACGGATGCAGGGAAACGCCGATGGTCAGTTCGCAGGGATTGGCTCCGGCCTGCTGCGGCATCTGGCTCAGGAGCAGGGCCGCCAAGGCCGCAGAGATGCGGCATGTCGCTTTCTTCATGCTGATTCTAATAAATGTTATTTGAAAAATAAGAACACAAACCGGTCACAAGCCGGTCTGTCCGCTCAGTTGAGGCCGCTGACCACCCACTTCCAGCCGCGCTCTTCCGGCGGGCCGTCGGGGTAGTCGGCAGTTTTCAGATTGATCCAGATTTGGGCGGCGAAACGCTCCGCCTTCCCCGGCTCCTGCTGCGCCATCTGGTAGGGATAGGGCTGGCCGCTTTGCAAATCGATGATGCGGAGGATGAAGCTGTTTTCCAGCGGATCGGCCCCGCTTTTCTCCTCAGCCGCCGCCTTGGCATTGATGCCGTAATAGTCGGCCCAGCCCGCGCCCTGCCGCAGCTGCCAGCTGAAGCCGCCCAGCCCGGCAGGGAGAAACTTGGCGGCAAAGGGCGGCAGGTTCTCCGCTTGCAGGACAGCGACATCTGGCCAGCTGCCGTTGGTCTCCTTCAGCCAGGTGATGGTATCTGCCGCGCCGAGCAGCGAGCGGTAGAGCACCGGGGCCTGATTTTTCAGCTTGATGTCCTGCATCTGCCAGGCTTGCAGCTCGGCTCCAGCCTGCTGCGGCGCGACTTGGGCAACGCGCAGCCCGGCCAGCAGGAGGATGACGCAGATGGCAGCGGCCAGCCCCAAGGCTTCGCGGCGGGCGGCCAGCGGGGCGACAAGAACTTCTTTCACAGCGGCGGAAGCGTTGCTCATAGGTATCAGGTCTCACCGGAGTATTATTTTGATCAAAGACGTAGCACTGTTTGTGCCGCAAAGCAAGAATTTTTTTTCGGCAGGCTGACGGAACAGCGCGGACGACAATGCACGAGCCGCCCTTGCAGAGCGGCAATGCATCAGGCGGGGAATTGCTCCGGCCTTTTCCGCTGGGCGCAGCTCTTCATCCTCAGGGGATCCCTGCCACCAAAGTCCTTGGACTTTGTCACACAAAATGCATGGACTTTGTCATACAAAGTCCTTGGACTTTGATAGGCAAAGTGGAGGGACTTTGTCAGACACGCTGATGGGTGCCCGCTACCTTCTCCTCATCGCCTGCGCGCCTGTGGTTGGTTGCAGGGTAGGGGCAATGCCCCTACCCTACCCTCAATCCACCTCCACGCCCGGCCCCTCATCAGCAAAGCTGGGCCGTTGCTCCGGGGCGTAGGCAACGCGCCCTTGCTCCTCCAGCAGTGCCTCAAAACGGAGCAGGTCGCTCTCGCTCATCTCATCAACGCCAAGCTGCTCAAAGCGGCAGTCGCAATGGATGAGCTGACCGCCGCACCACGGGCAAATTTCCACGGGGCAGCCCAGCTCGTGCAGCTCGCCGGTGGCGACCTGACAGGCCGGGCAGAGGTTGGCATCAACCTGCACCGGCTGATATTCGGGGATCTGCTCTGTGTCCTTGACCGCCTGCTGGAAGGCTTCGGCTGACTCAAACTCGAAGAAATCAAGCAAGTCTTGGTCAAGCCAGCCCTCGCGCAGGCTGCCGTTGAACTCGATGCCCTCGCTGGAGACTAAATAGAGATATGCATCTTCTGAGGCCACAGCGGCGATGAGGAATACGCCACGCTGCCGAGCCACAAGGCGCAGCTCTTTGATCCAGTCGTTCTTCGCCTCTGGCAGGAAGCTGTAGAACTCCTCCAGCACAGTGAGGGCGGTGCGGTCGTCGCGGAAGAGCAGCAGCAGGTCGTCGGCATCCTCGGTCGCTTCATCAGGCACGGCGTAGCGCATCAGACTGCGGATATGCCGACGTTTTTTCTCCAGTTCATCCAGTGTGCCACGTGCTTGCATGATCTTCTGTCCTGATGAGCTGCGGCGGCTCTTTTCTCCGCCTTGATCTTTTCTGGGTTCTGCGGTACAATCGGCCCTTGTCCGAGCGTTCCCGCTCTGTCGGCAGCCCTGCGCCGCCGCCTGTTTTCAATCCCTTGCCGCGCGGCATTGTACCCGGACAGGGCAGGCCGTGCATCATCTTTCCGCCGCCTGCCGTCCCTGCGGCGCGGGCGGGAACTTCATCCGTCAACCATCAGTCAGAGGTGCCCGTCATGAGCGACAGCCACAGCGGCGACAGCGCCGTCCTCACCATCGAAGGGAAATCCTACAGCCTGCCCATCGTGCGCGGTACAGAAGGCGACAGAGCCATAGACATCAGCAAGCTGCTCCAGCAGACCGGCTGTACCACCGTGGATCTCGGCTACAAGAACACCGCCTCCTGCACCAGCAAGATCACCTTTCTTGACGGCAATAAAGGCATCCTCAGCTACCGGGGCTACGGCATCGAGGAGCTGGCCGACAAGTGCCTGTTCGTTGAAGTCGCGTACCTGCTTGTGCATGGCCACCTGCCCACGGCCTCGGAGTATCAGCGCTACCGCGACCTGCTCAACCGCTACTCGCTGATCCACGAGGACATGATTCATTTCTTTGACCGCTTTCCGCCCGGCGCGCCGCCGATGGCGATACTGTCGGTGATGGTCAACAGTCTGTGCAGCTATTACCCGGAGATGAACGACGATCCCACGGCGCCGCTGGATCTGACCGCCGCCCGGCTGATCTCCAAGATCCGCACCATTGCCGCCTTTTCCTACAAGAAGAGCATCGGCAAGCCACTGATCTATCCCCGCCCAGACTTGAGCTACTGCGCCAACTTCCTCAACATGATGTTCGACAGCCCGGTGGAGCCGTACACCATCCGGCCTGAAGCGGTTGCTGCCCTGAACAAGCTGCTCATCCTTCACGCCGACCACGAGCAAAACTGCTCCACGTCTACGGTGCGCTTAGTCGGCAGCGCGGGCGTGAACCTCTACGCCTCCATTGCCGCTGGCATCAACGCCCTCTGGGGGCCGCTGCACGGCGGGGCTAATGAGGCGGTGATCACCATGCTGGAGGCTATTCAGCAGGACGGCGGCGATTTCCAGAAGTACATCAACAAGGCCAAAGACAAGTCCGATCCTTTCAAGCTCTCTGGCTTCGGCCACCGGGTTTACAAGACCTTTGATCCGCGCGGCAAGATCATCAAGAATGCCTGCGACGAGCTGCTGGCCTCGCTGAACTCCTCTTCTGATCCGCTGCTGGAAATAGCCCTGCGGCTGGAGGAGGTTGCGCTCAAAGATCAGTACTTCATTGAGCGCAACCTCTTCCCAAATGTGGATTTTTACTCTGGCATCATCTACCGCGCCCTTGGCATCCCAACCAACATGTTCACAGTGATGTTTGCGCTGGGCCGTTTGCCTGGCTGGATCGCGCAGTGGAAGGAGCAGCAGGAGGATCCCGGCTCCAAGATCGGACGGCCCCGGCAGGTGTACATAGGCGAGCCGTCACGGCCTTTTGTGCCGATGTCCGAACGATAGGTTGAATGAAAAAAGGCCGGTGAACTTGAGTTCACCGGCCTTGAATGTCCGTGGAGGCGACGAGCGGATTTGAACCGCTGAGTAAAGGTTTTGCAGACCTCTGCCTTACCACTTGGCTACGTCGCCCTGCTGTGCGGCAATTTATACTCTATCCGGGGCGATCTTGACAAGGGGAAAATCTGCCCGACGGAATTTTTCAGACAAGGACTATGGGAACCACGCTTGAAGAGCTGACTATCAGACATGCGGAGCAGCTGGCCCAGCTCCAAGAAGGCGGCATCGGCTATGTTTTCCGCGACCGCGAGCTGCTACAGCTCGCCCTGATCCACAGCTCCTTCGCCTTTGAGCGGATGGATTGCGGCAGGCACAATGAGACCTTGGAGTTCCTCGGCGACGCGGCCTTGGACATGGCGGTCGGCCACCTTCTTTTCCTCCGCTTTCCAGACCTGCGCGAGGGCAAATTGACCCGCATCCGTGCCGCGTTGGTGAATGAAGGCAGCTTGGCCGACATCGCCCGCAGCTTTGAGCTGGGACGGCATATTCTTTTGGGCAAAGGCGAGGACAGCTCCAACGGGCGCGAGAAAGCATCCATCCTCTCGTGCGCTTATGAGGCAGTGATCGGGGCGATGTTCTTGGACAGCGGCTATGAGGCGGTGCAGGCGCATGTGCGGCGGCATTTCGGCCCGCTCATTGATCGGCAGGGCGAGAAGCTGATTGCCGCTGATGCCAAAAGCAAATTGCAGGAAATCCTGCAAGAGCGGCACAATGAGGGGCCGCTCTACGCCTTGGAAGCCGAGGACGGACCGCCCCATGCCCGGCTCTTCACCGTCTCGGTCAGCTTCCGTGAGAGGACGCTTGGTTCCGGCACGGCTTCGAGCAAGAAAGAAGCGGAGCAGCGGGCGGCAGCAGCGGCCTTGGAGCTGCTCCGCACCGGCGGCGGAGTACTTGCAGAGCTGCCTCAGGATTGAGGCGGGAAATAGGTTCCGAACTCCCGCTTCAGCCGCCGCCTGCCGTTGATGTGCCGGTAGAAATCCAAGCCCAGCCGCCGCAGAATGATCGGCGGCCAAGTGCCCACCTCTAAAATAGCCGGATTCTTCCGCATGGTGACAAGATTCCGCCAGCGTTCCTTCAGCGAAAGATTTGCTGCCGTGCGGAAGTCGGTGTACTCAAACACGCCGAAATTCTCCAAGTGATAGAGGCTCTCGAAGAACTCCACCTCCTGCCGCGTCGGTGTGAAAACCATCCTGGCGTGTCGGCGCGCGAACCACTCCAAATCCGGCAGAGCGCAGCCTGAGCGGAGAAATGCCGCGTTCAGCCGCTTGGCTTCAGCCAGCATCTGCTCCTGCAATGGCTTGATCTTCGCCTTGAACAGAGCGCGTTCCTCAGGCATGTCCAAGGCGCAGATCAGCAGTTCACCGTCCGCTGTTGCGATGCGCTGCCGGATTTCCCGGCGATGGTCATCAGGCCGAAAGGCAGTCAATGCATCAGCCATGAAATAGCCGTCCGCGCTGCCGTGCGACGCACCCAGCATCATTTCAAAAAGCGAGCGGTTGTTGTTGTAGACATTGAAATAGGGCAGCGGCTTGGTGTTATCAAAGAGCAAACCTTCCTTGTCGTTTCTTAGCTGCTTGACCGCTGCATCCAAGAAGCCTGCATAATAGCCCTGCATCTCCACCCGCCCGCCGAGTATGTGCCAGAGATTGTCCTGAATCGAGCCTTTCCAGCCGACATCAACACTGCACAGGCCGTCCTTCTCATAATCCACGCCGAAGGAATTCAGGTAGGCAAAAAAGTTTCTCTTTTGGCTGCTGCGCCGTGTTTCATAGAGCTGGCGGAACGGTTCAAAGGCGAGCAGCTGGCGGAAAGCAGGCTGATTGCACAGATCAGGCAGGCGGGTTTGGAAATCCACCCCGGCTTGCTGACAGATTGCGGCGGCCAGCGGCTCTTCAATGTTCAGACTGAGGAGGAAATCACGCGGCGAGATGTTGCGGTAGAAATAAAACAGGCGGCTGAAGTCCTCTTCGTCTATCGGCTTGAGTGAGGCGAGAAACGTGGCTTTGCGCGAGACCAAGATATAATGGCTGCGCACCGCCGCAACGCCGAAGAGGTCGCTCTGCATCTGGTCAAAGAGCTTCTTCAGAAACTCGCCTTCCTTGGAGAAGAAGAAGACATCTCGCGCCTGCCGACGCAGCAGGCTTTGGAGCAGGTTCCACGTGAAAAGCCAAAGGCTGGTGCCGGTTTCCTTGAACAGACCGTCCTGCGCCGCTGCCTCGTTGAAACGCCGCCGCACGGCAGCGGGCGTGTCTAATCGCTCAGGCCGCCATTGGCTGTAGAATTCTTTCTGGCCGGGATTGAGCAGATGCAGGCAGCGCAGTCCTTTCTCCTGCGCCCGCATCACATCGGAATGCGGATTGTCGCCGATCATCAGCAGCTCGTTGGGCTGGCAGCGCAGGTCAGCGCAGATTCTTTCGTACATCCTACCTGATGACTTGGCCAAGCCATGATCAGCGGAAACATAGATGTGATCAAACTGGCCATCCAAGCCCAAGTTGCGCAGCATCTCCGTGAAGCAGTGGCCCGGCAGGTAGAAGTCCGAAACCAGCACAGTGCGCAAGCCCTGCTGCTTCAGCCAGGCGAGTGCCTGCACAACTTCGGCGCAGGGCCGCTGCACAGCCTTTTCCACTGTGGTTTCTATGGCCAGCATGATTGCGGTAAATTTGTCCGCGTCCCGCAGCTGGGCAAGGTGGTCGCCAAGCATCTCTTGCAGCCGCAGGCGGTACGCGCGGGCGAACGGCTCCATGTAGAATTCCAGCTCGCCGCCCGCAGCCGCGCTGGCTGCGCACAGCTCCCGCTCAAGCTGCTGGCGCAGTACATAGAGCTGCTCCGGCGGCAGTACGCCGCCCAGCAGCAGGCTGTGCAGGCGGGCCGCAAGCTGTTTGGTGAATTCCGGCTCAATCTCGCGCACTGCAAGGGTGTCGAAATAATCAAAGCAGAAGAACTTGACTCCGTCTTCAGCCAGCTGCCGGAGCAGCTGGCAAATCTGGCCGGGCGAGTCCTTGCCGACCGTCCACGTCGGCGCAGGGCTGGATGAAGGCTGCATGGGCAAAAGGGGGCAATGATTCATGCGAAGCGGCTGCTCAGGAGCCGCTGTTCAGGAAGCTCATTATACTCCCTCAGCGGCGGGATTGCCATGCGGCGGGGCAGGTTTCCGCCTTCCCCTACCTGACGCGGTGCGGACTTTTCTCTGTTGACGCGCGGAGGGTGTGCGCTGTAAATAACCATGAACCACTTGAACTGCAAACGCATCCTCATGATGAACTCGCCGCAGGAGATCAGCAAATTCCTCAGCTTGGTGCTGCGGCACAAGCCGGAGCTGATCGGTCTGCGCCTCAACGCTGAAGGCTGGGCGGATGTCAATGAGTTAATTGCGAACGCGGCGGAAAAGAACATTATCCTTTCGCACGAGGTGATTTGCAGCGTCGTGCAAACGAATGATAAGCAGCGGTTCAGTCTGACAGCAGACTGAACCTGCATTCGGGCGAATCAAGGTCATTCGATTCCAGTTGAACTGAATCTGCCAGAACAGGTGCCGCCGCCTTATCTGTTTCATGGGACGGCCAGCAGATTTCTGCCATCTATCCGAGAGAAAGGACTGCTGTCCGGTACGCGGCAGCATGTGCATTTGTCCGCAGATGCCGCAACTGCCTTGCAGGTCGGTGCGCGGCATGGAAAACCAGTTGTTCTGCGAATTGATGCGGCGAAAATGTATCAAGCAGGCTGCAAGTTTTTTCTTTCAGAAAACAACGTCTGGCTGGTTGATGCAGTTCCATCGTCCTGCATTCTCTTTGATGCAGCCTCGCCATTCCCGAAAAGTTCATCAGGGCCAGAGCAAGGCGCGAGATGAGAGCGGCAGGGAAAGTCCATGCAAGCATGGAGCGAGTCTCCATGCTACGTTGGAGCCACCCGCCATGCTTGCATTGAGGGTCGTTCCATGCTTGCATCGAGATTTCCTCCATGCTGGCATGGAGCGGAGGCCGCCTGCTGCGTGGCGGGGTTTTCTCTGTTGACGCGGGGGGATGTGCGCTGTAAGCTGGCTGGCAGCAGGATGCAATTTTTACAGCATATAACTGCTATTAGTCTAATAGCGCATATAAACAAAAAAAGGAGAAGTATAAAATGAATCAACCACAAATCGTCAATAGAGTAACGGTGAGAGTTATACTTGTAGAAGATAACGACGCTGCTAGGGAGATTGCACATTATAACTCTCCGGTCGCTGTACCTCTTCCAGCAGTCGGTGACGAAATAGGTTTTCCAGATAATTCAATGGAAAAAATAGGAACCACCAAAACCGTGTTCACTGTAATAAGAAGACGGCATCCGATTCCTCTCGATCAAAGATTTTCACCAGAAGTTTACCTTTTTGTTAAGTAAAATTTCTCGAATCTCCAGCCAAAGCAGGGCGTATTCCCGCGCCGCTTAAACCCACAACTCCCGCACGATCTCTTTCCGCTCTTGTTCTGATGAACCTCCTCTCCCTGATCGGCAACACGCCCATAGTCCCGCTGCGGCGGCTGGCATCGCCTGAAGGCGGCGCAATCTACGCCAAGCTGGAAGCCATGAACCCCGGCGGCTCGGTCAAAGACCGGCCCGCGCTGAACATGATTGAGACTGGGGAGGAAAGCGGCCTGCTGACCCCGGACAAAATCGTGCTGGAAGCCACCAGCGGCAACACCGGCATCGGCCTGGCGATGGTCTGCGCGGCCAAAGGCTACCGCTGCTGCTTAGTCATGCCGGAATCAGCGAGCATGGAGCGGCGGCAGATCATGCGGGCCTACGGCGCGGAACTGATCCTCACCCCGGCCCGCCGCAGCACCGACGGCGCGATTGAGAAAGCCTACTCCCTCGCCCTTGCGCAGCCGGAGCTGTACTTCCTCACTGATCAGTTCAACAACCCGGCCAACTGGCAGGCGCACTGCAAGAGCACGGCCCCGGAGATATGGCGGCAGACCGAGGGCAAGGTGACGCACATCGTCACCACGCTGGGCACGTCAGGCACGGCAATGGGGCTGTCGCGCTGGTTCAGGGAACATCACCCGGAGGTGCGGGTGGTTGCGGTGGAGCCGTACTATGGCCACAAGATTCAGGGCCTCAAGAACATGAAGGAGTCCTACCGACCAGAGATCTTTGACAAGACCCTGCCGCATCAGATTGTCAACGTGGCGGACGAGGATGCCTTCCGCACCGCCCGGCTGCTGGCCCAGCGCGAGGGTCTCTTGGTCGGCATGAGTTCCGGCGCGGCGATGTTCGCGGCGATGGAACAGGCGGCCAAGGATAAGAACAGCTATGTGGTGGCGATATTCCCGGACGGCGGCGAGCGGTACCTGAGCACGACGCTCTTTGTCCGCAAGGAGAAGGAGGAAAGCCTAGAGGGAAAAATCCGCTATCACAACTCGATGAGCCGCAAGAAGGAGATATTCAAACCGGCGGATGCGAAAAGCGTGACCTTCTACGCCTGCGGCCCGACCGCCTGCGAGCTGCCGAACTTGGCGCACTGCCGCCGCATGGCAGCAGCGGATCTGATGATCCGCCATCTGCGCTTCAGCGGCTTCGAGGTGCAGTCGTTGATGAATTTCACTGATCTGGACGACAAGACCATAGCCGGAGCTGAGAAAGCCGGGCAGCCGCTCGCCGCCTTCACCGACCGCCATATCTCCCTCTTCCGCGAGGCGATGGGCATCCTTGGCATCAATGACTTCTCCGGCTATCCGCGCGCCTCAGAGCAGGTGGCCGAAATGATCGACATCGCCCACAAGCTGATTCACAAGGGCTATGCCTACGAAAAGCACGGCTCGATCTACTTTGACATCTCGAAGTTCAAGCGATACGGGCGGCTGTCCGGGATTGACCTGAGCAAGATCCAGACCGGCTGCACGGTGGATCTCGACAACTACGACAAGGACAATCCCCGCGATTTCACCCTGCTCAAGCGTTCCACTCTTGGCGAGCTGAAGAAAGGCATCTTTTTCGCCACAGACTGGGGCAATGTGCGGCCCGGCTGGCATATCGAATGCACGGCCATGTCCACCCGGCATCTCGGCGAGACCATTGACATTCACACCGGCGGCCAGGAGCTGCTTTTCCCGCATCACGAGAACGAAATTGCCATTGCCGAATCGCTGACCGGCAAGCCGCTGGCCCACTACTGGCTGCATTCCGGCCTGCTGCTCCATAACGGCAAAAAGATGGTGCAGGAATCCGGCAACGTGGTCACGCTGCAAGAGGTGCTGGACAAGGGCTACACTGGACGGGAAATCCGCTTCATGCTCTTGGGCGTGCATTACCGCAAGTCCATCGAGTTCAGCTACAGAAAGCTGGATGCCTTCCGCAACGCTCTGAAACGGATTGATGAATTCACCCGCAAGCTGCTCTGTCTGCCGCCGGGCCTGCCGCATCGCTTGATCAGCCAGCTCACCGCCGAGCTGGAGGAGCAGTTCACCGCAGCGATGAACGATGACCTTAATATTTCCGGGGCCATCGGTGCGCTGTTCGAGTTCATCAAGAAGGCCAACCCGGCTCTGATTGCCGGTTCGCTCGATTTGGCGCAGAAGAATGAGGTCTTCGCCTGTCTGCGCCGGATGAATCTGGTGCTGGGCTTTCTGCGCTTAGATGAATGCGCCCTCGCGCCGGAGATCAACCGCCTGATTCAGCAGCGCGAAGAAGCCCGCCGCCGCAAGGACTGGGCCGCCGCCGACGCGGCCAGAACCGAGCTGCTCCGCCGGGGAGTCACCGTGCACGACACCGCCAGCGGCCCTGTCTGGGAGCAGAACGAAGCCTGCCGCACCTGCGACAAGGCAGCCCGAAATGAGGGTTGATTTTCGCGGCACGGCACGGTATATTTGTTCTCGGTTCATCCCGCCGCATCCGCGCCAATAGCTCAGCTGGATAGAGCAACGGCCTTCTAAGCCGTAGGCCGCAGGTTCGAATCCTGCTTGGCGCACCAGCAATAGCAAGAAGTTAGCTTCACTTCTCAATTTTCATCAACAAGCAACTCCCCACCATATTCCCCACATTTTTTCATGTTTTCGCTTTATGAGGAGTCTGCTGTCTTGCCACAAAAAATATTTCTGCGGGCGGAGGAAATCGCGGGCTGAAGAGAAAAACGAGCTGACCCGGCAGCGGGCGAGCATAGAACAATCCGGGCGGGATGCTCAAGAGCCAGAGCCATTGCCGCCAGCTCGCCTGCGGCCCCGATTCGGCGAAGTGTTGCTGACAGCTTCAGGCATGTTTCGCCTCCAGCTCATCCAGTTCCGATGCCAGAGGAAAGACCTTGAAGCGGTTCAGGTTGAGCAGGAATTCCACTCTGGACATGCCTGCAAGCTCGGCAGCCCGCCCGGATGACAGCCTGCCGATCTCAAACAGCTTGACTGCTGCCAGCAGGAGGATTTCACGCCCAAAGGACTCGGCATCTGTTTTTTCCGCCAGCAGCACCTTGTCAGGAATGCCGATGGTGATTTGCTGAAGGGCCATTCATGCACCTCTTTTGCGGCTGGTTTTGAAGAATGTCGGCTGCGGCACTTGACGCACCTCAACATCAATGCCCGCTTTTGCCAAAATGCTGACCAATGCGTCAATGGTGAACTTGCTGATTTTGCCGGTTGCAATATCGCTGATGAACGGCTGACTGACCCCTAAAACTTCAGCAGCCTTTTCCTGTGTGAGGTTTTCTTTTTTCAGGTGATGACGGATTTCATCCATCAGCCTGCTTTTGATTGCCAGCACTGCCTTTTCTCCGGGATCGTCAAACAGCGCATCCCAAATATTGCTGACCTGCTTATTCATTGACGTGGAAAAAGAAGGCCCGACCGTGATGCAGCGCATGACTGCAACAGGGGATCGGGCACGATTAAGTATATAATACAGCAACAGGGTAATTTGTCAATATCTGAAGGAAGAACCGCTGTTTTTTTATCATGCAAGAAATTGCCCGCTTCTTGGAATTGCTCCGAGACGTTCGCCAACGTGATTCAGCCGTCTATCCAACGCCGCTATTCCGATCATCCACCCCTCATCGCCCGCCCGGTACGCTTCGTTTTTCAGCCGGTCAAACGTCTTTTGGTGCATGTGTTTCGGTTTGAACAGGATAGGCTCTGCAATACTTCCCGGTGCGTTCAGCCGTCGCCTTATTTTCTGAGCCTTCCGAATGAGACGATATGACCTGTCTTCCTGCTGGCTCGCATAAACAAGATCGTGGCAGTGGCGGCATAAAAAGTATTTTCCGGCTCCGTAGAGTATCGCCACCCGCTTCATGCAGTGAGGGCAGAGAAACCATGTTCGGTGGCCGCCGTAGTTGCACGAGGTGCGGGCAAATGGAATCGTTTGTTCAACCTGCTCCCATTCTCCACCGTGCAGGCGGTGTCTGTAATGCAGGGCCATCTGGTTTTCTTCTATTCTGCAACTGACAGAGCCGGTCTCTTTGCCGCGACGTGACCATGACAGAGAACACGTTGTTCCGGGCCGCAGCATGTCGTTTTTCTTCATCCATCGAATATCAATGTCATGCTGGCTGTTCGCAGTGCTCTTCTTTGAACCGTATCTGAACCATCCGCCTGATCCCAAGCCGCCCATAGTTTCACCGGGTCTGTTTTTATCGAAATCAATAGGGAAATGCAATTTTATGCGTGACTGCTCGCAGTGCTATTTTAACATAACATCATCATGTTAGCAATATTTCAGATTGCAGCATTGTGTACTTGAAGGAACCCATGAAGTTTCAGCTCCAGCAGGGCGGGCAGCTTGTCCGTGTTCAATTCGTCAACACCCGTTTGAATATCTCATTCTTGCCTTTCTGAATAAAATTGAATACAATTTACTCAGAAAGCTATTCTACAAAGAGGGCAACGCTATGAAAACAGTGACAATGCGGGTTGATGACTCCACCTGGCGGATGATCAGCGCGGCAGCGGACGGACAGAAGCGCACCATTTCCAGCTTCCTTGAATTCGCAGTGCTGCAATATCTTTCCTCTGCGCAGTACGTGGACAACGCGGAAATGGACGAAATCTTGCAGGACAAGGAGCTGGTGCGGAATCTGAAAGAGGGGCTGAAGGAGTTGAAAAACGGGGAGTACAGCCTTGTCTGAATTTCAGATTGCCGAGACAAAAGGCTTTACGAAGCGGAAAGAAAGCATCGCCCCGGAGCTGTACGAAAAGATCAAAAGCGTTGTCTATCCGCAGCTCAGAAGAAATCCTTATTTCGGCCCGAACATCAAAAAGCTGAAAGGCGAGCTTGCGCCCTATTACCGTTTCAGGATTGGCGACTACCGGCTTTTCTATCTGATCGAAGCGGACAAGGTGCTTGTTGTTGTCGTTGATTTGAAGCACCGGCAGGGCGCATACAAGTGATGTCTGGCCGTTGCCCTACGCCGCCCTTTCGTACAGATACCCCTGAAACTCAATAAACGAGCTGCGGATTGCGCTGATGCTGCCCAGTCTGTCCACCGCATCAGCCACCGCCCGGTATTTCAGCTCCAGCAGGGCGGTCAGCTTGTCCGTATCCAGCTCGGCAACACCCTCCTGAACGTATCTTGACAGGACAAATTCAATGAATTCCTGCTGTCTGGCATCCAGCAGGGGCATGACCTTCCGCCGGGCGTGGTCGGCCCGCGCTGCCCTTGAGACCGGCTGCGCAGCATAGGCGACATACTCCAGCACGTCGAATAAATCGCTGTCCTCAGCTCTGATCAGCCGCTGAAGGACGGCAAGCTGCTCCGGGCCGCAGCCTGTGCGTTCCTCCAATTTATTGAGTAATTCCTTCCGGGTCATCGGTTGCGACCATATCCGGCGCAACTCATCCTCATTCTGAAAAAGCTGCGGCAGCTCGCCAAAGAGTTTTTGCAGATACTCTGCCGCTGGAATCAATTTGCCGTCCCGGTCAAAAAACAAGGTTGCGGAACTGTGAACAATCTCCCGCTCTTTGTCGTCCGCAAGGCGAATTTTTATCATCTGCGGCGCGGTGGTGGCTAGTTCAGGCTTCGGCGGCTCTACGGGTGGTTTAGGAGGGAGAACGGGAAGCGGCTCCGGCTCCGGCTCCGGCTCAATCGGCTCGCCGTCCCATTCCTTATCTTCAAAGAGGCGGCAGGCGTTGACGAAATCATAAATTGAAAACCATGCCTTGCCGTCAAACAGCCGGGTGCCGCGCCCAATGATTTGCTTGAATTCAATCATCGAATTGATGGGCCGCAGCAGGACGATGTTGCGCACGTTGCGGGCATCAACGCCGGTTGAGAGCTTCTGCGAAGTGGTCAGCACGGCAGGAATGCTTTTTTCATTATCCTGAAAATCCTCAAGATATTGATCGCCTAACGCCCCGTCGTTAGCAGTGACCCGAACACACCAGTTTGGATGACTGCTGCGTTTCCGCTCATTAAACAGGTCTCTGATTAAAGCGGCATGGGCTTGATTATAGCCAAAGCAGTATAAAATGACTACACTGTGTGTATGGCATACTCAATAGATTTTCGTCGGAAGGTCTTGG
>JAABPV010000006.1 GCA_011391865.1 Desulfobulbaceae bacterium | reverse complement strand
AAGAAAACTTGGCTGTTCGACAGATGAGATTTTTCAGCAACCATGCTTATAGTCAATTTATTGTGCTACGGCTATAAGCGACAGGAAGAATGTGCAGCAGTAATAAAAAATAACCATTCGCTGGAACAATAAAATAAATTACCGTCACCAATCCTTTACTGCAAGCTCCTCGCCACAACCTCACTTACATCCCGCGACAATCCCGGCAAAACGGCAATCTGCTCCAGCGCGGCCTGCATGAGCTGCTGGCGGGCGGCATCGTAGCGTCTCCACTGCGTGAGCGGAGTGAGCATCCGGGCGGCCACCTGCGGGTTGGCTGGATCGAGCGCGGCCACGCAGTCGGCAAGAAAGGCGTAGCCGCTGCCGTCCGCCGCATGAAACTGGCGCAGATTGCTGCCAAAGGCCCCGATCAGCGAGCGCACCTTGTTGGGATTCTTCATGCTGAAGGCCGGGTGCAGCAGCAGTTCTTTCACCCGCTGCAAGGTGCCGGGCAGGCTGCACGTCGCCTGAAGAATGAGCCATTTATCCACGACTAACGGATCGTGCTGCCATTTGGCGTAGAACTCCACCAGCAGCGCGTCGCCAGTGGCCCGGTCGGCATTGACTGCCGCAGCCAAGGCAGCGGCGGCATCGGTCATGTTGTCCGCCTGCCGGTATTGATTCACGGCCAAATCGAGCAGATCAGCGGCGGCGGCTACCCCCGGCGCGGCGGCTGAGAGATAGGCCAAGCAGCAGTTGCGCAGCGAACGGCGGCCTGCCTCGTCGCCGGAGTAGCAATACGGCACCGCGCTGCTCAATTGCTGATAGCGGGCCAGCAGTGCCGCCTGATGCCGATGCCTGAGCTGGCTGCGGAAGCTCTGCCGGACGATGAACACCGCTTCCGGGTCAATCACCGCCATCTGCTGGCTGATCCAGCCTTCCGCAGGCAGAACAAGGGCCAGCGCGACACTCTCCGCATCAGCCAGAAGCGCGGAGAAAGACTGCTGGAACAGCTCCGGCAGCGCAGCAGCCGCCCTGCCCTGCTGCTGTTCAGCAATTCCCTTCAGCAGACAGCGCAGGCCGAGCTGCTGGCCTGCATCCCAGCGGTTGAACGGGTCACGGTCATAGGCCATGAGAAAGGCCAGCTCCTCATCCTGCAAATCGGACTCCACCATGACCGGCGCGGAGAAGTTGCGATTGAGCGAGACTACCGGCTTTTCTGTCAGCCCGCTGAAGCGGAACTCCTTGCGCTCCTGATCCAGCAGCAGTGCCTCGTCGCGCAGCTCCGCGCCAGTGTTCTTGTCCAGCAGGCCAACCTTGACTGGCATGAAAAAAGGCAGCTTCTCGGCGTGGCCCGGCGTGGCCGGACAGCTCTGACGGAGCGTGAGGGTGAACTCCTGCGTTGCTTGGTCGTATTCACCAGAAAAACGCAGCAGCGGCGTGCCCGCCTGATTATACCAACGCTGGAAATGGCTGAGATCAAAGCCGTTGGCATCCTGCATCGCTTGGACAAAGTCCTCGCAGGTCACGGCTTGGCCGTCGTGACGGGCGAAATATAAATCCATGCCCTTGCGGAAGCCTGCCGCGCCGAGCAGCGTGTGCAGCATCCGTATCACTTCCGCGCCTTTGTTATAGACTGTGGATGTGTAGAAGTTGTTGATCTCGACATAGGAGGCAGGCCGCACCGGATGCGCGGTCGGGCCGCTGTCCTCGCGGAACTGGAAGTTGCGAATGCCATTGGCATCCTGAATCCGCTGCACCGCCCGCGATCCCATGTCCGCCGAAAACTCTTGGTCGCGGAATACAGTCAGGCCCTCCTTGAGACTGAGCTGGAACCAGTCGCGGCAGGTGATGCGGTTGCCGGTCCAGTTGTGAAAATACTCGTGAGCAATGACTGCTTCGATTCCTTCGTAATCGCTGTCAGTGGCGGTCTCTGGTTGCGCCAGCACGTACTTGGAGTTGAAGATGTTCAGACCTTTATTTTCCATCGCGCCCATATTGAAATCATCCACGGCCACGATCATGTAGGTGTCGAGGTCGTATTCCCGCCCGAACACCTCTTCGTCCCAGCGCATGGCCTTCTTGAGCGACTGCATGGCATGAGCGCATTTATCGCGGTTGCGCTCTTCCACGTAAATGTGCAGGCTGACTTCGCGGCCCGACATGGTGATGAATTTGTCCTCTATACGGACGAGCTGTCCGGCAACCAAGGCGAAAAGGTAGCTCGGTTTGGGGAAGGGGTCGTGCCACGTTGCGAAATGACGGCCATCCTCCATCTGCCCCTGCTTAATTAAGTTTCCGTTCGAGAGCAGCACCGGGCAGCTCGCCTGCGGGCCGATCACCGTGACCGTGAAGACCGCCATCACGTCCGGGCGGTCAGGCCAGCAGGTGATGCGGCGGAAGCCCTCGGCCTCGCACTGGGTGCAGTAATTGCCTGAGGAGAGGTAAAGGCCCTCCAGCGCGGTGTTGCGTTCCGGGGCGATCAGAGTGACAACTTCCAGCTCGAACTCCTCCGGCACCTGAGCGATGCGCAAGATGCCGTCTGCGAAACTGTATTCATCCGCCTTCAGCCTGCGGTCGTCCAGCGCGACAAAGATCAGCTCCAGATGTTCGCCGTTCAGCTCCAAGGCCGCCTGCTGATCTTCTGCCGCCGGATTGCGCCAGAAGCGGCTGCGGGCCGTGACCTTGGTCTGCGCCGGGTCAAGCTCCACTCGCAGGTGAACGCTGGCAGCGGTGAAGGAATAGGGCTTGTAATCTTTCAGATAAATCGTGCTGTGCTGGGTCATGATGTGCCGTGGTTGGATTGCGGGCCGGGGAAAATCTGAACGAGGCATCTTAGAACGCCTGCGCTGGGATTGCAAGAAGGCAGGTGAGAAAAATCTTGAGTTCGTCTGCGGTCAATGGTTTATTAGGCCGCAGCACAGCAGTTTCACAGCAATCAACCACAGAGGCGCACATGTCAGACAAAAACAAGGTGAATGAGCAGGAGCTTCCGGTTTTTCGGATGCAGAAGATGTATCTCAAAGATATTTCCTTTGAGAATCCCAACGCCCCGCAGGTCTTCCTGCCGCATGAGCAGGAGGCCAAGGTGGACTTTAACCTGCGGCTGGGCAACAAAAAAGTTGACGAGGAACACTACGAGGTGTCCATCTCCGTCACCGCCAAGGTGTTGAATCAGAAGGCGAATGATTCGGTGATGTTTGTGATCGAGCTGGAGCACGCGGCGGTGTTCCTGCTCAAGAATATCCCGGCGGAGCACATCCAGCGGGTGCTGGCGGTAGACTGCCCGCTGATGCTCTTCCCCTTCACCCGCCAGATCGCCTCCCAGCTGGCCGTGGACGGCGGCTTCATGCCTTTCCTGATGGAGCCGATCAACTTCGTCGCCCTCTACGAGCGTTCTCAGCAACAGCAGCAGGCTTGAACAAAGAAAAAGCCCGGACAGAACGTCTGTCCGGGCTTTTTGACGGCTCCAAGCCGCTGTCTGATCAAAACCTTTTCAGGCCGGTCTCCACGAAATTGTTCATCAGAGAGCTGGTCGCCTTTTTGATCGCCTGATCAAAAAGATCGTCGTACTGGTTGTCCGCCATCACCGATTCCGGCGCAACCCGCACCTCAATCTGATTGGTCCAGATCACCTGAGCGTCATAGGCATCCTGCACCCAGATGCGCAGACGCACAACAGCCTGATCAACCCGGCCTCCGTGACTTGCCATTTCTCCGGCTGCGCCGCCCAACACCGACCATGCGATGGTGTTCGCGCCCTTGCCGCCGCTGATGCCGAAGAAGCCTTCTGAATCATCCGCATCCCACGGCCAGTCGGCTTTGTTGCCAATGGCCGCTCCCCATGCGCCGCCTGCGACTTTATTACCCAGATTGTCATACTTGTCCGATTCTGCGAAACCGAACGCCATGCGGCTGGTCGAGCCGATGACAAAAGGCAGCAGGCCGCGCTTGCGCGGATCCCATGTATGCTCTTGGCGGGTGCGGTATTCCAGTATCCGGCCCCGGACAATGTAATCTGCGCCGAATCTGCGCCCAACCTTGACCACTTCCTGATCGGTCAGGCCGTGCGTGCCAGGGCTGTCAGCGGCGGGATTTTTGCCGCTGTTTTGCTGGGCTTGCTGCAACGCCATGTAGCTGTTGAGCTTTTCCTTCATTATTTCTGACCAATCAGGATCTTCTATTTCGCCTGCCAAGGAAACCGATCCTGCATTGTTCGAGCCGTACGGCGCAATGCTGATGACTTTCTGCTCCGTCAAATATTGGAACACATCCTCTGGCACAGGCGCGTTGAAGCCCCGGCTGGTCAGGCTGTTGGTCAGCGACTCCGTCACCAAAAGATGGCGGCGGAAGGCCGAGGAAATTCTGTCCCCCTCGCTGTAATCGGCGAAGGGCAGAATGACGGCTGTTCTTCCTTTTCCGCTGTTGTCCGAATAGACATCCGGGGTCATCACGGTTTCAACAGTGGTCTGACCGCAGCCGGCCAGCAGCCCTGTCAGTAGTATCCCTGCGGATACGAATTTCAGCAGGCTCATGGTTGCTCCCAAATAAAGTGATGAGGCTCCGATCAGTTGATAATGCGCGGCCGCAGGAGAATGATCAGCTCACGCCTGATCTTGTTCTTTTGCTCATATCCAAACAGATATTTCAGATATGGAATATCTTTAGTGCCTGGAAGATGACTGCCATCCTTTGACTCTGTTTCGCTGATAAGACCGCCGACCACCAGCAGAGAGCCATTCTTCACTCTGACCCATGTGTTCATTTCCCGTTTGTTAACAACAGGAAGACCAATACTGTTACCTTGCGCCAAAACGCGTTCATTCATCGGCTCGTCAATCACTGAGGTCATTGGAATAAGATTCATGACAACCTCATCGTCTCCTTTTATCACAGCAGAAAGCGACATGCTGACACCTGATAAAATTTGACCTGCTTTGACTGTATATGCAACACCACCTCCTTCGGTTGTCTTGCTTTCTATTTCTTTAATGTAGGTGATATCCCTACCTACTGATATCAAGGCATGCTGTCCGCTCAGCACGCTGATCTTAGGATTGGAAAGAACCGAAGTTTGCCCCTGCTCCTGCAATGCCTTGATGAAAGATGTAAAATTGAACCCCCGCAATGTCGCGCCTGTGGCCATGGCTTCCGCCATGCCGCCGCCGCTGGCGATAAAAGTGGCAACAGAGCTGCCCATTGACAGGGCATCTGTGATAGTACGCCCAGAAGAGCTGCTGCTGGAGTCCTCGATTCTATCGCCGATAAAAGAACTGGCACCAAACTCTTCACCTGATTCTGCCCCGGAAGCTGTGCTTCCGGTGCTTGATCTTGTTTTGGTGCCATCCGCAAGAGATGTTTGACTGTCGGAGGCGGTTGCAGATGTTGAAGAGGCTCTGTTAGAACCCTCCAATCCATACTCACTGACTGAATCGCGGCGGTTTGTCCTCAAATCTTCGTCTGTACGCGTGTCGGTATAATTTCTCCCTGAACGCGTCTCCTGCGTCGTGCTGTCTTCTCTGCCGTAACTTTTCTGTTTGCCGTATCCAATGCCGTCAAACTCAAGCCTGCTGAGCAGCATGTTCCAGTCCACACCGAGAGATGAACTCTCGCTTAAACGTACCTCAATAATTTTTGCATCAATAACAACCTGCCTGTGAAACTCTTTTTCCAAGCTGGTTAGATATTCTGAAACTTTTTTTTGGAGAGATTTAGGCGCATTAACTGTGACAAGCCCTACCGTCTTGTCAATAGTGTAACTTGACTCTGTTGATTTTGCAACACGTCTTGCCGCTCCTGCCGCCTCTTCCGAAGGCTTCGTTCCCTCTTGTTCGGCCGCTCCGCCTTTGTCGTCTTTTTTGGCCTCGTCTTTTTTGTCGTCCGAGGCAACTTCCGTGCTCCACGTGGACATGAGACTGTCAAGATTGTTCTTTATCGTCTCCCATTGATCATGGAGATTTTCCCAATCCTTCGTGTTCATATTGCCAGCCGTTGAGCCGGTATATGTATTATAATAATGCCGAACATATGGCAACGAGACTGTGTATTTTTTTGTCTCACGATATTTAATGACGATCGTGGTTCCCTCGACTTCATGAAAATAATCTAGCTGTCGAAGAATGTTATCAATAGCTTCATAAAAATTGTCATTAGATCTGATATCTATATCAATCAGCAGGTTCTGATCCACATCTGAGGCCCAGCTCAAGCTCATGTTTTTGGTCTTGGCGAGGGCCTTCAACGCGTCCCGCAGCAGAATTGGTTCGTTCGTGGATATATTGACACCTACTTTCAGCTGAAGACCGTCCATTGCGGCGGCGTTGCTGTCTCCTGCAGCACTGCCGCTTTTCTCTTCGCTGATCATATAGCCTGTCTGCCGGAAACGGTTTGGCAGCAAGGACGGCTCAACAACAGTCCGGTGCTGCGGTGTCGGCTCCGCAGCTACTGCTGTCTGCGCAGGCGGCGCGTCAGATTTTTTGTTTTTCTCCACGCAGGAGCAAAGTAGAAGCAGCGGCAGAGCTGCTGCAAGACAGGCGGGCAGCAGGCGGATATGTTTTTTCATTGTTTTTTCCTGAAAAGTTATCGGGTTCTGTTCAGTATGAAGGTTCTCAAATCCGACGGAACGCTGAAACCGGCATGAAGAATTGCCGTGTATACCTTGTCCGCCTCGTCTTTTCGGCCCTGCAAGTCAAAAATGCGGGCGCGGGAAACCATTGAGTCCAAGTTCTCGCCGTACAGCTCGCTGTATTTGTCGAGCAGACGCAAAGCGGCATCATATTGCCGCTGACGTTCGCTGAACACAGCATAATTAAACAGCGCATCCCGGCTCGGAGTGCCGATGCTGATGCTCTGATCAAAATACCGCTGGGCTTGGCTATGCTCCTCCATGTTGGCATGACCAATCGCTGCGTTCAATGCCGCGCTGCTGTTCTTTTTGTCAGCGGCGAGGGCTTTTTTGGCGTAGTAAACAGCTTTGGCGTTCTGATTCAAACGGGTGAGATATATAGATGCTATTTTATTGGCGAGCTTGCTTTTTTCCTGACGCTCAACCTTATCAGGCCAAATATTTAGTGCTTTTTCATAGAGCTGGACGGCTGTTTCAAGACCGCCTTCTTTTTCAGCCTTGAGACCTTTCGCCACAATTTGTTTCGCTTCAATCGCTTCCGGCTGCTGCTGATCTCCATCGGGCCTGATGGTGATCATACCTCCTTGAGTCTTTCCAGCCGTTTCATCTTCAATGATGAGTTCCGCCGCCCGTTTTGGCCAGACGAATTCTTTGTCCTTAGGGAAGATAACTATGGTGTTGTGCCGCTTCTCCTTAGCCAGATCTTTCAAATTGAGGATGATGTCCAAGGCGAAGTCCCAAGGCACTTCATTCAGAGCGAGAGTGAGAGTGCCGGAAACACCCTCGGCCACAACAATGTTGATGCCGCTGACTTCCCCCAGCAGACGGAAGACATTGTGCAGATCCACCTTGTAAAAATCCACAGTGATCAAAGGCGCATCATCAATGCCGCCAAAAGGATTCTCCGCCTTGGCCGCCGACCCGCTTTTCAGCGGCACCTGCACCTGCGGCAGATGCGCGTCTATGGACTCGCCTGACGCGCTCTTCTTTTCTCCGTCTTTATCAGGCCCCTTCGCCTTCTCTTTTTCTGCCTCCTTCGCCTTTTCTTTCGTCGGAGCCGGGAACGCAGCCGCCTCAGGGAGGGGCAACGCCTCATCCTTGAAGAAATCTTCAAGGATGAGGACGATGTTGTGACCGTTCAAGCTGGCGGCGTAAGAAACATACGGCTCAGCCAAGCTGAATTCAAAACGCATCCGGGGCGGCTGCGTGTCTGTCTTTGCTGAAGTACTGAGAGTGATTTTAAATTCTTCCGGCAGGGTCAGGTCTGCCGTGCTTGCAATTTCCGCATTGGCGATGTCAACCACAATCCCCCGCCTGCCGCTTCCCGGCAGCTCGCGGTCTGTGTACTCCGGCATCTTTGCGCAGTGAATTTCTATCTCCAAGCGTTTTCCCGCCCGCTGTGCGCTCACTTTGGAAATGCTGTTTGTCTCAACGGCAGCTGGAGGAGCAGCACCGCCCGCCGCCTGCTGCGTCTGGACGGCTGGTGCCGGAGCTTCCTGCGCGGCAGCATCAGTCAGCAGCAGAACAGACAGCAGTAGGCTGGCGGCAGCGACGGAGAGAAAGCGTGTTCCACTGTTTTTCCTGCTCTGTTGCGCTTCTGGCAAAGCAAAATAATGCAGCATTTTATTTCTCTCCCTCTTGTTTCAGGCGCATCACTGTTTCTTTCGCGACAATTCTGCCGGATTTGGTGGTGAAACTCTCGTCAATCACAATTTGTCCGTTTTCAATTTTTCTGACAACACCATATTTGCCGACAAGCGTTCCCTCGCGCAGGACATATCCTTTTCCGGCGACATCTTCCGCAACCGCCGCTTGGCCTGTTTCTGTAAAAATGACCGCTGTCAACTTCAATTGTCCCGGCTCCAGCGGAATGGCACCACGCCGCTTCGGCAGCTCAACCGGAGGATCGAAAGGCGGCTGCATGGAGAGAAAAGACTGAAAAGGATCTGGACGGCCCTGCCATTGATATGCTTTCAGATCAGCACACTCAGCAGCCGAAACATGCCCGGCCAGAGCACACAGCAACGACCACACAAAAAAAAATTTCTTAGACATGACCTGCCTCTTGTCGTGAGAGCTGAAGCTACCGCCCCTTCTTCTCGTCATCTCTTTTCAGTGTCATGACCACATCTTTTTCCAGTATCCTGCCCGACTGCGTTTTGGAAATTTCCTTAATGGCAACTCGGCCTTCAGCTATTTGAATAATTTCGCCGCGCTTGCCGATGAGCATTCCTTCCCGGAGAAGATACCCTTTGCCAGTCACATCTTCCGCCATGGCCATCGGACCACTCGGTGTGTTCATCACCGCCACCAGCTTGAGCTGCCCTGGCTCCAGCAAACGCAAGCCCGTCAGCACTTCACCTTCCTCAGTATCAAGAATTTTGTCTTCCTGATCTTTAACGGCTTTTTCTTTAGAAATAAAAGGATAAAAAGGATCCGCCCGGTTGTCTAACTGATATTCAAATTTGAATTTGCTGCGTCCTTTTCCGGCATCGTCAAGAAGCTGCTCTTCCGCTGCCGCCGTTCCGGCGGCCAGAAGAACCGCTGCCAACGAAAAATATGCCTTTGTGCTGAACCGCATTGCGCCGCACCTGTTTTTTATTTTTTCTGAGGCCCAGCTTTCGCTGCTGGAGGAGCCGCCGCCTGACCGGTGAAACGATAGGTGAGCAGTTTGCAAGAAGACTTCAGCAGCACTTCTTGTTCCACCTCTTTGGCTGACCCTATTTTGATGTTGTCAACCGTGACTAAACGTTCAAGCCCGCTGACCTCTCCCAAAAAGTACCCTACATTATGATAGGGACCATTAATGCTGATAGTGATAGGAATTTCAGCGTAAAAATCTTTAGGAACTTCATCGCTTGGTTTGAATTCATTAAAATCCAATCCAGCTCTTTTGCCAAGATCAGCTATATTGCGAAGCAAAACAGGAATTTCCTGTCCCTGTGGCAGGATTACAGCGGTTTCCTCAAATTTTTTTTTCGCTTCCGCAAGCTCTTTTTCGTGCTGCTCCTTATTGTCAGCCGCCTTCTGCGCTTTATCAACTTTACCGGTTAGCTCTATCTTTTTTGTCTGCAATGTACCTATTTCTTCTTGCTTCGGCATGTAAAAAAGAAAAACAAAAAGAGCAACGATCAAAACTGGCAGTCCTATTGCTATAGCAAGTTTGACATTTTTGTTAAGAGGAATATATTTGTCGTTGATGAACGCATCAACTTTTGCAGCAAAATTTTTATTTTTATCAGAAGCCATAATTTATCCGCCTTTTTTCTATTTTGCAGGCTTTGCTGGATCGCCGCCAATTTTCCCCCCGTCTGTTTCTACAGGCGGTTCAGATGTTGGCATGGCAACAGAAGCGGAAAGTGTGAATTTTTTCAGGTCTCTTCCCATATAAACCTGCATGACGGAGCTGGTCAATGTCACATTTGATATGCACTTGCACTGAGATTGGCCCAGGGCTTGAAGATACTCTGCCACCGTCTGATTGTCCAAAGCCATGCCAGTCAGCTTCAACGTGCCGCCGCTTTGCTCAAAATCTGTCAGCCACATTCTGGCATTTGGCGTGATGTTGGCTACTTCATTCATGATATTGGCGGTCAGCGCAGATTTTTTCTCCAACTCCTCAACGATAGCGGTCTGTTTTTTAATCAGATCTTGCTCTTTTTCCAGTGCCTCTATCTGCTTTAAAATCTCCGCAAGCTCCTTCTCCTTTTTCTCCAGTTTGGCTATATCCCCATTCAAGCCGCTGACTTGTCTGCTCAGCATCAAAGCGGCCAGAATCAGCACCGCAAAGAGGCCCGCAAAGACAAAGCCGAAAACCGTCAGCTGCTGTTTGGCCGCAGCGCGCTGCTTGATTTTTTTAACCGGCAGAAGGTTTATCCGCAGCATGGCTCAGAACTCCGCCGGACGGATGGCTAGCCCGGTCGCTATGGACATTTCAGGCGCGGCGGCCTTGAGATATTCCATGTCTATTTTTTTATGGATCTTCATGCCTTCAAAGGGATTGAAGGCGATCACCTCCAAACCAGTCTCTTTGGCGAGATAATCACGCAGACCGACCACTTTGGAGCCGCCGCCGCTGAGGACAAGAGAAACCAAAGGCCTGCCGGGATTGTTGTTGCCGTAGAGATCTATGGCCTTTTTAATCTCCAGAACCCATTTTGTGCATATTTTATTGAAAATATTATGCACCGTCTCTTGGTCTTCCTCGTTCGCCGCCTGCCGTCCGAGCTTGATCTTTTCCGCCTCGTCGTATTCGATGTCCAAGGAATCAGCGATGTCTTGACTAATTTTATCGCTACCGGTCACCACATCGCGGGCCAAGACCGAAGTGCCGCCTGCGATGATGTTGATGTTCATCTTGGAAGCCCCTATGTCCACCAAGCAGACATTTTTCTCGCTGCCAGCAATGGTGTTCCAGATGTTCTCCAAGGCGAAACCGTCGACATCGACCAGCACCGGCAGCAGCTTCAACTCCTGAATCATTTCCAAATATGCGTCCACGACCTCTTTCTTGGCCGCAACCAGCATGACCTCGCTGCGCTCAAGCTCGCCTTTCGCTGCCTTGGTCACTTGGAAATCAAGATAAACCTCTTTGATGTCAAAAGGAATATACTGCTCCGCTTCCTGATGGAGCCGTTCGGCCAGCTCTTCTTGATTCTCTATTTCAATATTGATTTTTTTGACGATCACTGAATAGCCGGAAATGGACAGGCCGACCCGTTTGTTCTTAATTTTCAGATTCTTGAACAGTTCTGAAATCGCCGCCGCGACATCCTCGGCATCTTGGAGCACGCCGTCGTCCACCGACCCAGGAGAAAGGGCGGCGGTGCCAAGCGTCAGCAGCTCATAGCCGTTCTTGCCTGCCCTCTTCACCTCGCAGACCTTCACTGCATGAGAGCCGATGTCGATGCCGACTAGGGGGATTTCCTTTTTCGCCATGTTCCGTTCTTTCAGGATGTTGTTCGGGCAGGTGCTGAATTCAGCCCGCTGTCAGCCATGCGCCGGGAATAGCTGAATACATACTATATAGCGCATAAGAGGAAGAGAAATCAAGAGGGGTTTCAATTTTTTGCTTCAGTCAAAAAAAGATGCTTAGTTGACAGTCACCAGCTGCCGGACCCGAATGCTGTTCTTCGCCGGAGCATAGGCATACAGCGCACCGCCTTGGTAGCTCTGATAATGCCGGAGCACTTTGTTCACGTAATTGATAGTTTCTGGGATGCGGGGAATCCCGCCGGTGCGCATGACTCTGGTTGGCCCGGCGTTGTAGGCGGCGAGGCTGAGATGTAGGTCGCCGTTGAAATTATTCAGCATCTCGCGCAAGTAGCGAGCACCGCCGTAAATATTCTGCCAAGGGTCGAAGGGATCGTCAACCTTGAGGTGCCGGGCGGTGCCGGGCATGAGCTGCATCAGGCCCTGCGCGCCTTTTGGCGAGACAGCCCAGCGGTTGAAGTTCGATTCGGTTTTGATCACCGCCTTGATCAGCAGAGGATCAACTTGGTGCACACGGGCCGCATGCTGAATATGGAGGTCAAAGCTGCTGCGATGCGAGACATTGCCGAAGCGCAGCTCGCGGCGGTCGATTCTGCGCACGCCGGGCGCACTAGTGGTGATCATCAGACGAGGCTGCGCAGAATCAGACTGGGCGAAGGCGACCGGCTTGCAGCGCTTGTCGCCAGAGACGTTGGTGTAATGCACCACCCCGCGCTCGTCGGTGTATTTGCAGATTTCCCCCTGCGCCCGCCCGGCATGGGTGAGCAGGCCGGACACAGCGACAACGCACCACAACACGCAAGTTTTCATGGTAGACACCTCGTCTTTTTTCAGTTTATTTCCGTCGCTTCTCCCAGTCGGCGAGGAACTGCTCCATACCGAGGTCCGTCAGCGGATGACGGGCCAGCTGGGCAATGACTTTGTAAGGAATGGTGGCGATGTCCGCACCGATCAGCGCGGACTGAATCACGTGCATCGGGCCGCGCACCGAGGCGACAATCACTTCAGATTCGTAGCCGTAGTTGCGGAAAATGGTCATAATCTCGCTGATCAGTGCCATGCCGTCTTGGGCGATGTCGTCCAAGCGGCCAACAAAGGGGCTGACATAGGCCGCGCCCGCCTTGGCCGCCAGTAGGGCCTGCGCGGACGAAAAAATCAGGGTGACGTTGGTGCGGATGCCTTCAGCCGCCAGCCGCTTGACCGCCTTCAACCCTTCCGCTGTCATCGGCACTTTAATGACGATGTTTTTGTGTAGCTTGGCCAGCTCGCGGCCCTCAGAGACCATGCCGTCCGCCTCCAAGCTGATCACCTCGGCACTGATCGGGCCGTCCACCAAGGCGCAGATGTCAGCCAGTATCTCGTTAAAAGGCCGCTGCTCCTTGGAGATCAGGGAAGGATTGGTGGTCACGCCGTCCACCATGCCCAGCTCCAGTCCTTTTTTTATTTCTTCGATGTTAGCCGTGTCAATAAAAAACTTCATTCGTCTTGTCCTTTCCTTCCGCCGGTGAATGCGTCGCAGCAGGATTCGCTGCAAAAATAATATGTTCCGCCGTCCTGCCGGAGCCGGACCGCCTGTTGTTTCGGGATGAGGATGCCACAGACCGGATCTTCCACCAGCACGTCTTCGGTGGCTTCCTGCTGTTCCTGTTCGTTCCGCTGCTGCTGGAGCAGTTCCGTCTGAATCCTGTCGCGGAGCTGACGGCGGAGCAGCCGCCAGACGACATAGGCCAGCGCGGCGAGCAGAAGAAGCCGCAGCGGATTCATGCCGGGCCTCCTGATGAACAGAGTTGCCAATCCATATAGACCATTATAGTCGCGGGAATGCAAAAGTCGAACCAATTTTTTTCCGCTGCTCCAGCCCAGTTGCTTTGATTGAAATTCTGTGCGCGAAAGCTGGCAAAAAAGGTTTGACTTCTATCCGCATTTCCGGTAGTAAGTTTCAGTCGTGAAAAAACGAACAACGCAGCCGCCTGTTCCGGCTGTTCTTTTTTTTTACCGAGGCACCAGGAGCTGTTCTATGATTTCCGTTGACATCACCGTCCTCTTTCACATCATCAACATGCTGGTTTTAATGGCTGTGCTGAACCGGATTCTCTACAAGCCGGTCATCGCGGTCATGGACAAGCGGCACGACACCTTGGGCAGCCTGAGCGGCGAGGCCGAGCAGTTCGAGCAGCACGCCCGCGCCCGGCAGGCCGAGCTGGACCGGAAGCTGCACGAGGCCGGTCTCAAGGCGAAGAAGACCTTGGAGGCGGCGCGGGGCGAGGCCGAGCGGGCCGGAGCGGAGCGGCTGGCCGCGATCCGGGCTGAGGCGGGCAGCGAGAAAGAGCAGCAGCTTGCGGAAATCCGGGCCAGCTTTGATATCGCCCGCAGCGAGCTGCTGGGCAATCTCAACAGCGTGGCCCAAGACATGGCGGCCAAGATATTAGGAAGGAGTGTGCAGGCATGAAAATGAAAAAAATTCTGCCGCTGCTGGCAGCGGCCTGGTTCTGCGCCGGGGCGGCGGGTGCGGTTTTGGCTGAGGAGCATGGCGGCGGCGCAGGACATGTGCAGGAGCAGACGACGCATCAAGCCGCTGCTGGGCATGAGACAGCACACGCTCATGGAAGTGGTGAAGCTGCTGCACATGGCGAAGGTCACGGCGGTGCTCATGCTGCGCCGATGATCACCGCTGAAAAATTGAAGGACCTCCTCTGGCGGACGCTCAACTTTGCCGCGCTGGTCTTTTTGCTGGTGAAATTTGGCGGCAAGCCGATTATTGCAAGCCTGAGCAGCCGCCGCAAGGCCATTGAGGGAGAGCTGCGCGAGCTGCAAGCCAAGCGCGATGAGGCCGAGCGTTCCTACAAGGAATTTGCCGCCAAACTGGAAGGCTTGGAAGTCGAAGTCGAGCTGACTGTCCAGCGAGCGACTGACTTGGCCAAGGAAGAGCGGCACCGCATTCTCGCCGAGGCTGAAACGGCGGCGCGGGACATCCGGCGGCAGGCTGAGGCGGCGGTGGCCACGGCGGCAGCGGCGGCCCAGCATCAGCTCCAGAACGAGGTGGCCGAGCAGGCGGCGGCAATGGCTGAGCAGCTGCTCATCAAGAATCTGACCCCGGCGGATCAGGTCGCGATTATTGAACAGTATCTGGAAAGGGCGGCGCAATGAGACAGATCATCTTAGCCAAACGCTACGCCAAGGCCATTTTCACCCTTGGCAAGGAAAACGGCGCGGTGGATGTGTACGCGCAGACTTTGCGCGACATCGCCGACCTTTTCAGTAATCCTGAGCTGGGAGTCGCGGACGCGCTGACCAATCCCCTCTACCCTTTGGATGCCCGGCTGAAGGTCATGGCCGGAATCGCCGAGGCGGCGGGCGCGGACTCGCTCTTGGGCGCGTTCCTCCACCTGCTGGTGGAGAAAAAACGGGTCTCGGCCTTGCCGGAAGTCGCGGGCCAGCTGCGGCACATGCTGGAGCGCGAGGAGAACATCAGCCACGGCTGGGTCACGACCGCTGTCGAGCCGGACGAGGCTCTGCTGGGGAAAATCCGGGCCGCGCTGGAAAAAATTACAGGAACTAAGGTTATTCTTGAAGCGCAGGTTGATCCCTCGATCATCGGCGGCATGGTGGCGAAGGTCGGCGATCTGGTGCTGGACGGCAGCATCCGCACGCAGCTTCAGGAATTAAAGGAATCCATCAAGGGGAGAGTGTGAGTCAGATGCAGATCAAAGCCTCGGAAATCAGCCGGATCATTAAAGATCAGATCGCTGGCTACAAGAGCGGCATAGACCTCAAGGAGACCGGCACGGTCATCTCCGTGGGCGACGGCATCGCCCGTGTCTATGGCGTGGAGAACTGCCAGGCCATGGAGCTGCTGGAGTTTCCCGGCGGCATCATGGGCTTGGCCCTCAACCTTGAGCAGGACAACGTCGGCGTGGCGGTCATGGGCGACTGCCGCAAAATCATGGAAGGCGACATCGTCAAGCGCACCGGCAAGATCGCTGAAGTGCCGGTGGGACCTGAGCTGGAAGGCCGGGTTGTTGACGGCATCGGCCAGCCGATTGACGGCAAGGGGCCGCTGAATGCCAAGCTGACCCGCAAGATGGAGGTTGTCGCCCCCGGCGTTATCGCTCGGAAAAGCGTGCATGAGCCGTGCTACACCGGCTACAAGGCGATTGACGCGATGACTCCGGTTGGTCGCGGCCAGCGCGAATTAGTCATCGGCGACCGCCAGATCGGTAAAACCGCGCTCTGCGTGGACGCGATCATCGCCCAGAAAGGCACAGGCGTACATTGTGTCTATGTCGCCACCGGCCAGAAGAAATCCACTGTCGCGCTGGTGGTTGAGGCGCTGCGCAGGCACGGGGCGATGGAGTATACCACTGTGGTTGCCGCCTGCGCCTCCGATCCCGCGCCGATGCAGTATGTCTCGGCCATGACCGGCTGCGCGATGGCCGAGTATTTCCGCGACAACGGCCAGCACGCGCTGATTGTCTATGATGATCTGTCCAAGCAGGCCGTGGCCTACCGCGAGCTGTCCCTGCTCCTGCGCCGTCCGCCCGGACGCGAGGCCTATCCCGGCGACATTTTCTTCAATCACTCCCGCCTGCTGGAGCGAGCCGCGAAATTGAACGACGCGCTCGGCGCAGGCTCGATGACCGCCCTGCCGATCATTGAGACCCAGGCCGGCGACGTGTCCGCCTTCATCCCGACCAACGTCATCTCGATCACTGACGGCCAGGTTTTCTTGGAGCCAAGCCTCTTTTTCGCCGGTGTCCGTCCGGCCATCAACGTCGGCATCTCGGTGTCCCGCGTCGGCGGCGCGGCCCAGGTCAAAGCGATGAAGCAGGTCGCAGGCACCCTGCGCCTTGATCTGGCCCAGTACCGCGAGCTGGCGGCCTTCGCCGGTTTCGGCTCTGATCTCGACGCGGCCACGCAGGCCAAGCTGACACGCGGCGCACGGCTGGTGGAAATCCTCAAGCAGCCCCAGTATCACCCCCTGCCGATGGAGAAGCAGGTCACGATCATTTTCGCGGGAACCAAGGGCTTTCTTGATGAATTCCCGGTCAATGCGCTGGCTGAGTACGAGCAGGAGCTGTACGGCTACATTGAGATGCACGAGCCGTCCATCTTCGCCGAGCTGCGCGACAAAAAGGCCATTTCGCCGGAGCTGGATCAGAAGATTCGGGCAACCCTGAAGACCTTCGGCAGCACCTTCAAAACGGCCAAGGGCCTGAACTGAGCGCGGGGCACGAACCATGCCAGGATTGAAGGAAGTCAAAAACAAGATTGAAGGTGTTTCCAAAACCTCGCAGATCACCAAGGCGATGAACATGGTCGCCTCGGCCAAGCTGCGCGGGGCGCAGCAGCGCATGGAAGCCTTCCGTCCCTATGCGGCCAAGTTTGCCGGGGCGATGCAGAAGCTCTCCGGCGGCGCGGGCGCGGGCCAGCCGCTGATGGCGGTCCGCGAGGTGCAAAGCGTGGAGCTGATCGTCATCACCTCAGATCGGGGGCTGTGCGGCAGCTTCAACGCCAACGTCATCAGCAAGGCCGAGAAGCTGATCGCCCAGTACGAACGTGAGGGCAAGAAGGTCACATTAGTGACCGTGGGCAATAAGGCGACGCGGGCTTTCAAACGCTCCGGCAAAATCCGCCGCTCCTTCACGGACATCATGGGCACCTTCCAGATGTTCAACGCCCGTCGGATCGCAGAGGAGGCCGCAGAGCAGTTCCTCAGTAAGGCGGCGGATCAGGTCGAGCTGGTTTATGCCCGCTTCAAGTCGCTTTCCGCTCAAATTCCGACGCAGGAAACTCTGCTGCCGATCATCCGGCCAGCGGAGCAGCAGGACAAGGCGAATCCGACCGAATACCTCTTTGAGCCGTCACCCGCCGAGATACTGGAGAACCTGCTGCCGCTCTATTTGAACGTGCAGGTTTTCCATGCCATGCTGGAAGTGGGCGCGGGCGAGCAGGCGGCGCGGATGACGGCGATGGACAACGCGACCACCGCCTGCGGCGATATAATCAAGGAACTGAAGCAGCTCTACAACAAGGCCCGGCAGGCGGCCATCACCGGCGATTTGATGGACATCGTCGGCGGCGCAGAGGCCCTGAAGGGATAAGAGACAGACGAATTCAGAGAGATTCTGGGAGAGATAGAAAATGGGCATAGGAAGAATCATCCAAGTGATCGGGCCTGTTGTTGACGTGGAATTCAAGGTGGCTGAACTGCCGCCGATCATGAACGCGCTGTTCATGACCAATCCGGGCATTGATGACACAGAGGAGAACTTGGTCATTGAAGTGGCCCTGCATCTGGGCGACAACGTGGTGCGCTGCATCGCCATGGATCAGACCGACGGCTTGGTGCGGGGCATGGCCTGCCGCGACTCCGGCAAGCCGATCTCCATTCCGGTCGGCGCACCCGCGTTGGGCCGGATCATGAACGTGGTGGGCCGCCCGGTTGACGGCCTCGGCCCGATTGATAATAGCAAGACCATGCCGATTCACCGGGCCGCGCCGAAGTTCACTGAGCAGGACACCGAGGTCAACGTCCTCGAAACCGGCATCAAAGTGCTCGATCTGCTCGTGCCTTTCCCGCGCGGCGGCAAGATGGGTCTCTTCGGCGGTGCAGGCTGCGGCAAGACGGTCATCATGATGGAGATGGTCAACAACATCGCCATGCAGCACGGCGGCATCTCCGTCTTCTGCGGCGTGGGCGAGCGCACCCGCGAGGGCAACGACCTCTACATGGAGATGAAGGAGTCCGGCGTTCTGCCCAAGGCCGCGCTGGTTTATGGCCAGATGACTGAGCCGCCCGGTGCGCGCGCCCGCGTCGCTCTGACTGGCCTCACTGCTGCCGAGTATTTCCGCGATGAGGAAGGCCAAGACGTGCTTTTCTTCGTGGACAATATCTTCCGTTTCACTCAGGCCGGCGCGGAGGTTTCTGCCCTGCTGGGCCGCATTCCGTCCGCAGTTGGCTATCAGCCGACTTTGGCCACCGACCTTGGTGCCTTGCAGGAGCGCATCACCTCGACTAACAAGGGTTCAATCACTGCTGTGCAGTGCGTCTATGTGCCTGCCGACGATCTTACTGATCCAGCTCCGGCCACCACTTTCGCCCATCTCGACGGCACAGTTGTTCTTTCCCGCCAGATTGCCGCGCTGGGCATTTATCCGGCAGTTGACCCGCTCGACTCCACTTCCCGTATTCTTGACCCGAACGTGGTCGGCGAAGAGCATTACCAGACTGCCCGCCGGGTGCAGGTCTCGCTCCAGAAGTACAAGGAGCTGCAAGACATCATCGCCATTCTCGGTATGGACGAGCTGTCCGAGGAAGACCAGCTGCTGGTGGGTCGCGCCCGTAAGATGCAGCGTTTCCTCTCTCAGCCCTTCAATGTCGCCGAGGTCTTCACCGGCATGGACGGCAAATACGTGAAGGTCGAGGACACGGTGCGCGGCTTCAAGGAGATTCTTGACGGCAAGCACGACGAGCTGCCGGAGGATGCCTTCTATATGGTCGGCACGATTGAAGAGGCGGTTGCAAAAGCGGCGGCGCAAGCTCAGGCAGCCTGATTTCAGACAGAGGTGACAAACAATGGCACAGATTCATCTGGAAGTGGTGACACCCTCCGGGCCGGTGGTCAGCGAGGATGTGGATATCGTCACCGCGCCGGGCAGCAGCGGCGAGTTCGGTGTGCTGGCCAATCATGCGCCGTTCTTGACCACCGTCAAAACCGGTGTCCTCCATTACAGGAAGGACAAAGAGCTGAAGTATCTGATGGTCAGCGGCGGTTTTGCCGAGGTTTCGGACAACACCGTCACGTTCTTGGTGGAGATTGCCGAATACGGCCATGATATTGACGTGCCCCGCGCCTTGCAGGCTAAGGAGCGGGCGGAAAAAATCTTGGCGCAGCAGCAGGCGCATGATGAAAATGTCAGCCGCGTCCAAACTACCTCGGCTTTGCAGCGGGCGATGGCCAGAATCGCGGCGGCGGAGCGGTGTTCCAAGCAGTTATAAGCTCCGCTTGCAAAGGGAGCGGCGTTCAGCGTGTCTTTCACGTTTTTCTTTGCTGTTTCAGGAGATTAAAATGATGCGGCCTGCGTTGGCAACGCCCCGTTTCACACTTGAATTGCCCTGATTCCAATTGGAATCAGGGCAATTTACATTGGAATCACGCTGATTCCAGTCGGAAACGGGGCAATTCCAGTGTGAATCGTGTCAATGTCAATTGGAATTGGGGCAATTCCGATTGGAACCGGGCCGATTCAAATTGGAATCAGGCTGATTCCAGTCGAAAACGGGGCAATTCCAGTGTGAATCGTGTCAAAGTCAATTGGAATCAAGGCGATTTCAATTGACTTTGGGGCGATGGAAGCGGGAAACCGGCCAGTGGCAGCCGTAACATTTCCGCCCTGAGCCAAGTTGCGGCTTACGAAAAGAGGTCAATAAAAAAGCCGCCCTCAGGGGCGGCTTTTTTATTGGAACTCAGATCGACTTACTTCGTTGCCGCTTTGGCCTTCTCTAATTTATCCACATAGACAAACTTGGCCGTGTCGCCGTTCTTCTCCAGTTTGGTCATGTAAACCGGATCCATGCCGCGCCGGTCATTAGGTCCGAACGATATCTTGATGCCGCCCGCATCGTAGTCGGTCATGCTTGCAACAGCGGTCTTGATCGCCTCGGAGGTGACTTCGCCCGTGACTGACTTGACCGCCTGATGCAGTACGCTGGCGGCCAAGTAGCCTTCAAAGCTGATGAAGTCGTATTTGGCACCGCCCATGTCTTCCTGATACTGCTTAACGATGGGCAGCTTGGCATCCCACGGATCAGGCACAATCTGGCTGACATACACGTTCTCGCTGCTTTGCAGACGGAAGGCGAGAGCGGTTGAGCCGACGAAGGAAATGTTGAGCATCGGCACCTTGAAGTTCATCTTGTGCCACTGGTTGATGGCCAAGGAGGCAGGCCGGGATGTGGCGATCAAAATAATTGCCTCCACGCTGTTGCCTCTGATCTGACGCACCGCGTCGCCCACAGCCACTGTGTTGCGTTTGTAGTTCGGCACTTCTTTCCAGAATGCGCTCCAATCTTCAGCCTTGCCGTCCGAACCAGGAAGTGGCGGCACTTTTGGCACGATCTCAATTCCTTGCAGCTTTTCCTGCGCCTTCACCGCAGCACTCACGCCAGCCAAGCCGAAGTCATCGCGCTGAACAAAAAGACCGATCCGCTTGATGCCCAAATCCTCTTTCAGGTGGCGCATCATGTTCTCCACTTCCGCATCATAGCTGGGCCGGAGGACAAAGGAATACGGATTGGCTGCCGGATCGGCGAGAAAACCTGCGCCTGTGCCTGCGCCGAAGAAAAGGATTTTATGTTCGTTGGCCACAGGAAGAGCTGCCTTGGCCGTGGGCGTGCCAAGATAGCCGAACAGCACCTGCGCGCCGTCTTTGATGAACGCCTCGGTGTTGGCTCTGGCGCGCTCCGGCTCATAGCCGTCGTTTGTAGTGGTCAGGACAAAGTCATTGGCCGCACGCTTCTCCACATACAGCTTCGCTCCTGCCGCCATTTCGGTGCCCAGCTCGTTGAGCGAGCCGGTCAAGGCGCAGGACTGGCCGAGCTTGACCTGCGCAAGGCCGTTGTCCGGCAGGAACAGGCAGCAGGCCGAAAACATGATCAGCAGCTTCTCTTTCATGGTGATTCCTCGTTTCGGTTACGCCTTCTTGTCGTCTATTTTGAAGGCGGTGACTGCTTGGAGCATGTCGTCGCCCATCGCCGCCATCTCACGCATGGAGATGGAAGCTCCGAGCGTCTCTTGCGCGGTTTCCAAGCTGATGCCGCCGATCTCCTTCATTTTGCCTGCCAGCGCGGCGGTGGTCTCAGATTGCTCCTTGGACACGGCGGCCACGTCTTCAATCAGACTCGCCACTTCGTTCGAGCGGGAGGTGATCTCCTCCAGCTTGGCCAGCGCGTTCTGAGAGAGCTTGGTGCCCTGCACAACTTCTTGGATGCTCGCGTCCATACTCACGCCTGCCTCGGTGATCTCTCCGAGAATGTTGCGGATCAGGGTTTCGATCTGGCGGGTGGAGACAGCGGCCCGCTCGGCGAGCCGCTGGATTTCCTCGGCAACGACCGCGAAGCCGCGTCCTTCCTCGCCTGCCGCAGCAGCCTGAATTGAGGCGTTCAAAGCCAGAATTGAGGTTCGGTCAGAAATTTCGTTGATGTTCCGAGCGAAGTCGCTGATCTCCTGCGAGCTTTCACCGAGCCGCTTAATCGCGCGGGCGGTGTTCTGTACGTTGCTGCGGATAGCTTCCATCGACTGGCTGGTCTCACGCACCGCCGCCGCGCCGTCCTCGGCCACGTGGCTCGACTCCTTCGAGGAGCCAGCCGACTGAACCGCTTTGTCCGCCGCCTTTCTGATTTCCTCGGTCAGCAAGCCGATCTTCTCAACCGCCTCGTTGATCATCTTCGACTGCGCGTTGTTCTGCTCGGCCAGCTCTCCGGTTGACTCGCTGAGGATGTTAGCTGTGGAGCCAACCTGCTCGGCAGAGTCCTTGATTCTACGGAAGGCTCGACCAAGGTTCTCCAGCATCAGGTTGAGGGAGTCGGCTAGCGTTCCGATAACGTCGTCGGTTACGGTGGCGCGGATGGTCAGGTCTCCGTCGGCAAGGACGGTGATTTCCTCCAGCAGGCGGATGATTGAGGTGTTCAGCTTGTCGTGCTCGTCCTGCCGGGTCTGAATCAGGTTCTGGATGGTGCCGGTCATGGTGTTGAAGTCGCCGGCCAGACGGCCCAGCTCGTCCTTGCTGGTGACAGGCACGCGCTCGCTGTAGTCGCCTTTCTCAACCTTGGCCATGACTTTGACTATTTCGCCGATCTGCTTGGTGATGCCGCTGGCAACAAGAAGGCTGACCACAACAACTAATGCGGCAACCGCCAGCAACGTCAGGCCGATAATCCGCATCAGGCTGGTGACCGGCTGATGCACCTCATCGTAGTTCGCCTCGCTGATGAGTGCCCAGCTCACGTCGTTGTATTTGAACGGTGCCCAAGAGGACAGCACGGTCTCGCCCATGCTGTTGACGATGACATCCGTGCTGTCTTTTCCCGCCAGCGCTTCCTGCACCGCCTTGGTGTCTGCCTTGGCCTTGAGCAGAGTGCTTTCCACACCATATTTCTGGGCATTCGGAGATTCAGAACGCCAGAGTTTGTCTTGGCCGACCAAATAGTTTTCCGCTGAAATGACCTTTCCTTCAAACTGATGCGTGGAGTCCTTCTCGAACTCGTGGCGGATATCCAAAACCGCGTTGATCTTGTCGATAGGCATCTGAATGGCGGCGATCATGCCGACTTCGCCTTTTTTGTTCATAATCGGCGCGGCCATGAACGCGGCGGCTTTGTTGTCAATCGGCTCGTAGAAGCTGTAGTCGCTCATCTTAACCGCTTTTTTCTCCAGAACGCCGCGCACGGTTCCAGCAAATCCTGATTTGGCGTAAGGGCCATTCAGCATGTTGGTGAAATGATCCTTTCCTGCTTTGACCGAATAAAAGACGTAGCCGTCTGTGTTGAGCAGATAGATGTCAGGAAAGCCGTATTTCTCAGCCAGCTCCTTCAGATGATCCACCAGCTCGCCTTCTTCCTCGTGACTGGGGGCCATCGTCTCGCCCTGATCGACCTCGACAAAGAGAACCCACTTGGTTCCGTACACGTCAACTGAAGTGTAGGAAGACAGCACGTAGTCGCCGCGATAGTTGATGGTTGTCTCCTCGCCGCTCTCTCCGGCAAGGGCATAGACAACGCTCTCGGTGTCCACGATGTAAGCCGCGTTGGCCACGGTCGACTCCTCGAAATACACTGAGTTGGAGCGGAACATGCCGTCGCTGCCGATCATGTAGGATTCGCCGTTTTTACCGAGACCGGAGGTATTCTTCATGATTCCGTCCAGCGCGTCGTTCCGCAGCCGGAAAAGAAACACGCCTTCCAAGCGGTCTTCGTTGACCAGCGGAGCGGCGAAATAAGAAACCGACTGCTCCGCAAAAAACGAGGAGTGGCTGTAGTCAATGAAAGCAACCTCCTGCTGCCCTTTTTGTAAAGCTGCCGCCTCCGCGCTGCCTTCCTGCGCAGAAGCACCGACAGCGATGTCGCTGTCGGTGGAGTACAGCACCTGACCTGAAGTACTTAGGAAAGTGAGGGAGTGAAAGTCACGCTGCACCAGCCACAGCTTCATCAAGTCGGCCATGCTCCCAGCCAGCTCCGACGCAGCGGCGCGGTCACGAGCCACCTTGAGGAAGACGGACTGCTGCGGGCTGATGCTGAACGTCTGCACATCTTGGAACCGCATCTGGAAGTAGTCCGTCACCTGCCGCTTTTGCAGTTCCCTGATTGCCGTCAGCTTGACGAACGCCTCCTGCTGGAACAGGTTCATGGTGTCGGCAAGGTTGCTCAGTGTTTTCTCCTGCTCGGAGAAATACGCCTGAAGAGCCTGCTTCTCGAAAGCCAAGGTGGTTTCCAAGTTTTCAAAGGACTGCTGCTGAAGGGCCGAGGCGGAATAGCGGTAGCTAAAAAAGGCGATGACCGCCAGCGGCACAAGGGAGATCAGCAGCAGCCAGACCAGCAGCTTGCTTTTGATGCTCCGCCGCCAGCCGACGAACAGCCCTTTCAGGTCTGCGGCTTTCAGCCCTTTCATGCGGCTGAGAATTTTTTCCGCCGGTTTTTCTTTCGACGTGTTTGCCATGTTTTCTCCTTCTCACACAAGAAAATTACCTGGAACGGACGAGCCGCACCGTTAAACCGCAGGCATTGGGAATCCTTTGTCAGGCCGCCGGACAGAGCGCGGGCAGCAGGTCAGGCACGATCAGCAGGCCGTTCTCGTGCGCGAAAACGCCTTTGATCAAGGCGGGATCAAGGCCGTTCTCCGCAGCAGAGGAGGCCGCACACTGGGCAGGCAGCTCGCGCGCACTGATCTGGCTGGGTATTTTGAGCAGGCAGCGCAGCAGCCTTCTGCCGCCCTCTGCTGCCGGAGCGGCTGTTCGCAGCACCAGATACAAATGCCGTCCAGCAGCGGCATCAAAACCGTAGAGTTTGGCCGCGTCCAGCACTGGCAGCACCTGCCGCCGCCATGTCGACAGACCGAGCAGCCAGTCCGGGGCAAAGGGCAGCGGATGCACCTCAGCATCCGGCAGCACTTCCTCAGCCTGCCGGGCGGCGAAGAGCAGCGCAGGCTCTCTGCCCTGTGTGCTGTTGGCCATGCGCACGGCCACAGTTTTCATGGCCGCCTTTTTTTTGTCCTTTCTTTCAGCCTGCATGTTTTCCTCTACGGCCTGCGCTTTCCTGACAGCGCAGGACAATTTGATCAATCAGATACTGGATTATGTTTTTGCTCAGGCCCTTCTGCCAGACCATCGCCGCCAGCTCCGGTGGCAGCTGCTCAACGCCAAGCCGCAGCTTCTCGCCTGGCTTGCACCGCTTGAAACAGGCGACTGTCCACACCATGACTTTTTGAAAAGTTTCCTCGTCAATGGCGGCGGCATCTTTTTTCTGCTGCTCAGAGGAAGGAGGATGTTCTGACGCAAATTTTTCCTCTTCTTTCGACTTGCTGTCCGTGACAGCAGGCGTTTCCGGCTCATCAGCAGAGCAGGAGGCGCAGGAATCCGCTTCCGCTGGGGCAGTCGAGGGTTCGTTCGCGTCAACAAAGGCCAGACATTCCTCTTCCGCAGCAGAAGGCAGCTCCTCCGTCTCGGCAGATTCGTCCGGCACCGCCATTTCGGCAAAAAATTCTTCCGGCGGCTCTTCCTCCGCTGTCGCATCCGCCGGACAGTCGCAAGGGACGGCAGCTTCAGGCTCAAGAACAGCGGCGGATTCCTTCTCCGGCTCTGGAATTGTGACGATGCCGATGCCTTTGCCCAATTCTTCAGCGACCGGGAGAATTTGGGTCGACTTGAGCAGCAGCACGGGCGTGTCGCCCCAGATGGTCACCTGCGGGCAGAGACGGGCGGCCAAGCGCGGGCAGGCAGGCGGCAGCGGGCCGGGCGGATTGATCAGCTCCACGCCGTTGGCGACAATTTGATCAACAATCAAAAAAAAGCCGCGTAGCTCCAGACAGACTGCGTCTGGCAGCGGAATTCCGCCGGGCTGCTGGGCCAGCAGAGCACCAAGCTGAACAACCGCGCTGCCGTCCTGCCGGAGCAGCGGCGCAGCCTCATCCCAAAGCATCCGGCCCAGAATATCCTGCTCCGAGATACCCAGCAAAAAGCGACCGCCCTGCACTATACAGATATTCTTCATAGTTTTGCGCTGAAGAGGCTGTTCATCCGTTCATCTCCGCCGGAACCGGCCCGGAAGTCATGCTGCGGATCAGTTCAATGGCCTCATCTTCCTTGAACGGCTTGGTCAGGAAGCCACGCGCACCAAGCTGGGAAGCCTTCTCGCGGTACTTGTCCGCGCTGCGCGAGGTGAGCATGACCACTGGAATATCGTGGAATTCCGGCTGGCTTTGCAGGGCCTGCAAAACCTCGAAGCCGTTCATACGCGGCATCTCCACATCCAGCAGCATCAAGTCGGGCCTCTCTTCGCGGATGCGCTCCAGTGCCTCGATGCCGTTGCGGGCCACAGTCGGCTGCCAGCCCTGCTGCATGAGGAAGTTGGAGACCACCTTGCGCACGCTGATTGAGTCGTCCACCACCAGCACTTGCAGCGGCTTCTCCGCCGCCTGCTCCTCAACCGTCTTGCCGGGCAGCGGCGCAGCCAATTCGGCCCATTTTTTCAGCAGATCGTCAGTCTGGATGATCGGCACCAAGCTGCCGGCACCCATGATGGTCACGCCCGCGATACAGGACACGGAATGCAGATGACTACCTAAATCCTTAAAAACAATGTCGCGCTGCGCGATGATCTGCTCGCAGAGCAGGGCGGCCCGCCTGCGGCCCGCCTGAATGACCAGCACTGCCAGCTCGCTCTCCGGCGACACCTCGCCTGCCGCACCGACATGAAAGCCAGGAATAGCCATCGGCTTGAGCAGAGGTATCCGCCCACCGTCGGCGGTCTCATACTCGCTGCCGCTGATCTCCTCAGGTCGCACCCGCGCCGCGCTGCTGATGTCGTGCATGGGCACGGCGTAAATCTGCCCGGCCAGCCGGACCAGAACCGCCTGAAGCTGGGCCACGGCCACTGGCAGGCGAATGCGCAGCTCCAGCCCCTTGCCCCGCTCGGAGAAGATCTCAATCGAGCCGTTGAGCAGATCCACTGAGTCGCGCACCACGTCCATGCCCACGCCGCGTCCGGCAATGCTGCTGACCGCGCCTGTGCTGGAGAAACCGTGCCGGAAGATTAGCGCGGCCAGCTTCTCGTCGCTCATGCCGCCGATGCGCTCCAGCGGGTAGAGCTTCATGCCTTTGGCGCGGATCGCGTCATAATCCAAGCCATTGCCGTTGTCCTTGATCCGCAGGGAGAACTGGCCGCCGCGCCGTTCTGCCTTGATGTGCACGGTGAGCTGGCGATCCGGGCTGCCGCCGTGGGCCACCGAGTTGCGGAGGATGTGCATCAGCGCGTCGGCCATAGTGTCCCAGACGCGGGTGTCCATCATGATTGACTCGCCTTCCAAAACGAGCTGTACAGGATGGCCGGTGCTGCGCTCGGCCTCACGCACAGTGCGCTGCATCCGGGCGGAAAGCACCGAAAGCGGGGTCATGCGCAGGCCGATCATTTTGTTCTGCACATCCTTCAGAACCCGCGCCTGCCGCTCAACCGTCTTCTGCCAAGCGACGTTCTCCAGCGCGCTCTGGGTCATGATCGAGTCGAGGTCGCTGACCGCCTCGCTCAAGGAGCGGATGAGGATGTTCAGCTCGGAGTAGCGGTCCATCTCCAGCGGGTCAAAATCCTCGGTCAGGCCGCCGCCCGCCTCGCCTGCGCCGCGCAGATAGGGGATGGTGGCCAGCTCGTAGCCCGCCTCCAAGCTGTGGTTGATGCTCTTCAGGCGCTGAAGGATCATGCCCAGCTCGTTGAGGGTGCCGGACATTGCCGACATTGAGGACTCAAAGCTGCTCAGGTTGATGACCATGTCGCCGCTCAGGCCGACCACTTGGTCAATTTTGCTGATCTCCACGCGCAGGGTGTTGACCCGCCGCACGCCGACCGGCCCTTGCTCCGCCGCTGGGGCGGCAGCAGGAGGAGCAGTGGCTTGAACCGACTGCGGCGGCGCGGGCGCGGCTTCTTCCGGCAGCGGCTGGCTGAAGGCGGCGGCAGGCGGCGGCGTTTCTTCGGTCATGATACGGCTGAAACGGGCTGTGACCGTCGCCTTTTTTTCCGCCGTGTCGCCCGCCGGATTTTCAGTGATCCGCACCAGCAGATCCGCGCCCTCCTGCATGGCGGCAACCGCCTGCGGCCCCAGCGTCGGCGACTCGTCATGCAGCCAGTCCAAGAAATCCTCGAACTCGTGGCCCCAAGCCGCCACCGGCTCAATGCCGATCACCGCCGCCGCGCCCTTCAGCGTGTGCACCGAGCGGCGCAGCGAGTGCAGATTCTCCCGCAGCGGCTCGGAAAGAATGGTCTCGCCGTCCACTCCGGCGGCCAGCTCCTTCAGCTGCTGGTCAATGTTTTCCAGATGCTCGGAGGTCTCCTCGCGGAAGCATTCCATCAGCTCAGGATCAATGCCTTGACTGACAGGCTCCTCTTCCGGGGCGGCGGCGAACAGCTCTTCATCAGCCGCCGCAAACAGCCCGTCGTCAGCAAGGGCCTCCGGCGCGGCTTCCGCCTCTTCTTCAGCAAAAAATACGCCCCCCTCTGATGCGGAAGGCAGGTCAGCCGTTTCCGGCTGCGCATCAGAGGTGGACGTAAACGCGGGAAGCTCCGCAGCAGGCCGCTGCGGGACATTTGTCATGACAGCTTGGAAGCAGTCAGCGGCAGCCTGCCGCTCCTGCGCAACATCGCTGGCTGGATTGTCGGCCAGCCGGGCGAGAATGTCCGCACCGTCCTGCATGGCGGCGACCGCCTGCGGCCCCAGCGTCGGCGACTCGTCGTGCAGCCAGTCCAAGAAATCCTCGAACTCGTGGCCCCAAACCGCCACCGGTCTGATGCCGATCACCGCCGCCGCGCCTTTCAGCGTGTGCACCGACCGACGCAGCGAGTGCAGATTTTCCCGCAGCGGCTCAGAAAGGACAGTCTCGCTGGTCGCCGCCGCCGCCAAGTGCTTCAGTTGCAGGTCGATATTCTCCAGATGCTCGGCGGTCTCCTCCGCGAAGCATTCCAGCAGCTCTGGATCAACAGCCTCAGTTTCCTCGTCTGGCCCGTCTTTTTCTGGCGCGGCAGCGGCGTTGGCAGCTTCAGGCGGGGAAGCGAAAAACAGACTGTCTTCCTCTGCGGCTTGAAAGAGGCTGTCGGCATCGGCATCGTCCAGCGCGTCTTCGCTGCTGAACAGCTCGTCAAAGAGCGGATTGTCCGCAGCCTTTTCTTCAGCGAACAGTTCTTCTTTGGCTGACGTGTCAAACAGCAGCTCCTCCGCAGCAGCCGCATCGACCGGCGGAACTTCTGCGGCGGCCATCACCTCGTGAAAACGGGCGGCAGCGGCCTGCTGCGCCGCCGCAACATCGCTGGCGGGATTGTCGGCCAGCCGGGCGAGGATCTCCGCGCCTTCCTGAATTGCTCCTGCCGCCTGCGGCCCGAAATTCGGCGCGTCATCGTGCAGCCAGTCAAGAAAATCTTCAAATTCGCGGCCCCACGCGGCCACCGGCTCAATGCCGATCACCGCCGCCGCGCCCTTCAACGTGTGCACCGAGCGGCGCAGCACGTGCAGATTGTCACGCAGCGGCTCAGTCAGCGGCGCGTCCTTCTGCGCCGCCGCGCTCAGATGCTGCAATTGCAGACTGATGTTCTCCAGATGCTCGGCAGTTTCTTCGGCAAAACATTCCAGCAGTTCAGGATCAATGGCCTCAGCAGCTGCGTTTTCTTCGTCGGCTTCGGTGCTTAGGGCAAAAAGGTCGTCCTCTTCCTCTGCCAGCTCCTCCGCCGCAAGCTGCGCTGTCTGCGCCGCCATTATTTCGCGGAAACGGCCTGCCGGACTGCCCGCATCGTCAGAATCAGGAAAAAGCTCATCCTCTGCCGGGCCGTTCAAATCGGCAAACAAATCCTCCGCCGCATCTTCGCTGTCGGCATGATCGGCAAAAAAATCATCCTCTTCCTCAAAAGCGGCGGGTGCAGCGTTCGGCTGCTCTGCCTCAGAAAGCTCCGCAGCGGCAGAATCAGTCTCGCCCGCGCTTTCCGCCGGAGCAACCGGCTCTTCCTGCTCCTCATTAAGAAGCAGGAAAAAATCCTCCTCCGTGCCTTCCGCAGGCTCTTCCTCCCCGTCGGAGACAGAGAGCAACTGGTCAAGAATGGCGGCGATGGAATCGCTGGGCGGTTCCGGGGCAGGCGGCGGGCGCAGCCGGGCAAAGGCGGCCAGCGTCTCCTTATGCAGGCCGCCCTCCTCCTTGCCGTCTTGGGCGCAGAAAACGGCGATGCGCTCTGCCGTGCCGCCGAAGAGGGCGATCATGTCGCTGTCGAGAACAAGCCCCTCCTCCAGCACCTGCTCCATGACCTGCTCCAGCAGCTCGCCGGTCTTGCTCAGGCAGTCAAAGCCGACCATCGCCGCCGCGCCCTTGACAGTGTGGACAATGCGGTGCAGCTCCTCGGCGGCCTCGCGGTCGCCCGGATTCTGCGTCAACGCTTGCAGACAGCCGCGCATCTCCGGCAGGTATCCTTCCACCTCGCGCAGGAATTCAGCCGCAATGCCATCCATCTGCCTGCTCCTTCATCGGTTGAGGGATTGGAGAATTCATTGCAGTCTGAGGGCGGCGAGCAGTCTGCCGCTGTTGAGGATGTCCAGCCGGTTTTCACTGTCTTCGGCCATGAACAGGGCCGCGCCGGACAAAAAGTCCGCCGGAACCGCTGCCGAGCCGCTGTTAGCCAGTCCCTCCCTTGTGTGCAAAAGACGGGTGCCGGTAATTTTGTCGACAATGGCGGCGGTTTTCATCCCGCCCTCATGGAGAATGATGACCGTGCGGCTTTTCTTCTGCGCTCTGCCGCCGGTCTGAAAAAAAACGGCGAGATTGGTGACTGAGACAATCTCGCCCCGGATGTTGGTCACGCCTTCAGCCCAGTCAGGCAGAAAAGGCAAGGGCCGCAGCGTCTCCAGCTCGCCGACCTCCAGCACCTGAGCGAGGGGCACCGCCAGATCCTGCCCAGCCAGCCGGAAGCAGAGATGCCTGCCGATTTCGGTCAGAGCGGCCTTGTCCGCGCTGAGGCGGTCCGCTTGGAGCTGCTCCCGGCGCAGCTCTTCGGCGACCTCCTGATCAATGGCGGCAAGCAGCTCGGCCAAGCCGGAATCTTGACCGGGCATGTCGGGCCGGGCGGCCATCCGCTCTCAGGCGAGCAGGCCGGAGACCGCTTTGAGCAGTTCCGCCGAGTCAAAGGGTTTGGTCAGATAGACATCTGCGCCCTGCTTCTTGCCCCAGAACTCGTCCGACTTCTGGTTCTTGCTGGTCAGCAGGATGATCGGAATGGCTTGGGTCGCGGCTTCGGATTTGATCGTCCGGCAAGCCTGAAAGCCGTTCATCTTCGGCATAACCACGTCAAGGATGATCAAATCCGGCTTCTCGGATTTGGCCTTCTCAACGCCCTCCTCGCCGTCACCTGCGGTCACGAGGGTGTATTCCGGGCCGCTGAACACATCCATGATCAGCTTCAGTTCAGTGGGGCTGTCGTCAACGATCAGCAGTTTCTTTGCCATTGCTTTTCCTTTTTTTTAACGTTGAGGTTCAAATCAATGCATATGCGGGTGGCGCGGCCTCGACTCAGCCGGGCTGGAGATCAGCCGCCTTCACGCTTTCCGGGGCATGTTTGTCAAGGATGCTGCTCACCACGCTGATTAGCTCCGCTGGCTTGAAGGGCTTGGTCAGATAAGCACTTGCCGAGGAAAGATGACCCTTGACCTTGTCGATGATCCGGTTCTTGCTGGTCAGCATGACCACCGGAATCTCCTTGGTATCGCCGTTCTTCTTGAGAATGGAGAGGATCTTGTAGCCGTCGATTTTTGGCAGCATGATGTCTAACAGCACAAGGTCAGGCCGGTCGTCGTTGAGCTTACTCAGGGCCTCCACGCCGTCCACCGCCTCAATGACCCGGAACCCGCCGCCTTGCAAGGTCATTTTGATCACCTTGCGGGTGGTCGGGCTGTCCTCCACCACCAGCACTGTCCGCTTGTTGACCTGATTGTCAATGATCTGCTTCTCGCGGCGCACCTGCTCCGGCCTTGGCCCGCGCTCATCGAGCCGCTGGCTGCTGGCGATGTATTCGACAATCTGGCCCACCTGCTCGGCCACCTTCTGATGACGGCTGTCCACCTGAATGATGGGCATCAGCAGGTCAAAATAGGTCAGGGCCTTGTCAAAATCATTGAGATTGAGATAAGCGGCCCCGGCGTAGAAAAGAATCTTGGGATTGACCTCCGCCGCCAGCACTTTTTCAAAACGGCTCGCGGCCCGCCGGAGTAGCCGCTGCTCAATGCCGATCGGATCAAGCTTGGTCAAGGAGGCTGATTCAGTGAGCAGACAGGCTTTGCAGAAGCCGCAGCCTGTCGCTGTCGGCTCCAACGGGGCGTAGCAGAAGGGGCAGCGGATGACTTTGATGTCTGCCGCCGCGCTGCCGAGGAGGCGGGCTTTCTCCACGTCCTCCATGATGTCGCCATGCTCCGGCTCAAGCCGGTGGGCTTCAGCCAAAGCGGCCTTGATCTTCTTCGGTTCAGTCACCGCCCGCGAGAGCCAAAGCCAGCCTGCTGCACACTGTCGGTTCTCTTTGACAAAGCTCATCAGCGGCTTCTGGGCTTGGCTGAATTCCAACCGCTCGCAGAGCCGGATGCCCTCGTCCAACAGCTTCTGCTGGGGCGGCGCGGCCTCGGCGGCATCCTCCGACTCGGCCTCTCGCTGATGATCCTTCTGAATCATGGCGTTGATAAGCAAGTTCTGGTTGCTCTTATGCACCCGCCGGACAATGCTCTTGCTGTCAAGGAAGCAGCTGCTGACCTGCACGCCTTCCATGCTCAGGAGCTTGAGGGCCGCCTCCTCGCCGGTCAGCTTGCCGCAGACCGCGTCGTAAACCGTTCCCTGCACTAAAAAAAGACTACCCCGGAACTCTTTGCAATTCTGCACGATGCACTGATTGATGTCGCGGTGGTCGCTGCTGCGATGCACATCCAGGCGGCAGGTGGTGCCCTCGGTCTCCATCAGCTGGACAATGCCGACCACTGAAAATTCGCCGAGATCGCCCCGCTTCTGCTGGCTTTTCAGGCCCCGGAGGATAGCCTCGGCCAGCTCCTGGGACATGACCGGCTTTTTGAAGAGCTGAAAAACCTTGCCCTCCAGCCGCTGCCCCAGCTCCGGCAGCTCATAGGAGGTCATGACTATGCAGGGGATATCCTGACGATTTTCGTGCAGCTGGGAGATGAGCTGGAAGCCGTCACCGCCGGGCATAACTAAATCTGTGACGATCAAGGCGATGTCGTCCCGCTCCAAAATTGCCATCGCGCTTTTGACATCAAAGGCGTGGATCAGCTCAAAAGTGTCGCTGTGCTTGCTTAACGCGGATTCAATCAGCTCGTGGATCAGCTCGTCATCGTCAACCAGCAATACTTTTTTCATATGCATTCCTTGCGCGTTGCCGCATCAGCCCGCAGAGGCCGCTGTTCAAACCAGTTCAGTGGAAATCAGAGGAACATCCGCACCGCAGGAATTTTTTTGTGAAGTTGAAGGGTGCGGACAGGCGCGTCTCTCAGGCATCACTGAGAAACCTCCGCCGACAGGCTTTTGCAGGATAGGACCAGCATACATAGTTTTTTCTTCTTTTGCTGCACGAAAAGCGGAGACCGGAGCACACGGGCGCGGCGCAGCCCTCCTCCCGCAGAGAATTCCGGTCAGGAAATTTTTCCATCTTAAATAGCTGAGGGCGGTTTTGTCAAAACAATTTCTTCAAGACATGCGGCGGAGCGAGGATTCTTTTTTGGGAAGGAACGGGCGGACAGGGGCAAGCTGCTGAAAAAACGATCTTCCTGCCGGGCAGGCGGACGGCGCAAGGTTTGAAAATAATTCTCAAAAATTTTGGACAGACTATATGCGTGAAGATAGATTTCGACTGCTCCCGGCCAGCGCGGCAACAAAAAAAGGCCAACAGGATAAACCTGCTGGCCTTGCATTTTCGTGGTAGCGGGGACCGGATTTGAACCGATGACCTTCGGGTTATGCGTACCACTTCGGCTTTCGCCGCCTGAACTGCTTCAGTTTGTGGTCTGGACTTTCCCTTCACCCTCAGCCGAACTGTTAGGGTGCCTCCCATCAAGTCTCTACACCTTCCTTCTGACGAAGGCTTGGCTCGGGATTACCAGTGCCAAAGGCTTCCCCGACTTTGAGAGGCGATCGCATGTACGTTTCCCTACATGCAGCCCATTGCAAAATTGACTCCCACCTGTCACGGTGGACGGCAGAACGCGGCTTGCGCTGCCGTTTGTCAGCTTCAACCAGATGTGTATCTGCTTGATCTTATACTCTGTCAATCTTGCGGAATTGAGCCCGACGAGCTACCAGACTGCTCCACCCCGCGTCACATGGCGGACACTATACCCTCCTCCGTCTGCCCTGTCAAGAGGGAAAATGCCGAGCCTCAACTTTTCTCCAGCGGTCGGACGCGGCTGATCTGCGCCATGACGCTGTCCGGGAAAGGCATCAGCCTGCCCTGCCGGTCAGTGCAGGCGTGCTTGGTGAAGCCCTTGACCAAGAGTTGCTCGCGGCCCTCGTGCTGGCGGCTGATGCGGTAATGGAAGCGTAGTGTGTGCCTTGTCACTTCCGCCAAGGACGTGGCAATACTGATCATGTCATCATAGCGGCCCGATGCCTTGTAGCGGAGATAGCACTCCGTCACCGGCAGAATGATCCCCTCCTGCTCCATCTCGCTGTAGGGCAGGCCGTGGCTGCGCATCATCTCAGTACGGCCCATCTCCATGAAGCGGAGGTAGTTGGCGTTATAGACCAAACCGCCCGCATCCGTGTCGCCGTAGATCACCCGGTATTCCATGCGGAAGACCGGCTCGCACAGCTCCATGCGCAGATCAGCCATGCCGCCGCTCCTGCTGGACAAGGCGGGCGAAGAAGGCTGCACCGCTCTCCAGCAGCTCGGCCACGCTCTTGATGTTGGCCTCGGTGTAGCTCAGGCCGGACTGCTTCCCAGTGCCCCGCGAATCGTAAATGAAGATTGGCACCGGCCAGTCCTCGTGGGTGCGGCGGGCTATCGGGGTGTAGTGATCCATCGCCACCACGAGGCGGTAGGGCTGGCCGCGCCTGTCCATCTCTGCCGCTATCGGGGCGACAATCTTGCTGTCAAAATCCTCAATCGCCTGCACCTTGTCCTTGTGCGATCCCTGATGTCCTGCCTCGTCCGGGGCCTCAATATGCACAACAACAAAGTCCTGCGTCTCTAAAGCCTTCAGAGCCGCATCCGCCTTGCCTTGGTAGTTGGTGTCGAGATAGCCGGTTGCGCCCGGCACCTGCACCACTTCCAGTCCGGCGCAGATCCCGATGCCCTTGAGCAAGTCCACGGCGGAGATCAGGCTGCCGGTCAGACCCCAGCGCGTTTGGAGCGTCTCCATCTGCGGCCTGCCGCCCTCGCCCCAGAGCCAGATGCCGTTGGCGGGCTTCCTGCCTGCGGCCATGCGCCGCAGGTTGACGGGATGATCCGCCAGCACAGCGCGGGCGCAGCGCAGCAGCTTGGCCAAATGCTCGGCGGCCAACTGCTGTTGGTGGAACTCAGTCACGTCTTTGTCCATCCAGTCGTGCGGCGGCACGGTGCGCAGGCCCTGCGGCACTGCGCCGTGGTGGATAAGCAGATGCCGGTAGCTCACGCCCGCATGCAGCTGAAGCCGCTCCGTGCCGCAGGCATCTTGAATGGCGGCAATCAGCTCCGCCGCCTCGGCTGTGCTGATGTGGCCCGCGCTGTAGTCAATCATGGTCAGGCGGTCGTCCGGCCCGTATTCGACCGTGACCAAGTTGCAGCGGAAGGCCGCCCCGTCCGCCGGAATGGCGATGCCCATGCTCGCGGCCTCCAGCGGGGCGCGGCCTGTGTAGCACTTGTCCGGCTCGTAGCCAAGCAGGGAGAGGTTGGCCACGTCGCTGCCTGGCGGATAGCCCGGCGGCACAGTGCGCACCAGCAGCGGCTCGGCCAAAGTACAGAGGCGGTCAACTGTCGGCTTGCAGGCCGCTTCAAGCGGAGTCTTATTGCCCAGCGCGGGAACAGGCGTGTCGCCCATGCCGTCGCCGATAAGGATGATGTGTTTCATGATGTCTCTTGGAAAGATTGCTGATGCGGCGATAAAGCGTCCGCCTCCCTGCGCCCATGACTGAAACCAGCGTCATACAGCCTTGAAACAGCGGCAGGCTCATCGGACAGAGCCTGCCCGACCACTATCATCGCTGTTTTGCGGATGCCTGCCGCTTGCACTTTCTCGGCGATGTCCGCCAGCGTGCCACGGACTATGCGCTGCTCCGGCCAAGAAGCCTTCTCCACCACTGCCGCTGGTGTTTCTGGCGGACAACCGCCCGCCATCAGCTCGGCGGCCACCTGCTCCATCATGCCTGCGGAGAGAAAAATGCACATCGAGGCCCGGATTGCCGCCAGCCTGCGCAGCGACTCACGCTCCGGCACCGGCGTTCTGCCGCTGATGCGGGTGAAGATCACGGTCTGCGTCCCTTCCGGCACAGTCAGCTCCGCCTTGAGCGCGGCAGCAGCGGCAAAGGCCGAACTGACTCCCGGCACCACCTCGTAGCCAATGCCTTCACGGTCAAGCCGCTGCATTTGTTCGCGGATGGCCCCGTAGAGCGAAGGGTCGCCGGTGTGCAGGCGCACCGCCTTTTTGCCCGCCCGCTGCGCCGCAACCAGCACAGCCAGCACCTCGTCCAGCGTCATTCCGGCGGAATCATGAATTTCCGCCTGCACGCCCGTCAGCAAAGCCGGGTTGACCAAGCTGCCCGCATAGACAATCACGTCCGCCTCGTCCAGCAAGCGGCGGCCTTTGAGGGTGAGCAGTTCCGGGTCGCCTGGCCCGGCTCCGAGAAAAACCACAGGATGCGTCATGATGCTGTCTTGCTGATCATTTGTTTCTTCCGCACCAGCATGGTGGAAAAATAGTGCAGCTCGCGGCCCGCTACAGCGCGGATGTCGTAGTGAATGCGCTGCTCGTCCATGCTGCCGCGCTCGACGATCACCGCTTTGTCGGTCAGGCCCAGCTCGTCGAGCAGGGGGAGGAGGCGGGGCAGCTGGCGGAAGATTTTCATCAGCACCACCGCGTCCGACTGCATGAGGATGCCGCGCAGCCGTGCATCGTCAAAGGCCGCTGGCACCACGGTCAGCACGTCGTCGCCCAGCCCAAGCGGACTGACGACCTGCGCCGAGCAGGCGGACATGGCCGTGATGCCCGGCACTACTGTCACCGGCAGATCAGGCCGCAGCTCGCGCAGGCTGTGGAGCAGGTAAAAGCCGGTGGAGTAGAGGCCGGGGTCGCCGAGCGTGGGAAAGGCCACGTCGCGGCCCTGCTCAAGCTGCGCCAGCACGGTCTCCGCCGCCAGCCGCCAGCTCTGCGCCGCTTCCTGATCCGGCTCGCAGCCAAGGCGGATCTTCTTCATTGAGAAGCACAGCTCCAAGACAGTCTTGCCTTCAGGGCTGACCATCGCCGCCGCGATCTGCAAGGCACTGCTGCTGTTCTCCCGCGCCTTGGGCGCAGCCCAGACGCTGGTCTGCGTCAGTATCCGCACGGCCTTGCAGGTCATCAGCTCCGGGTCGCCGGGGCCGATGCCGACCAAATAGAGGCGGCCTGTCTGAGGTGGTGTCATGCCAAGTCATTTCTCCTGCAAATCATCATCTGAATAATATTCAGTTTTTTTCTCGGCAAAGCATGGTTAAATCATCCCGGTTCACGTTTAAATTGCCTGGAATCACGCTTCAATCAGCTTGGTTCACGAGTGAATCGTCCTGATTTACTCTTCAACTGACACGAATGAAGCGTGACTCGGCTTGGTTTACGCTTCAATCGTCGTGAATCACGCTTCAATCAGCTTGGTTCACGAGTGAATCGGCTTGATTGAAGCGTGAACCAGCCCATATTAAGTGTGAATCGTGTCAGCTGAAGCGTGAAACGGGGCGGTTCAAGCGGCCTTTCCGATTTCCTGCGTCCTTATTTTCTGTCCAGCTTTTTCCCGGTGATGATCGTGATTGGATTCAGGCACAGGCCGGACGGCTGGCCGTCTTCGTCAAAGTCCTTCTGCTCCCGCGTGACTGAGATGGTGCGGGAGTCAGCCTCCAAGCCGTTGGCGGTCATCAGCAGCGGGGCCTGCTCCGCCGTGTTTTGCAGCACCGCACTGACCACGAGCCTGCCGCCTTTGGCTAACCGCTGGGCGCAGGGGGCGATGATCTCCGCCAGCAGGCCCCTGCTGCCGCCGATGAAGATCCGGTCTGGGTCGGGCAGGCTGCGCAAAGCCTCTGGGGCTTGGCCGCGCACCAGCGTGATGTTGTAGAGGCCGTAGCGGGCGATGTTGGCGCGGATGTTGCGCCAGCCTTCCTCTTTCTGCTCAATGACATAAACGGCCAGTTCCGGGCAGAGCCGGGCCGCCTCCACCGAGACCGAGCCGGAGCCGCCGCCCACATCCCAGAAGACCCCGCTGGCGGGCAGACGCAGCCGGTGCAGGATCACCGCCCGCACCTCATCCTTGGTGATCAGGCCGCGCGAATGGCTGATCTCATCCTCCTGCAAGCCAAAGACACAGGCCGAGCCAATTGCGTCCGCCTCGTTTTCGTCCGCCGAGCTTGCCGAGTCAGCCGAGCCTGTCGAGGCTTGCTCAATCAGCATCAGGTTGAGATCAGCGAACTTCGCCTGCGCTGTCTCCTCAAGGCTGCCCTGCCAGAGCCGCTCTTCCGGCAGGCCGAGGTTCTCCGCCACCCGGACATGCAGCCGCTGGAGCCGGTCGGTGTCGCCGTGCTCCTTCAGCAGGGCGAGCAGCTCGGCGGCGATGCGGTCTGGGCTGCGGCGGGGGTCGGTGAAGAGCAGCGTCTTGGGTCGGGCGAGGATTTTCCCGGCCAGCAGTCCGGGCGGGCGGCCATGCAGACTGATCAGCGTCAAATCGTCCCACGGCAGCTTGAAGCGGGCGCAGGCGAGCTGCACTGCGGACACCGCCGGGAATATCTCCACCCGCTCCGGGCCGAAGCGCTCCAGCAGCGTCCGCCCAATGCCGAAGAAGAGCGGGTCGCCGGAGGCCAGCACTGCCACGTCGCTGTTCTGGAGGGCCACGGCCACCTCAAAAATCATCTCCTCCACCGGCGTGATAGCGATCCGGCGTAGATCCAGCCCGGCGGCCAGCAGCTCATGATGCCGCTGCGCAGCCGCGACCGCGCCGCAGGATTCGATCCGCTGGCGCAGCTCCGGCTCCAGTCTGCCGCCGCTGATGCCGCAGAGCAGTATCTTAAAGGTGGTCAACAATCCCGTCCTCCGAGGTCGCGAGAGAGCGTCAGGAAACTCAGCCGGACAGTATAGAGGAACAGCACTGTTTTGTCATTAAATTCTGCGGTGCCGACGACGCAGCTGTCCAGCTTTTTCTCAGCGCAGGCTGGAGGGGAGCAGTGCTTTTCCCTGAATCGTGCTGCTGCGCCAGAAAAACGCACGCGCACCCCTCTTTGCTCTGTTCAGAAACAAGGCGGCATGTTATAAAATTCTGGCGATTTCTGCATCCGGCAGGAATCCGTTCAGTCCGCTTCTTTTCCTGACTGGCTGCCTTCATGCCCGAACTGTTCAGCTCCTTCAGCTTTCCGAACTTCTTTCGATGGCAGGATATTCTTGATATCCTGATCGTTTCCTTCATCATCCACCGGATCATCATCCTGATCCGGGGCACCAGAGCCGTGCAGATGCTGGTCGGTGCGCTGGTCATCGCCCTGCTCTATTTCCTTTCCACGGCCTTGGATCTGCTGGCCCTCCAGCTCCTGCTGCGCTCTTTGCTCAGCTCGATCCTGCTGATCGCCGTGATTATTTTTCAGGAGGACATCCGCCGCGCACTGACCGAGATGGGCCGCACACCCTTCTTCAAAAGCAGCAACATCGCGGCGGACGACATCGCCCAGCTTATTTCCGCCGCAGTCAGTCTTTCCCGGCGGCGCATTGGCGCGCTGATCATCATCGAACGGGAGACGGGCCTGCAAGAATACATGGAAACCGGCTTCATCATCGACAGCAGGCTGGTGCAGGAACTGCTGGTGGCCATTTTCCTGACCAAATCGCCGCTGCATGACGGCGCGGTGGTGATCAAGCAGGGCCGGATTCATTCTGCGGCCTGCGTGTTGCCGCTGTCAAAAAATCCGTCCATCGACAAACGCTATGGAATGCGGCACCGGGCCGCGCTGGGGCTGTCGGAAATGACGGACGCGGTGATCCTCACGGTGTCTGAGGAGACGCAAGAAATTTCCGTGGTCCATAGCGGAACGATCACGCCGATGCGGGACGAGGAAAAGCTGGAGACTGTGCTCAAAGACATCTTTTTAGTGCAGGAAGAGAAGCCTTCCCTATGGAAACGATGGATCAAAAAAACGCTGCCCCGATGAAACGAGCCGCCCTTGTTTTTTTTAGCTGCAAAAACCGCTGCAAAGAGCTGCTGCTGGCCTTTGTCTCGCTCAGTCTTGGCATCATGATCTGGTTTCTGATTGTCGGCGCGGACCAGATGGACACAACCCTCACAGTTCCTATTGAGTTTCTCAATCTGCCCAAGCAGCTCGTCATTTACAATCAGTATCAGAAAGAGGTGAACGTGACCCTGCGCGGCCCTCGCAGCATCATGCAGGAAATGCGCAGCCGCAATCTTTCCCTGCCGGTGGATCTGTCCAAGGCCGAGCCAGACACAGTGGTGATCAACACCGACAGCCTGCCCCTGCCTCTGCCCAGCGGCTTGGCCGTCCTGCGGATGCAGCCTGCCAGCATCACCCTGTCCATTGATGAACTCGTGCAGAAGCAGATTCCGGTCACAGCAGAGACCGAAGGCAAGGTCGCGCTGGGCTACGAGCTGAAAGACATCGTTCTCAGCCCGGACAAAATACCGGTTTCCGGGCCAAAGGCTCTGCTGGAACGGCAGCAGGCATTGAAGACCTACGCCATCAGCTTGGAAGGTCTGACGCATTCTGTCACGACACCTGTGCATCTCAATCTGTCGCCGGAGCTGGCCAGCCTGATCGGCGAAACCACCGTGGCGGCAAAGATCGCGGTGAAGGAGATAATTGCGGAGAAAATCATCCACAACATCCCAGTCAGCATCAGAGACGCTGAAGGGCCAGTGACGCTGAAACCGGAAGTGATCTCCGTCTTCGCCAGCATTTCCGAAAAGCTGCTCGCAGATGCCGAAACGCCTGGCTCCCTGTTCCAAGCCTCGGTGTACGTGGGCAGTGGCGAGTTGCCGCGTCGTGCGCCGGTGGAGGTCTTCGCCGTGCAGACACCCGGCCATGAGCAGACCGTGATTAAGTCCTACACTCCGCAGGAGGTGGACATCCTGCCTGCGTCCGGGCCGCCTGTGCCGGAAGCGAAGACTGAAGCGAAACCGGATGCCAAGAAGCCGGAGAAGAAGAGAAAACCATAAGCGGAACACAATATCATGCGCCAGCTTTTCGGCACCGACGGGGTGCGCGGCATCGCCAACAGCTATCCGATGACCACTGAGATTGCCATGCAGATTGGCAGGGCCATTGCGTTCATCGTCAAACAGGGCAGCAAACGTCATCAGATCGTTATCGGCAAGGACACGCGGCTTTCCGGCTACATGCTGGAGAACGCCTTGGCCGCCGGGGTCTGCTCGATGGGTGTGGATGTGCAACTGCTTGGCCCGCTACCCACGCCGGGCATCGCCTTCATCACCACCTCCATGCGGGCGGACGCAGGCGTGGTCATCTCCGCTTCGCACAATCCCTTTCAAGACAACGGCATCAAGATCTTCTCCCGTGACGGCTTCAAGCTGCCGGACGAGGTGGAGCTGGACATCGAAGACCTGATCTTCTCCCAGAAGATGGCTGCCCTCCGCCCGGTCGCGGACGAAGTGGGCAAGGCTGCCCGCATTGATGATGCTTGCGGCCGCTACATTGTCTTTCTGAAGAACACCTTCCCGAACAAGTACACGCTGGACGATTTCCACATCGTTCTTGACTGCGCTCATGGCGCGGCTTACCGGGTTGCGCCGCACGTCTTTGCCGAGCTGGGAGCGAAAGTAACTTGTCTTGGTGTGGAGCCGGACGGCAAGAACATCAACAAAAACTGCGGCGCACTGCACCCGGAGCTGATGGCCGAAAAGGTGCGGCAGCTCGGCGCGGACATCGGTCTGGCCTTGGACGGCGACGCAGACCGCCTGATTGTCTGTGACGAGAAAGGCGAGATTGTCGATGGCGACCACATCATGGCCATGTGCGCCGCTGATTTGATTAGCCGGGGTAAGCTGAAGAAAAAGACCGTGGTCGCCACGGTGATGAGCAATATGGGCTTGGAGAAAGCACTGGTAGGCATGGGCGCGAAACTGCTCCGCACCAGTGTCGGAGATCGCTATGTGGTTGAAGCGATGCGGGCTAAAGGCTGCAACTTCGGCGGCGAGCAGTCTGGCCACCTCATCTTCCTTGACCACAACACCACCGGTGACGGCACACTGGCCGCGCTTCAGCTCTTGGCAATCATGATCAAGCGGAAGAAGCCGCTGTCTGAGCTGGCCAAGGTCATGACTGCCTTCCCGCAGGTGCTGGAGAACGTTCGCCTCTCCAGCCGCATTGCGCCGGAACAAATTAAAGGCTTCCCCGAAGCACTCAATGCGGCGGAAGAGAAGCTCGGCAGCCGGGGCCGCATTCTTGTCCGTGCTTCCGGCACTGAACCGGTCATCCGCGTCATGGCTGAGGGCGAGGACAAGCAGGAGATTTCCGACCTTGCCTTGGAGCTGTGCGATGTGATCAGACGGGCGGACAGGGTGTAAGGAGTGAATGGCTGCCGTTCAGAACAGAGCCTGTCCCAAACGGCAGCATGATCAGCTTTCAGTCTTTGTAGTAATCGCTTGCGCCGACTGCTGAAGTGTGGCCCGGCAGCCCGGAGTTCTTCCAGCCGTTGACAGTGCGGTATCCGTATTGATCTTTGCCTTCGCCCTCAAAACCATCAAGCATGTTGGAGACATTGGTGTAGCCTGCTGCCTCCAGAGCAGCGGCTGCTGCAAGGCTTCTCACGCCGGACCGGCACATGAGGATAAGGTGCGTATCCTTGGCGTTTCCAAATGTGTCGTTCACATCGGTGACAAAGGATGGATTGGTGATGAATGCGCCTTTTTTCTCGATCTTCCAAGAGACATTGACAACGTTCGGTACGTTGGGGTGGCCGACCCAGATAAACTCCGCAGCAGTGCGCACATCAAGGATGTACGCCCCGTCATGAACTACCGCATCGTGGGACACTAATGGAGTAAGATTGTCATACGCTGAGGCAGTTGTTGCTGCTGCAAGGGTAAGAATGATTCCTGCTGCAAATCTGCATTTCATAGCGTTCTCCTGTGCTGAAATTGATTTTTGCGCCAGCCAATCTGGAGCAGGAAAGCTATAACATGTCGCAGCGGAAAAGTAAATAAAGATATTTTCCCAATGTACCCCCTTTCCCTAAATCTCAGCGGCCAGCTTTGCGTGGTGATTGGTGGCGGCAAAGTGGCGGAGCGCAAGGTGCTTTCCCTGCTCGAAGCAGGGGCGCAGGTGCGGCTGATCAGCCCGCAGTTGACGGACACGCTGCATGAGCTTGCCGCTGCCCAGCAAATAGACTGGCTGCCGCGCTGTTTCGAGCCTGGCGATCTGGCCGATGCTCTCTTAGTCTTCGCGGCCACGGACAGCGCGGCGGTCAACAAGGCTGTGGCGGAGGAAGCGGCAGCGTCTGCTGGCACCTTAGTCAACGTGGCTGACGCGCCGGAGCTATGCAGCTTTCATGTCCCGGCAGTTGTGCGCCAGGGCGATTTGAGCATCGCTATATCAACCAACGGCAAAAGCCCAGCACTCGCCGCCCGGATCCGCAAAGAGCTGGAGGCGGCCTACGGCCCTGAATACGCCGTCCTTCTCGACCTGCTGGGCCGCGTCCGTGAGCGCACGCTGGCCGGAACAGCGGACGGCGCGGCGCGAAGAAATCTGTTTGAGAATCTTCTTCATGCGGATATACTCGACTGGATACGAAAGGGCCAATGGGAGCTGCTGCGTGCGCACTTGGCCAGCGTTTTAGGGCCGGATGCGGATATGCGACAGGAAATCAACAAATAAGCTGCGCAGCCAGCATCACGCCCTGCTTGAACGGGCCAAGGCCTGCCAAAACATGCCTGCATACCTGAATAAAACATGTAGGCATACTTCAATAAAACATGCCTGCATACTGCAACAAGGTATGCAGGCATAGTTGAACAAGGTATGCCTGCATGTTTTCTGGAACCACGCCTGCTGCATCTCCCGCGCCCTGCCCTGCTGCCGCAACTGCTTGTATGAGGTTTACGCGATGAGCCATCTCCTGTTTCAACTCAGCCTTGCGGGCTATCTTGCCGCCGCAGTGCTCTACACCATCTTCTTCATCAAGCAGAAGAAAACGCTCCACCCAGCAGCCCGCGCCGTTTTCTGCGCCGCTGCTGGACTGCACACGGTCAGCCTCGTTGCCCGCTACGTTGCGGCAGCGCACACGCCGATCACTAGCATTCATGAGATCATCTCCTTCTTTGCCTGGTCGCTGTCCTGCTGCTATCTTTCCTTCCGCTGGCGCTATGCGGTGAAGAACTTCGGCAGTTTTGCTGTGCTGCTGATCACTGTCCTGATGCTGACCGCCGCTGCCGCACCGCAAGCCATCCTGCCTTTGCCGCCAGAGCTGCGCACGTGGCTGCTGCCAGTTCATGCGTCTATATCTATTGTCGCCTACGCCTTTCTCACGCTGGCGGCCATCGGCGGGCTGATGTATTTGATCCAAGAACGGCAGCTGAAGCAGAAACGCTTCGGCTTTTTCTATCACCGTCTGCCCTCGCTTGAAGCCTTGGACAGCCTCAACCAGCACTGCATCGGCTTGGGCTTTCTCCTGATGACTTTAGGCATGACCATCGGCACGGTCTGGGCCTTTCAGCTTGGCGGCGATCGGGGCTTGGGCTGGCACAGCAAGATCATCAGCGCGATGATCACGTGGCTGCTCTACGCCGGGCTGATGCACCACCGCTTTGTCATGGGCTGGCGTGGCAGACAGGCCGCGTTCCTCACTGTGTCCGCCTTTGCCGCTGTCCTGCTGACGCTCTTCCTCCTGCTCATCAAAGGAGGAATCTAAGATGGGCCGCGAGTCCCTTGTTCTGCTCGGAGTCAATCACAAGAAGACCCCGTTGGAAATCCGCGAAAAGCTCGCTCTGGGCGGCTATGAAGAGCCGCTCAACCGTCTGCGCTCGCTGCGTGGCCTGAAGGAATATCACCTGCTTTCCACCTGCAACCGGGTGGAGGTGCTCTTTGTCTGCAAGGAGCCTGAGCAGATGCGGGCGGCGGTGCTGGATTTACTCTTCGCAGGCCGGGTCAGCCAGGAGCAGTTGGAGAGCTGCGTCTATATATATAAGGACGGCGAGGCGGTGCGGCATCTCTTCACGGTCGCGGCCAGCTTGGACTCCATGATAGTCGGCGAAGCGCAGATACTTGGGCAGTTGAAGGAGGCTTACCGTCACGCCAGCGAGCAGAAGACGACGGGCATGATCATCAACAAACTGCTGCATAAAGCCTTCTCAGCGGCCAAGCGGGTGCGGACAGAAACCCGCATCGGCGCGAGCGCAGTTTCGATCTCCTATGCGGCGGTGGAGCTGGGCAGGAAGATATTTGGCGACTTGAGCGGCAAGCGGGCTATGCTGGTCGGCGCAGGCGAGATGGCCGAGCTGGCTGCCGAGCATCTCGTCGGCCAAGGTATTGCTGATGTGGTGGTGGTCAACCGCACCTTGGAGCGGGCCGTCAACTTAGCTGCCCGCTTTAAAGGACACGCTGCCGGGCTGGATGAATTAGTCGAGCAGCTGGCTGAGACAGATATCCTCATCAGCTCCACTGGCGCGGCTGGGCTGGTGCTACATAAGCAGGATGTGGCCTCAATCATGCCTCGCCGCCGCAACCGGCCTTTGTTCCTTATCGACATCGCTGTACCCCGCGATCTTGACCCGGAGATCAACACGCTCGACAACGTCTATCTTTACGATATAGACGACCTCAACAGCGTGGTCGAGATGAACAAGGAGCAGCGCGACAAGGAGGCGGTCAAGGCGCATCGCATTGTCGAGGAAGAGACGCTGAAGTTCATGCGCTGGCTTGATGGCATGGAGGTCACGCCAACCATTGTCGAGCTGCAAGCCGCTGCTGAGTCCATCTGCCGGGCAGAGTTAGACAAGACGCTGCCTCGTCTCAACGGCTTAGGCGACAAGGAGCGGCAGGCGGTCGAGCGGCTGGCCTCGGCAGTTGCGGCCAAACTGCTGCACCGCTCCTTTCAGTATCTCAGAGCCGAGCATGATTGCGTCAATCGGCAGGAGCGCATTGCTGTGGTGCGCAGCCTGTTTGGCCTTAATGGTGAGGAGTGTCCGTCTGCTGATACGTCCGTCTGATCATTTATTATTGTGACGATTGTCAGCACACCTTGACGGCCCAAATGCCTTGTGCTATACGATAGGGTTAAGATTCAGTTGCGACACGCGGTTCACAAAACAATAAATGGAGATAGAGAATATGAAAAAACTGGTTATTCTTGGCGCAGGCTGCGCAGGGACTATGGTTGCCAACAAGTTGCGCAAGCGGCTGGACCGCAACGAGTGGTCGATCACAATCATTGACAAAGATGACCGGCATATTTATCAGCCCGGTCTGATCTTCATCCCTTTCGGCATGTACAAGGCTGAGGATATTATCCGCACCCGCAGCGAGTTCATCGGCAAAGGAATCAACTTTGTTGTGGACGAGATTGTCGCTGTTGACACCGCAACGCAGACCGTGGAGACCACGGCAGGCAAGTATGAATACGACAAGATCATCGTCTGCACCGGCGTGAGCCTTGCGCCGCAGGAAATTCCAGGCATGATGGAAGGCTGGCAGACCAAGATATTTGATTTTTACACCTTGGAAGGCGCAGTGAATCTGGAGAAAAAGCTGCGCTCCTTCAACAGCGGCACGATGGTGCTGAACATTGCCGAGTTCCCCTACAAATGTCCGGTTGCGCCGCTGGAGTTTGTCTATCTTGCCGACTGGTATTTCACTGAGCGGGGCGTGCGTGACAAGATAGACATTCACTTTGTCACCCCGATGACCGGCGCCTTCACCAAACCCAAGGCCTCTGCCTACTTCACCAAGGTCATGAAGGAGAAGAACATCAGAGTGACCGCTGAGTTCATTCTTGCTGAGGTTGACAGCGCGAACGGCAAGCTGATTTCCGCAGCCGGGGATGAGATCGAGTGGGATTTGCTGGTGTCCATTCCGCCCAACGTTGGCGCACGGTATTTGGTCAACTCCAAGGTCTCCATGGATGAAGTCGGCTATGTGAAGACCAACAACCACACGCTGAAGGCGGAACACCACGAGAACATGTATGTGCTCGGCGACAACACGACCATCCCCACTTCCAAAGCTGGTTCCGTCGCCCATTTCTCCGCCGAAGTCATGGTCGAGAACTTCATGCGCGAGATCAACGGCGAGCCAATCCGCCCTGATTACGACGGTCATTCCAATTGCTTCATTGAGACCGGCTTCGGCAAGGCATCTTTGATTGACTTCAACTACAAGTACGAGCCGCTGCCCGGCAAATTTCCTCTGCCTGGTCTGGGGCCGTTCTCGCTCTTGGGCGACACCAAGACCAACCACTGGGGCAAGATGATGTTCAAGTGGGTCTATTGGAACAAGCTGCTGACCGGCGAGGAGCTGCCGCTTGAGGCGCAGATGTCTCTGGCAGGCAAAGTTCAGGATTGAGGGGGCCTGTTATGACCAATGAAGAGAAGATTCTCGCCCGCCTCGATGAACTCACCGAGGAAGTGCGGGAAGCCAAACGGGCGGTCAGGCCCTATGCGGAGCTGAAGCACGAGCTGGAGCCGCTGATCCACTCCATCGTGCGCGAGGCCACAGACCGCTTGAGCGGCTTGGACAAACGCGTGGATTTGGAGGAAGTTGGCGACATGGTCGGCCAGTCGCTGGCATCAAGCAAGAATATTGCCGATGCCATCAAGACGTTGGACAGTATCATGGAGTTCAAGCGAGATGCTGCGCCCTACGCCAAGGACATGTTTCATGAGCTGACCCTGAATCTCCAGACAGCGCTGCAAGGCTTTGAAGGCGAGCAGCTTCAGGAGCTGATCCGGCAGGTCATCGTCAACATGGGCAATCTTGCCGAGATGATGAAGATGCTCAGTTCGCTGATGGACATGAAGCGGGATGCAGCACACCTCAGCGGCCCGGTTTTCAATGATATGATTGAACGTCTGGACAGCCTGAAGAAACGCGGCCTGCTGGATGATTTTGAACGGATGATGGCGATTGGCGAGCGGGTCAGTGCGAAGATGAAGGAGATTGACCTCAACAATGTCAAACCCGTCACCGGCATTTTTGGCATGATGTCCGCCCTGAAACGCAAGGACGTGCAGGAAGGGCTGGGCGTGCTGATCGAGCTATCGACCGTTGCGGCAGCTTTGAAAGAGCCTGCGGCGCAAACTGCCGATGTGTCCTGAAGAGCGCGCCCGCCTGATTGAAGACGAAGTTTTTCTGCTGGCGGATTCTGGCGAGCTGCCGGAGGTGGCCTATCATGCCGCCCTCTGGCAGCTCTGCCGGGAGCCGGATGGCCCGCGTCTGATGCTGACGAATGCGGAACAAGAGCTGCTGCAAGATGCGGCTCTACGCCGCTGCCAGCGGATCATCCTCCGCGACCTCAACCCGGCTTTCCGCGACCGCCGCATCTGGCGCGGCCCGCAGCGCAGCATCTGCAACTGGACGCGCTATCTCGCCTTCTGCCGGAGAATCGGACGGCAGCATGATCCGCTCTTTCAAGCGCAGGCCGCCGCCGCTCTGACTGCCTATCTTGCGCAGGAAGAGGAGGAGCTGCGCAGCGGAACGCGGCAATGCAGCTCAGTCAACTGCACGGACGAGGAACTATTAGATTTTGCCCGGCAGCTTGGCAGTGTGCTGCCGGAAGGTTGGGGAGAGCTGACAGGCCAGACCGCGCTGGCGGAGTGAGACATAAAACGCCGCCGACAAATTCAACACGTCAATTCATCCAGAACAGCACATGAAAAAAACAGCAATCCTCTTTCCCGGCCAAGGCTCGCAATATCTCGGCATGGGCAAAGCCTTTATTGAAACTGATCCAGATGCCGCCGCGATGATGGACACGGCCGAGCGAGTCTCCGGCTTTCCGCTGCGCCAGCTCTGCTTTGACGGCCCGCTGGAGGAGCTGACCCGCGTCCTCCATCTTCAGCCAGCATTGACTGCCGTCAACCTCATCTGCTGGCAGCAGCTGCAAAAGATGCTGCCCGGATTCTGTCCGGCATGGGCTGTTGGGCATTCGCTGGGCGAATATTCTGCCTTGCACGCCGCCGGGGTGCTGTCCGCTGAGGACACCATCGCCCTTGTCACCAAGCGGGGCGAGTTCATGGAGCGGGAGAACGCGGCTAATCCCGGCGGAATGCAGGCCGTGCTCGGCTTGAGCATTGAGCGGGTCGAACGCTTGCTCGCAGAGTACACTGGGGCGGGCATGGTTGTCGTGGCCAATCACAACTCGCAGCAGCAGATCATCATTTCCGGCGATGCGGAAGGGCTGGAGGGCTTCAGCGAAGTCTGCAAGGCCGCTGGGGCCAAGAAGATCGTGCCGCTGAAGGTGGCTGGCGCGAATCACAGTCCGCTGGTGGCTGGCGCGGTGCCGGATTTCGCCGCCTGTATGGAGAAAATTCGTTTCAATCCGCCAAATGTGCCGATCTTGTTCAATGTCACTGCCGCGCCGGAAAACGATCCGGCGGCCATCCGCACGATCATGGCCCGCCAGATCGCCTCGCGGGTGCGCTGGCATGAGTCGGTCTGCCAGATGATCGCGGACGGGGTTAAAGTTTTTCTGGAACTTGGCCCTGGATCCGTTCTCACCGGCATGATGAAAAAAATTCTCCCGACTGGCAGCACGGCAGTCTGCGTCCAAGCGGACAGCTTGGAATCGTTGGCAAAAGCCGCGCAGATCATTCAGGGCGGCTGAGTTCCGGTCAGCTTCGCCGGAAGTGCCATGAAATTCGGCTCTTTTTTCTTCCTGCTTGACATAAGGCGGCGCATAGGGTAAATAATTTTCTTTCCTGCGCAGCCGCTGTTCAGGATGGCGGAGCATTATTTTCCTATCGGACTGATCATGTTTGAGAATTTAACAGAACGCCTTGAAGGGGTCTTCAAAAGGCTGCGCGGCCACGGCACGCTGACCGAAGAAAATATCGCCGAAGCCATGCGCGAGGTGCGCACGGCCCTGCTCGAAGCTGATGTCAACTTGCAGGTGGTGAAGGACTTCGTCGCCTCGGTCACGGAAAAGGCGGTCGGGCGCGAAGTGCTGACCAGTCTTGCGCCGGGACAGCAGGTGATCAAGGTGGTCTACGAGGAGCTGGTCGCGCTCCTTGGCACCTGCGCCGAGCCGCTGCGCCTTGACGGACGGCAGCCAGTGGTGATCATGATGGCCGGTCTGCAAGGCTCAGGCAAGACTACCACTTCCGCCAAGCTGGCCCGTCTGCTCAAAGAGAAAGGCCGCAAGCCCTTCCTCGTGCCTGCCGACGTGTACCGTCCGGCTGCCATCGAGCAGCTGCACGTGCTGGGCGGCCAGATCGGCGTTCCGGTTTTCAACTCCACCACCGAGCAGCGGCCAGCTGACATCGCCCGGCAGGCTGAGGCTCAGGCCAAGTCGGCAGGCTATGACACCGTCATCCTCGACACCGCAGGCCGCCTGCATGTGGACGAGGAGTTGATGGCCGAACTGAAGGAAATTGCTGCTGCGGTGCCGCTGGCTGAAGTGCTCTTTGTTGCTGACGCGATGACCGGCCAGGACGCAGTGACCGTGGCGGCCAAGTTCAGTGCTGATCTTGACATCACCGGCGTGATCCTGACCAAGATGGAGGGCGACGCGCGCGGCGGCGCGGCCCTGTCGGTCAAGCAGATCACCAAGCGGCCCATCAAATTTGTCGGCGTGGGTGAGGCTCTCGACGCGCTGGAAGTCTTCCATCCTGACCGGGCCGCCTCGCGCATCCTCGGCATGGGCGACGTTCTCTCGCTGATTGAGAGAGCGGAAAAAGTTGTTGATGAGAAACAGGCCCAGCAGTTAGCGAGCAAGCTGCGCAAGAACAGCTTCACGCTGGAAGATTTCCTTGACCAGCTCCAGCATATCAAAAAAATGGGCAGCTTAGAGCAGCTCATGAGCATGGTGCCGGGCATCAATAAGCTCCGCCAGCTCAAAGACGCGCCCCAGCCCAGCCAGAAAGAGCTGCTGAAGACCGAAGCTATCATCCTTTCGATGACCAAGACCGAGCGGCACAATTACAAAATCATCAACGCCAGCCGCCGCATCCGCATCGCCAAAGGCTCCGGCACTTCGGTCGAGGAAGTCAACCGGGTGCTGAAAAGCTACGCCATGATGCTGAAGATGATGAAAAAGATCAGCGGCAAGGCGGCGGTGGTCAAAGACGGCCAGCGGCGCAAGCTGCCCAAGGGGCTGCGGCGCTGAGTAGTAGGGGCGAAAGATTTTTTGCCCCTGCATCGCACAGAAATTATCAGCCGGGCAAAACCGGACGCACACCATCAATAGGAGAACAGAGAAAAATGGCAGTACGAATCCGCCTGACCAGAAGAGGCCGCAAAAAACAGCCTTTCTACCGCATCATCGTCGCAGACTCCCATTCCTGCCGTGACGGCAAATTCTTGGACATCGTCGGCACCTACGATCCCATGCAGGAGCCTGCGGCCATCCGCATTGACGAGGGCAAGCTGTCTGACTGGATGGGCAAAGGCGCGCTGCCGTCCGAGACCGTCAAGACCCTGATTGACAAGAACAGGGCAACAACGGCAGCAGCGGCGCAGGCCGCCTGATTGCGCTGATGAAGGAGTTAGTCTCGTTCATCGCCGCCAAACTGGTGGATGCGCCGGAGCAGGTGGCGACCTCCCAGCGCGAGGAGGGCGACGCGGTGACGGTGGAGCTGAAGGTCGCCAAGGAAGACCTTGGTAAAATCATCGGCAAGCAGGGCCGCACCGCCCGTTCCATCCGCACTGTGCTGGCCGCTGCGGCGGAGAAACGGCAGAAACGTTGCCGTCTTGAAATCCTTGAGTGATATGGACGAGGATAACAACGAGGGTCTTGTCCTGATGGGCCGGGTTTCCGGGCCGCACGGCATCAAGGGCGAGCTGAAAATCCGCCCTTATTCCGGCGAGCCGGAGAGCCTGCTCGGCTACAGCAGCCTGCTTTTAGCTGTCGGCGAAAACGCGGAGCCGAAGGCATGGAAGGTCGAACAGTCACGGGCGCACAAAAGCTGGACTTTGGTCAAGCTGGAAGGCTGTTCCGACCGCAGCAGTGCCGAGCAACTGCAACGGGCCGATGTCTATATCCATGAGGATGACCTGCCGGAGCTGGAGGACGGGGAATTTTATCTCCGCGATTTGGAAGGCAAAGCGGTCAAGACTGAGGACGGCGAAATTGTCGGCGTGATCACCGGCCTGTTGAGCAGCGGAGCGCAGGATTTGCTCCAAGTGACCCGCAACGGACAGGAGCATCTGATTCCGTTGGTGCCGGACTTCATCCTCGGCATCGAAGAGGATGAAGTGTATATGACGTTGCCGCCCGGCCTGCTGGAGATCAACGCCTGACGTGCGTTTTGACATTCTGAGCATTTTCCCGGAGCTGCTCGCCTCGCCGCTGCAAGAGGGCATCATCCGGCGTGCCTTGGCTGCCGGGCAGATTCAGGTCAAGCTGCACAACATCCGCGACTGGGCCAAAGATAAACATGCCATGACCGACGACCGGCCTTTCGGCGGCGGAGAGGGCATGGTGATGAAGCCGGAGCCGCTGGCCGCCTGTCTGCGCGATGTGCAGGCTGACGCGCCGGGCCGGGTGATTCTGCTTTCGCCGCGCGGCGTGGTCTATAACCAGCGCGTTGCCGAACGGCTGGCCGGGCTGGAGAAAATCGTGCTGGTTTGCGGGCGTTATGAAGGCGTGGACGAGCGTTTTTGCCGCTTGCACGTTGACGAGGAGCTGTCCATCGGCGATTACATCCTCACCGGCGGCGAGCTGGCCGCCTTGGTGGTGCTGGATTCCGTCACCCGGCTGCTGCCGGGAGTGCTTGGCTGCGCGGATTCGGCGGCTAAAGACAGCTTCAGCCGCAATCTGCTCAAGCACGGGCAATATACGAGACCGCGTGAATTCGCCGGACTGGAAGTGCCAGACGTGCTGATGAGCGGTGATCACGCTAAAATTGAGGAGCACCGTTTTCTGGAATCGGTGCGTCTGACCTTGGAACGGCGGCCTGAGCTGCTGGCTGAGGCGCAGTTTTCATCCGCCGAGCAAAAACAGCTGAAAAGGGCCGGACTTTATGCACAGGTGCAGCAGGCACGAGCCGGACATGGATGCTGAATTTCATCTTGATGTCGCTCTGATCCACCATCCAGTGGTCAACCGGCACGGCGAGATCATTGGCTCGGCAGTGACCAATCTTGATCTGCACGACATCGCCAGAGCCAGCAAGACCTTCGGTGTGAGCGCGTACTGGGTGGTCACGCCCTATCCGCTTCAGCAGGAGCTGGCTAACGGAATTATAGGCCACTGGACTGAGGGCTACGGCGGCGTGGCGGACAGCGACCGGGCGGCGGCCTTGTCTCTGATCAAAATCCGCGCCAGCTTGACGGAGGTCATTGACGAGATGACCCAGAAGCATGGCCGTAGGCCCAAAGTCGTGGCCACCAGCGCGGCATCAGCCGACGAAAAGCGGGTCAGCTTTGCTGCTTTGCGCCAAGAGATCATCGGTGAAAAGTTGCCCGTACTGCTGCTTTTTGGCACAGCATGGGGGCTGGCCTCGGAAGCCTTGGAGCTGGCGGACGCGATGCTGCCGCCCATCTCCGGGCCGGGGGCGTACAATCATCTTTCGGTGCGGTCCGCCGCATCCATCATGCTGGACAGACTGCTGGGCCGCCGGGAAGAGGCTGATCAGCATTGAGACTACAACGAGCAATCAAGCAGGAGCGGCAGGCCCGCATAAAGAGGAAAAAAATGAATATTATTGACAGAATTGATCAAGAATCCATGCGCTTCGACCACCCGGACTTCCGTCCCGGCGACAATGTCAAAGTGCATATCCGCATTATCGAGGGCAACAAGGAGCGGGTGCAGATTTTTCAGGGCGTGGTGCTGAAGCGGAAGCGCGGCATGATGAATGCCAGCTTCACCGTGCGGAAGATTTCCCACAGCGTGGGCGTGGAGAAAACCTTCGCCATGCACTCTCCCCGGATTGACAAAATTGAGGTGGTTTCACACGGCAAGGTGCGCCGCTCACGGCTTTACTACCTGCGCGACCTGCGCGGCAAGGCGGCCCGCATCAGCGAGCGGCAGCGGAACAACAAGCAGGCCGAGGCCTGATGCCTGTTGGACGATGCCTTCCTGTTCCCGCCGCAGCCCGGCGGGAACACCTTTTTTCATGAGCAACGCCTGCATGAGCATGGCCTGCTCCATGTCGCCGGAGTGGACGAGGCGGGACGAGGCCCTTTAGCCGGGCCAGTGACGGCGGCCTGCGTCATCCTTCCCCTTGACAGCGACTATTCCCGCTGGAAAGATTCCAAAAAGCTGACTCCGCTCCGCCGCGAGCGGCTTTACAGCGATCTGCGCCGTTCAACCGCTCTGATTGGCATCGGCCTTGCTTCGGCTGAGGAAATAGACCAGCTCAACATCCACCGCGCCTCGCTGCTGGCCATGCGCCGGGCAGTCGAGAACTGCACCGACAGCGCGGGCAAGCACCCGGATTATCTCTTAGTTGACGGCCTGTTCAAGGTGCCGGTCAATTTGCCCCAGCTCGCCTTGGTTAAAGGCGAATCCAAAAGCGCGTCCATCGCTGCCGCGTCCATTGTCGCCAAAGTCATCCGCGACCACCTGATGGCTGACTGTCACGAGCACTATCCGCAGTACAATTTCCTCCAGCACAAAGGCTATCCCACCAAAGCCCACCGCGCCGCTATCGCCGAGCACGGCCCCTCGCCCATCCACCGCCGCAGCTTTCATGGCGTGCGGGAATTCTGCTGCTGATCAGTCTTCTTCCAGAAAAACCCGACGCAGCCGATAGAAATAGTCCGCCCCTGACCACAGCGTCATGATCAAGGCGATATAGACAAGAAAAAGGCCGATTTCATGCAGGAAGGGGATCGGCAGCACGCCGAGCGGGAAAATGAGGATGCCGAGGCCGACGTACTGGGTGATGGATTTGATTTTGCCCAAACCGCTGGCCGCCACCACAATCCCGGCAGAAGAGGCGATACCGCGCAAACCTGTGACCAGCAGCTCGCGGGAAAGAATGAGCAAGGCGATCCAGGCTGGCAGGCGGTTCATCGGGATGAGCATGATCAGCGCGGTGGCGACAAGCAGCTTGTCCGCCAAGGGATCAATCAGTTTGCCGAGATTGCTCACTGCGCCGTAGCGGCGGGCCACGTAGCCGTCGAGCAGATCGGTGACAGCGGCGACAGTGAAAATCAGGCAGCAGAGTACGCCCAGCGGCTTGCTCTGCTCCAGCATGAGCAGCACGGCCAGCAGGGCGGTGAGGGCAAGGCGGGCGGCAGTGATCAGATTGGGCAAATGCTTCATCGTGCGCGTTCGGTTTTGTTCCAAGACAATAAAGGTGATGCTTCTCGCCGACAATGTACCGCGTTTTGCGGCGGGACGCTGTTCCTTTGTGCGGTAGAGAAAATTTTCCAGCCGCCTCTGCTTGGCTTTTTGCTGAAGAACGGCTAATCTGAATGCCCAAACAGAAAACACGCCGGGCAATCCGCAAAAAAGGAGAAAACCATGAGCACCCACCCGTTAGCAGGCAAGCCTGCCCCGCAATCCATATTAGTCAATGTCCCGGAATTGATTTCTGCCTATTTCACCTTGACTCCTGATGCGCAGCAGAGCGCGGAAAGAGTCAGTTTCGGCACCTCCGGCCACCGGGGCAGCTCGCTCAAGCGTAGCTTCAACGAGGCGCACATTTTGGCGGTGACGCAAGCAGTTTGTGATTACCGCAACGAGGCGGGTATCAGCGGCCCGCTCTTCATGGGGATGGACACGCACGCGCTGTCGTGGCCCGCGCAGCTTACGGCATTGCGCGTCTTGGCGGCCAACACGGTGCAGACACGCATTGCCGCTGGTGCGACTGCGTACACGCCCACGCCGGTGGTCTCGCACGCCATTCTCACGCACAACCGGCAGCAGCGCGGGCCGCAGGCGGACGGCATCGTCATCACCCCGTCGCATAATCCGCCCGAAGACGGCGGTTTCAAGTACAATCCGCCGCACGGCGGCCCGGCAGACACCGACGTGACCAGCGTCATCGAGGCCCGCGCCAACCAGCTGCTTGAGGATAATCTGGCCGGAGTGAAGGCCATGCCGCTGGCGGACGCGCTTCAGGCCGACTGCCTGCAACGCCACGACTATGTCACGCCTTACGTCAAGGATTTGGCCCAAGTGATTGACATGGAAGCCATTGCCAAGTCCGGCATCCGCATCGGCGCGGACGCGATGGGCGGCGCAGGCATGGCCTACTGGGCTGCAATCAAGGCGGAATATGGCCTGAACCTCGAAGTCTTCCACGACACGCTCGATTCCACCTTCTCCTTCATGCACTGCGACAAGGACGGCAAAATCCGCATGGACTGCTCCTCACCCTATGCGATGGCCGGGCTGGTGGCGATGAAGGCGGACTTCGACATCGCCTTTGGCAACGACACCGACTTTGACCGGCACGGCATCGTCACCAAGAGCATGGGCCTGATGAACCCGAATCATTACCTCGGCGTGGCTATTTCCTATCTGGCGCAGAACCGTCCGCAGTGGCGGGCCGATCTGGCGATTGGCAAGACCTTGGTCAGCAGCTCGATCATTGACCGCGCCGCCGCCGCGCTGGGCCGCAAAGTGGTGGAAGTGCCGGTCGGCTTCAAGTGGTTTGTGGACGGCCTACTGAACGGCAGCATCTTCTTCGGTGGCGAGGAGAGCGCGGGCGCGAGCTTCCTGCGCAAGGACGGCACAGTCTGGAGCACGGACAAAGACGGCATCATCCTCAACCTGCTGGCCGCTGAGATCACGGCTGCAACCGGGCGCGATCCCGGCGAATACTATCAGGAGCTGACGCGGCAGTTCGGCGCGCCGGTTTATGCCCGCATTGACGCGCCCGCCACGCCCGCGCAGAAGGCGGTGCTAAAAAAATTGCAGCCGGAGGACGTGCCGGTGAAGACTTTAGCTGGAGAACCCATCACCGCCATTCTCACCAAAGCACCGGGCAACGGCGCGGCCATCGGCGGCTTGAAGATTGTGGCGGAAAACGGCTGGTGCGCCCTGCGGCCTTCCGGCACCGAGGACATCTACAAGATTTACGCCGAGAGCTTCATCGATGCGGCGCACTTGGCCCGGATTCAGGACGAGGCTAAGGCGATAGTGGCGGGGCTGATTTGACGACTGTTTGCCGGGGCGGTTTTGTTCGCAAACCGCCCCGCGATTGCCGGGATGAGGCCATGCAGCGGGCCTCAAATGAGGTCAGCGGTATATTGGAAGATGCGCTGGCGGGAAAGGACAAAAAAGAAGCAGAGAACTGAAGGGGGAACATTGCTATGGAATCCATGAAGAAAGAAGAAGCCGCGCTCAAGGCTGCTGCAAAATATCATGATTATTTAGCGAAGGCAGTTCTTGAATATATGGAGCTGACAAAACAGATAGATGATGATTTAAGGAGGCAGATCCATGAATCATGTGAAGAATGCTTGTCACCATATAACGGTGAGATTGATTGTGAATATATGAAGCAGCAAGGCGGCTGCTTCCTTCCAGACAGCGTAGAGAATTGCAGCAGCTTCCGTGCCGCACAGGAAGAAATGCTTAGTCTCTTGGATGGATACAGGCATCCTGCCAAAGACAGCCTGACAGAAAACAGAATATTTTTTGGCGAGCAAGTAAATGATATGCGTATAAAATTTCCGGTCTGGATGAATGATCGTGATTTTTTAAAATTGCCTTCAGAGTTATCTGGAAAAATTCGGGATTATATTAGAGATGCCGAAATTTCAAAATGGACTTTGACAAGAGAATGCAATGATTTCAGAGGAAAGTTCATTGCAGCCCGTGAAGCATATAAAAAAATAAATGATAAGGACAAATCGCATCAACGGAATACGAGAGTGGTGCAGGCATTGGGCTTGAGCAGCGGACAGGGCAAAACAAAATCCTTAGAACATCGTCAGGCATATATAAGATATGTCCGGCTGGTTCGCAACGAAGGAAAGAGCCGGAAAGAAGCTCTTGACGTTGTACGGAAAGAATTTGACTACAACAGCCCTGATGCGGCGATAAAGTCCCTTTATGTGGAATTGAAAAAAGTTAAAGAGTGGTGGCGGAAGCCAACAGCATGGTGTCAGAAGCCAATAACTATAGAAAAATACTGGGCAAGCCTGATACTTTCCAAACCTTTTTAATTTGCTGCTCTTTACTCTCCGCTTATCCCCTTCCTTTGTCTGCTCGCACAGCTTGGGCAATTCAGCTCCGCAAAAGCCCAATGCACTTTTTTTTCAAGGCTAAAATCCAATCAATATTTTAATTTTACTCATGTAATTTATTACGTCCGTATTAAGGGAACGGTTTTTTCAGATTTTCAGCGGCATACTGCATAATGATGCAAAGCAACAAGGCAGAGCCGCCTGAACACCCACTCAACACAAGGTGCAACGATGAAAAGACCGAAATGGATTACAGAGAAGGAAGTTGCGGCGATGATAGACCGGGCCGTGAAGAGTTTGCGGAACGACCGCTGCAAGGTAGAGCAACGGAGTTCCGACACTTGCTCTCAACGGTCGAGCAAAGATGTTTGGTTGTCGCGGACGACAGCATTGATCGGAGGCATCTTTAAAGTTGTTTCTATCGTGAAGATCTGTCTCGATATTTTCAATCATTACCAGCCTTGAGCAAGGAGAGAGGCGGCCACAACAAGGCGCTGATTGTCAGCAAGGCCAAAGAGAACGGCGCAAGAGCCGCAAACGGCCTACCGATCATCGCCCGCAGCAAAGAGCATTTCCGCTATCAAGACGGGCCGGGGCTGCTCATGCTTGACCATGACAAGGCCCGTGCAACCTGCGAGCTGCCCGGCAGCATCCGGCAGCCCCTGCCTCGACCGTCTGAAAAACAGCATGGGTTTTGCCTTCCAAAATGCATAGGTTTTGCGAATCAAAATGCATAGATTTTGCATATCAAAATACAGCCATTTTGCATATCAAAATACAGCCATTTTGCATGTCAAAATACAGCCATTTTGATATACAAAATACAGCCATTTTGATATGCAAAATGGATCCCTTTTGATTCTCAAAAAATCTGCATTTATCAAGGTGTGTATTTATCTCTTTTTATAAAGAATAACCTTTTGCTATCAGGAGGTCAGCCATGCCTGCCGCATACTATGACGGTGCGCCGGTGGACAGAATCCGGGTCATGGATGGGGCCAGCAGCCTGCGCGGGCGACGAAAGGTCATGCCCCTGCTGAATGCCAGCCAGCAGGAATTCATTGAATTTGTCCTGTCGAGATATATTCAGGATGGAGTTGCCGAGCTGGACATGGACAAGCTGACCGCATTGCTGGAGCTGAAATACCGGGCGGTGGCTGATGCTGTTGAACCCTCTGCCTGGAAACTGAAACTGAGCAAGGCGGGCATGTGGATTTCCGCCGAAGTGAGAGAGCGGATTCTTGCTCTGGCAGGCGAAGGCTGATCGGATGCGCTGCCGGGCCAGCTCGTTTTTCTCTTCAGCCCGCGATTCCCCTACCCGCAGAAATCATTTTTTGTGGCAAGACAGCAGACTCCCCATAAGGCAAAAACAGGGGAATATGGTGGGGAAAGAAAAAGGGAGTTAGGATAACTAATATCCTAACTCCCTGATCTTTTTGGCGGGGCCGACCGGGCTCGAACCGGCGACCTCCGGCGTGACAGGCCGGTGCAATGAAGGCATCTATTTGATTGGATTCGCAATGTTTGGTTTAAAACTGACCTGTTCGCACCATTCGCAGGAAAAAAGCCCAACAACGAACCCAACACGCGCTATTCATCATGCACCAGACCGCATTGTTTCCCGTTCATGAGGCACCGTCTGAATTCGACCTCCGCAGCTGGCTCGACTCCCTGCCGCCGCTGCCTGATTCCTCTGTCCCGTCGTTTGACCTCAGCGGTCTAAATGATGCCCAGCGCACCGCCGTCACGCATTCCGGCGGCCCTGCGCTTGTGATTGCCGGGGCAGGCAGCGGCAAGACCCGCACGCTCGTGCATCGGGTCGCATGGCTGATCAATCAGGGTGTCTCTCCTGAATCCATCCTGCTGCTGACCTTTACTAAAAAAGCTGCGCAGGAGATGCTCGACCGCGCCGCCGCTTTGTCTTTTCAGGCCCGCCGTGTTCATGGCGGCACCTTTCACAGCACCGCCAACAGTATTTTACGCCGTCACGGCCACAATTTCGGCTTTGATTCCGATTTCAGCATCATTGATCAGTCGGACGCTGAGGGCATCATCAGTTTGATCACTTCTTCGCTTCGTCTTTCCGGCGCAAGCAGGCGTTTCCCCAGCAGCCGCACCGTGTTCAGCTTTTTTTCCTCAGCGGTCAATAAAAACTGCTCCATTGACGAGGTCA
>JAABPV010000005.1:26323-63196 GCA_011391865.1 Desulfobulbaceae bacterium | reverse complement strand
AAAAATTAACAACAGGCCACGAAAATCTCTTGGCTTCAACACGCCAAAAAATTGCACTTGGAACTTGAATCCACGACGTGAAAAAAAGGGCCGCAGCGAACTGTGACCCTTGCCAAACTCCCTGCATCCGCTCCGCAATCACCTCACGCTGGCTTCAGCGGATTTCTGGCTCTCGTTGGGCGGGCTACTTTGGTCAAAGCTGCTCACAGCGTAGAAGACCGACGCGCTTTTCGGCGGCGGATTTTTGTCCTCAAAGATGTTGAACGGTGCCTTGGCCTCGCCGATCAGCTCCGGCGCGGCCTCGCCGACGCGGCGATAGACCTTGTGCCCGGCCAAATCCTTGTCCTCGCCCGCATCCCAGAACACTTTGACTGAAGACGCAGTGCGGGCCGCCTTGACATTGCCCGGCACCTGCGGCGGAGTCCGGTCAGCCGCTGCAACAGGGGCTGCTGCCTGCTTCGGCGCGGCGGAGGGCTTCTCCCAGCGGAAGGAGATCAGGTTGGAGTCTTCCGATTCAGACAGCCAGCCGCTGCGGCTGCGCAGCTGGAACAAGTAGATGTAGCCGGGCCGCATCGGCGCATTCTCCCAGCTTCCTTGGCGGCTGCCCTTATTCGGCAGGCTGCCGCCCGCCACAGTGATGGGCGCGGCAAAGGGAACCGGGCAGGTCTCGCAGTAGTCGTCCACAGGCACCTCGGCCCGGTAGAGCTGGAAGCTGTCCAGCTCGGCGATCTTCTCGCCGGTCACGGTGCGGTCTGGGAAAGTCCAGCGGAGCACTGCTCCGCTGTCAGTCAGCTCGTAGCTGAGATCGGTCACAGGTCGGGGAATCATGGCCGACGGAGCCACCGGCAGGGTCTTGTAGCCGCAGCCACCAAGCAGCAGGCCGGATAAAACAGAAATTCGCAGCAGCAAAGGCAGTTTCATCATGCTATCCCCAGTTGTTGTTCCGCACGTGCAAGGGCCTCAGCAACTCTGGCCCCGGCGGTGCCGCCAGCAGAGACCCGGCTGTTGACCGAGCCTTCCACGGTAAGGACTGCAAACACATCTTCTTCAATCAGCTCGGAGAACTGGCGCATTTCAGCCAGACTCAGCTCAGTCAGCTCAAGGCCGCGCTCTTGGCAGAGGGCGACAATCTTGCCCGCTGCCCGGTGCGCCTGCCGGAAGGGCAGGTTCTTCTTCACTAAATAATCAGCCAGATCAGTGGCGGTCATGAAGCCGCCTGCGGTTGCCTCCTGCATCCGCCCGCTGTTGAAGCGGCTGTGCGCCAGCAGCTCGGCGGTGATGCTCAGGCTGGCCTTGACCGTGTCCAGCGCGTCAAAGAGCTGCTCCTTGTCCTCCTGCATGTCGCGGTTGTAGGTCATGGGCAGGCCCTTCATGGTCATCAGCAGAGAGACCAGCGCGCCCGCCACCCGACCGCTCTTGCCCCGAATCAGCTCCGGGATGTCCGGGTTCTTCTTCTGCGGCATAATCGAGGAGCCGGTGCAGTACTGGTCGCCGATGCTGATGAAGCCGAACTCCTTCGAGGCCCAGAGGACAAACTCTTCCGCCATCCGGCTGAGGTGGAGCTGAATCACGCTCAGATCGAAGAGGAACTCTAAGGCGAAGTCGCGGTCAGCCGTGGTGTCCATTGAGTTGGCCGAGACAGTCGGAAAGCCCAGCTCTTTCGCCACAAAGTCCCGATCTATAGGCAGACCAGTGCCAGCCAAAGCCGCCGCGCCAAGGGGCAGCACATTCAGCCGCTTCAGGCAGTCGGCCAGCCGCTCGCGGTCCCTGCCGAACATCTCCACATAGGCCAGCAGATGGTGCGCCAGCAGCACGGGCTGCGCCCGCTGCATGTGCGTGTAACCGGGCATGATCACGTCAAGATTGGCGCGGGCTTGACGGGCAAAGGCCCGCTGCACCTCAGCCAGCAGCCTGTCTAATTCCGCCGCCTCGTCACGCAGGTAAAGGCGGATGTCCAAGGCCACCTGATCGTTGCGGCTGCGGGCGGTGTGCAGCTTCTCGCCTGCCGCGCCGATCTTCTCGGTCAGAGCCTGCTCGATATTCATGTGAATATCTTCCAGCTCAACACGGAACTGGAAGCGGCCCTCGCGGATTTCCTCCTCAATCTCCGTCAATCCAGAGATGATCGCGTCCCGTTCCTCGCCGCTGATCAGCCCTTGCTTGGCCAGCATCTTGGCATGGGCCTTGGAACCCATGATGTCGTGCCGGTAGAGCCGCCAGTCATAGCTGATCGATTCGGTGAAGCTCTCCACTGAGGCGGCGGTCTGCGCGGCAAAACGCCCGCCCCAGAGCTTGCCGGAGCACTGCTGCTTCGGGCAATGTGTCTGATCAGCCATCGCTATTTCCGGTTCAGGGCCTGAATCTGAAGGCGCATGGAGTTGAGCCGGATGAAGCCGCCCGCGTCAGCCTGATTATAGACCTGATCCGCCTCAAAGGTGGCGTGGGCTTCCGAATACAGCGAGTTAACGGACTTGCGCCCGACCGGAGTGCAGTTTCCTTTGTAGAGCTTCAGCCGCACCGTGCCGTTGACCGTGGCTTGGCTCTCGTCCATCACCGTTTGCAGCAGCTTCATCTCCGGCGAGAACCAGAAGCCGTTGTAAATCAGCTTGGAGTATTCCGGCACGAGGCTGTCACGCAGGCGCAGCACTTCGCGGTCAAGGGTGATGGTTTCCAAGTCGCGGTGCGCGGCCCGGAGAATGGTGCCACCAGGTGTCTCATACACGCCGCGTGACTTGATGCCGACAAAGCGGTTTTCCACCATGTCAAGACGACCTATGCCGTTCTCGCCGCCGAGCTTGTTGAGCTTGGCCAGCAGAGCTGCCGGAGAGAGCCGCTCGCCGTCAACAGCCACCGGGTTGCCCTGCTCGAAATCCAGCTCGATGTAGGTCGGACGGTCAGGCGCGTTCTCCGGCGAGACCGAGAGCTTGAACATCGACTCTTCCGGCTCGTTCCACGGATCTTCGAGGATGCCGCCTTCAAAGCTGATGTGCAGCAGGTTCTCGTCTGAGCTGTAGGGATTCTTCTTGGTGGTTGGCACCGGAATATTGTGCTGGGCTGCGAACTCCACCAGCTTGGTGCGGGAGTTCAGCGTCCAAATCCGCCACGGGGCGATGATCTTCAGCTTGGGATTGAGGGCAAGATAGGTCAGCTCGAAGCGCACCTGATCGTTGCCCTTGCCGGTCGCGCCATGACTGACCGCATCCGCGCCTTCCTGCTGCGCAATGCGCACCTGCTCTTTGGCGATCAGCGGGCGGGCGAGCGAGGTGCCAAGCAAATACGAGCCTTCGTAAATCGCATTGGCGCGGAAGGCGGGAAAGATGTAGTCACGGGCAAACTCCTCGCGCAGGTCGGAGACAATCACCTTCTCCGCGCCGGTGGCCATGCCCTTTTTCCGCACTGCGTCCCAGTCTTCCTGCTGGCCCACGTCTGCCGAATAGGCGATAATCGGGCAGCCGTACTCCTCCGCCAGCCACTTGAGAATAACTGAGGTGTCCAAACCGCCTGAATAGGCGAGCACAATTTTGTTTACGTTCATGATTTCTTGTTTTGTCAGTTCAATCCGCGCCGCCGGAATATGGCGGGCGGCACGATGACGCGCAGAAAAGCTCGATGACTGCGCAGTTTGTCAAGCAGATTAGACAGCAGGGGAATTTCTGTCAAGGATTTTGCAGCGGCGCGGGCATAGAACACGCTGCACAAATCCCTTGAGCGCCGCTTCATTTTGATGGTATGTTCAGAGGATGAATCTGTCTGAACGTATCCTAACAGGAGCAGAGCATGGACGCGACCCTTTCTTTGCATGACAGCCGGATGGCGGCTGAAGATCTTCAGACATTGACCGCCTGGCTGTTGCAGCACCGCGCTTAACCGGGCACTTTCGAGAGGAAGCAATTATGGACAATTCCACTTTATTTCTCATTTACGCCGCCCTGTACCGCCTGACTGTGCTGGCGGTTGGGGCCTTGTCTATCTGGCTTGGCTTTCGCCTGTTCAGCACTGCCGGGAGCAAAGGCAAGGCTGCGGACGGCAGCGGCTCCGCCAGTGCGGAAGCAGGCGGCGTGAAGCTGACCTTCACCAACTTGCTACCGGGAACCTATTTCGCCCTGTTTGGCACGATGATTATTGGCATTATGCTGTGGAAGGGCGAGCCGCAGTTGAATCAAAAAGATGTCACTGAAACAACTGGGCACAATGAAAAGCAGGCATCTGTTGTGCTGCGCAGCACAACAGAAAAAAATATGCGCATTGATGGATGCCTTGGCGCTGACTGTGAAAATGACTCTTTGGATATACGCCAAGAATGGGATAAACTGAAACCGGAAACCAGCTTGTCCGAGGCAGCTCTTCCTTTAAGCAGGATAGCCACAGTATGGCAGAAGGAAAAGCGTGTCGGCGAAGCTCTTTCGCTGGCAAGGTTGGCTGCTTTATACGGCAAAGCGGAAAATAAAGCCGATCATCTGACCCTGCTGGCCGAACTGCTGCGGGTGAATGGCGATGAGGACGAGGCATTGAAGACCGAACAGGCGGCTGACTCGTTGCGGAGGCAAGGAAAATGAAACGGCGCGAAAGATGTTTGCTGCTGCTGATTGCGCTGGCCGTGCTGCCTGCTGCGGCGGCGCAGACGCAGGCAGCTTCCGGCTTTGGCCGTTTTCATGCTTTGGTGATCGGCAATCAGAATTACACAAATATTAAACCGCTGGAAACACCGATAGCTGATGCGAAGGCAGTGGCTGAGGTGCTGGAGAAACAGTATGGATTCACGGTTGAGCTACTGCTGGATGCAACCGATAAGCATATCTTGACAGCCGTCTCCAATCTCCGCAAAACTATGACCAAGGAAGATGACAGCTTGCTTATTTACTACGCCGGACATGGCTTTCTTGACAAGCAGAGCGGTGTTGATTACTGGCAGCCGGTGAATGCGGCAAGGGACAATGATGTGGATTGGGTTCCGACTTCTCGAATCACAGACATGCTGAAAGTTATCCAAGCCCGGCATGTCTTGATCGTTGCGGACTCCTGTTATTCCGGTAGCCTGCTGACGCGAGATTCCGGGGCAAAGCTCGCTTCCGGCATGGAGCAAGATGAATGGCTGCGGCGGATGTATCAGAAACGTTCCCGCACCGCCATGACTTCGGGCGGGGAGGAGCCTGTCGCCGACGGCGGCGGGAGCGGGCATTCGGTTTTTGCTAAAGCATTTTTAGATGCGCTGCGTGAAAATCAGAAAATTCTGGACGGCGATGGTTTATATGACAAGATCAAGCGGCCCGTCGCATTGAATGCGGACCAAACTCCGCAGTACAGCGATATTCGCAAGAGTGGGCATGAAATGGGGGATTTTCTCTTGGTGCCAAAGGAACTGCACGAAACTGAATTGCAGAAGCAGCCAGAGCGAGGAACGGATTTGAGTTTTCTGCAACGCAGCGACGGTGACAAAAATTTGCAACCGATAACAATGGAAGGGAAAACGGTAGTAGAAAAAGGAAAGATACCAGAAAAGGTAGTAGTAGAGGAAGTGGCGATACCAAAAGAGGTAGTAGAAGAGGTAATAAAAAAATTAGAGTCTGGTAACGCCGATCAGCCGGAAAGTAAAACTATCGGGCAATATATTGATCATGGCAATGGCACAATCACCGACACCGTAAGCAAATTGATGTGGAAACGCTGTTCAGAAGGTTTGTCCGGCGTGAACTGCAAAGAGGGCAAGACGGAAACATATACATGGGATGATGCGGTGAAGCGTTTCAAGAATGCTGAATACGCAGGCTACTCTGACTGGCGACTGTCAACCATTGATGAGCTGAAAACCTTGGTGCAGTGCAGCAAGGGGATGAAAGACAAAAATAGCGGCAGATGCAACGATTGGTCAGAACGACCGACGATCAACCAGCAGGCTTTTGCGAATACAAAGGCCACGGTGTATTGGTCCGGGTCGCCGTATGCTGACGGCGCGTGGTACGTCAGTTTCCTCTATGGCCATTCCCGCATCTGCAACCGCAGCAGCACCTACGCGGTACGTCTGGTGCGCGGCGGACAGTGATTTGGCCTTTTTGTTTTTTGCCCCGCGCAGCTTCTTTGCCGCCCGGCAGAAGAAGGCTGTTGCTTGGCAAAAACCTTCTTCTGCGAAACAGCAGACGTTTGCAGCCAACTAACAACCTTCTTCTGCCAAACAACAAAAGGTTGTTGCTTGGCAGAAACCTTCTCTTGTCAAGCCGCAGACCTTTGCAGCCGACTGACAACCTTCTGCTGCCGAGCAAGAGAAGGTTGTTGCTCGGCAAAAACCTTCCGTTGTTAGACAACAACCTTTTGTTGCCGAGCAGCAAACGATTGCTGCCAAACCGGAACAGGTTGCCGCTTCTTTCCTGTTGACAGAAAACGCGCTCCTCTCTACGATGCGGCGGCACCATGAAAGCGGCAGCTCGTTCACACCTGATTCGCATTCGTGACGGATGCGCATAACTTCGGAGAATGCACAGATGGCAATCACAGCATCCGCTCTGCGGAAAAATATCTGGCAGCTTTTAGATCAAGTGGCTAATCGGATGTGACCCTCATGGAAAAGCGAACCAAACCCCGACAGATCAGCATTGTGCCCATCGGCAATTCCCAAGGCATCCGCCTGCCGAAATCCATCTTGCAGCGGTACGGCTTCACGGACTCGCTCATCTTGGAAGAAACTGCCGCTGGCCTCCTGCTGCGAAGGAAGCAGGAGGAGAACAAGCTGTCTTGGGAGAACACTTATAAAGAGATGGCCAAGGAGCAGGAAGATTGGAGCGACTTTGACGCGCTCTCCGCAGACGGGCTTGAAGAGAACGGCTGAACATGAGACGGTACGAGATTTACTGCGCAGACCTCAACCCGACCATTGGCAGCGAGATTTGCAAGATTCGTCCGGTGGTGATCGTCAGCCAAGACGGTATGAACAAGCATCTGGAAACGGTGGTGGTCTGCCCGCTGACCTCAAAGCTGCATCCGGCATGGCGCACCCGCCTGCAAATTCAGTGCGCTGGCCGAGCGGCAGAGATCGCTGTTGATCAGATACGGACGATCAGCAAAAGCCGCCTCAAGCAGAAGATTGACCAGTTGTCGGCAGCTGATGCCTTGCAGCTCCGCCAGCTGATCACCGAAATGTATGGCGAACGGGCATAACAGTTTCTCCATGCTCGCCCTCAATCCCCTCACTCTCCCCCTGCGCGGCCAAATCCTGATTGAAGCCAGCGCAGGCACGGGCAAGACCTACACCATCGCCCAGCTCTTCCTCCGCCTGCTGCTGGAACAGGAACTGGCCGTGGACGAAATCCTTGTCGTCACCTTCACCAAGGCGGCGGCTGAGGAGCTGCGGGGCCGCATCCGCCAGCGCATCCGCGACGGCCTCGACGCGCTGGAACGCGGCGCGGCGGATGACCAAAACTTGGCTGCGCTGCTGGCTCAGGCTGGCGATGCAGAGAAGGCCGCTGTGCTGCTCCGCGATGCGCTGGCGCGGATGGACGAGTCGGCCATCTACACCATCCATAGCTTCTGCCACCGAATGCTGCAAGAGCACGCCTTTGAGTCAGGCGCGCCCTTTGAGATGGAGCTGACCGACAGCGAGTGGCTGCTGCGCCTGCGGATTATCGAGGAGTTCTGGCGGCAGCGTTTGTATCCTGCTCCGCCGGAGGAGGCCGCTTGGGCCTTGACGCAGTGGCGTTCGCCGGAAGGACTGCTGGCCGCGCTGGGCGGGCATTTGGAGCGTGAGGATGTGGACTGCCTGCCCGATATTCAGCCTGATAAACTGACTCAGCAGACAGCGGCGCAGGCGCGGCTGGCTGAAGAGGCGCGGCGGCAATGGCAATCCTGCGCCGACGCAGTCGCCAGTCTGCTGCGGGAAAGCAAGAAGCTCTCGCAGAACAAGAAAGACGGCTACATCCCGGAGCGGCTGGACACGGCTTTGGCCCTGCTCGACCGCTTTGCCGAAACAGGGACGCTGCCCCTGCTGCCGCCGGAGGAGCTGAAGCTGCTCACCCGCAGCAAGATAGAAAGCTCGCTGCTGAAGAAAAGCAAGGAGCCGCCGCCGGATCAGCCCTTCTTCGACTTCTTCGAGAACTTCTTATCGCAGCAAGAAAGCCTGATGCGCAGCCGGAGCGCGGCCCTGCTGCTGGATGCGCGGCGTTTCCTGCGCGACGAGCTGGCCCGGCGCAAGCAGGAGCAGAATCAGCTCAGTTTCGATGACCTGCAAAGCTGGTTAGACAAGGGCCTGCGGGCAGCTGAGGGCGGCGTTCTTGCCCGGAGCATCGCCCGGCGTTTTCCAGCCATACTGGTGGATGAATTTCAGGACACCGACCCGCTGCAATACCGCATCTTCAAGACCATCCACGCGGCGGCGCAGGCCGGGACAGCCGGGCTGTTCCTGATCGGCGATCCCAAGCAGGCCATCTACAGCTTCCGGGGCGCGGAAATCTTCACCTATCTGCAAGCACGGCGCGACACCAAGCCGCAGAACCGCCTGACCATGGCCGTCAATCACCGCTCCAGCACAGCGATGGTCGAGGCGGTGAACGCGCTCTTTGCTGTGGACGCGCCGTTCGGCTTTGCCAAAGAAGAGATTGATTTTCCCCGCGTGCAGGCTGCCGGGCGGCAGGATGTTCATGCCCTGCATTGTGACGGGCAGCCGCAGCCGCCTCTGACCTGTCTGCTCTTGGAAGCCAGCGACAAGCCGCTGGCCAAGGCGGCGGCTGAGGAGCAAGCCGCCCGCCGCTGCGCCGGGGAAATCGCCGCGCTTTTAGCCGCCGGACAGGCAGGCCGCGCCCGGCTGGGTGAAACTCCGCTCGCTGCTGGAGACATCGCCGTGCTGGTGCGCACCAACGAGCAGGCCGAGCTGATCCGTCAGGAGCTGAACGCGGCAGGCATCGCCAGCGTTTGCGGCGACAAGGATTCCGTCTTTGCCGCCAAGGAGGCGCAGCAGCTTCTCCGCCTGCTGACCAGCCTCAGCGATCTCAGCGATCTGGCCTTGGCCCGCGCTGTGCTCGCGGACGGCCTTTTCGGCTGGACAGCGGAGCAGATCGACCGCCTGCGCGAGGACGATCAGGCGCGGGAGGCGATGATGGAGATGTTCGCCCGCAGCCGGAAGACGTGGTTGGAACAGGGCTTTTTGCCTATGTTCCAGCAGCTTCTCAGCGAGCAGCGCACGGTGCGGCGGCTGCACAGTGCGCCCTCCGGCGAGCGGTCGTTGACCAACTACCTCCACCTTGCCGAGCTGATTCAGGAAGCCTCGCGCCAGCAGCATGGCCCGGACGCGCTCCTGCGCTGGTTCAGCAGCCAGCTGCGGCAGCCGGAAGGGCAGTCTGAGGCCCAGCAGCTCCGCTTGGAAAGCGACGAGAACTTGGTGCGGATCGTCACCATCCACAAGGCCAAGGGCATGGAATATCCGTTGGTCTTCCTGCCCTTTCTGTGGACGTGCCGCCCCTGCGATGGCGGCAAGCCGTTCTCTTTCCACCGGCCTGCGCAGCCGGAGCGGCTCTGCCTTGATCTCGGCACCGGCAGCGAGGAAAACCTTGCCTTGGCCGAGCGCGAGCGGCTCTCCGAAGACCTTCGCCTGCTCTATGTGGCGATGACCAGATCCGCCCACGCCTGTTTCTTCTGCTGGGGCCGAGTCAGCGGCATGGACGACAGCGCGTTTTTCTATCTCCTCCAGCAGTCAGGCGAAGAGGCGATGCAACGGCTGGGGCGTGTGGCCACACTCAGGCCGTTGCAGGCATTGACTGCTCCGCCTGAACTGGGGCCTGCGGCGGCACCGGAGCAGCCGCTCCAGCCGACCCGCTTCACCGGCAGAATCGACAATGACTGGCGCATTGTCAGCTATTCCAGCCTCACAGCGGGCCAGCGCGAGAGCAGCCCGGAGCAGCCGGATTACGACGCGGTGCAGACCGAAGCGCAGTCAGCGGCAGCAGCGGAATGCAACGCCTTCACTTTCCCCAGAGGCGCGGCGGCAGGCACCTGCCTGCACGGCATTCTGGAGCAGATCAGCTTCACCGATCCGGCGGGCCGCGAGGAGATCATCCGCGCTGGGCTGGAGCGGGCGGGCTTTGCCAGCGGCCAGTGGCTGCCAGCGGTCAGTGCTTGGCTGGAGGATGTCCTGCATACGCCGTTGGCCGAACAGGACGGATCTTTCTCTCTTTCCCGCCTCAAAGACAGCGAGCGGGTCAACGAGATGGCCTTTCACTTTCCGCTGGAGCAGCTGCGGCTGGAGCGATTCAACCGGACGCTGGCCGCGTTCGGCGTGCCGCCTCTGCCGGAAAGCGGCGGCAGCCTCAACGGGCTGATGACCGGCTTCATCGATCTGGTCTTCTGCTGGCAGGGGAAATATTACTTAGCCGATTACAAATCAAACTATCTCGGCAGCCGGACGGAGGACTATAGCCCGGAGCGGCTTGATGCCGCCATGCTGGAGCACCGCTATGATCTGCAATACCTAATCTACACTGTGGCATTGCGCCGCTTTCTTGCCGGACGAATCCGCGATTACAGCTACGAGCGGCACTTCGGCGGAGCCTTTTATCTCTTTCTGCGCGGGATGCGGCCTGACTCAGGCGGAGCAGGTGTGTATGCGGTCAAGCCACCGCTGGCCCTGATTGAGGGCTTGGACAAATGCTGCGGGAGAAACAGGTGATCAGCCCGCCGCCCAATCCAGCCCGATGTCGCAGGCCGGAGCTGAATGCGTCAGTGCGCCAACGGATATAATATCCACGCCGGTTTCAGCAATGGCCCGCACCGTGCGCAGGTTCACCCCGCCCGACGCTTCGATCAATGCTCGCCCGCCAATCAGTTCCACCGCCTGCCGCAGCGTCGGCACATCCATGTTGTCAAGCATGATGATCGGCACGCCGCAGGATAGGCATTCCTCCACCTGCGCCAGCGTGTCGGTCTCCACCTCAATGGCGATGGTGTGCGGCACGACAGACCGCGCCCGGCGCACCGCCTCGCTGATGGAACCGCAGGCGGCGATGTGGTTGTCCTTAATCAGCACGCCGTCGCTGAGACTGTAGCGGTGGTTACGTCCGCCGCCGCAGCGCACGGCGTATTTCTCCAGCAGACGAAGGCCGGGCGTGGTTTTGCGGGTGTCGGCAATGACCGCCTTGCAGCCCTGCACTGTGTCCACGTACTGCCTTGTCAATGTGGCTATGCCGCAAAGCCGTTGGGTCAAATTGAGGGCTACGCGCTCGCCACGCAGGATGCTCCGCACTGGCCCGCTGACCGTCAGCAATGTTTCACCGGGGGCAACACGAGTGCCGTCTGGTGTGATGTGGAAAAAGCGTATCTGCTCATCAAGCAGGCGGAAGACGCGGGCAGCAACAATCTCCAGTCCGGCGGCAACTAAAGGATCCCGCGCTACAAAGAGAGCCGAACCTGTCTCCTCGCCGGAGAAGATGGCTTCAGTGGTGATGTCGCCGTGTTCAAGGTCTTCACGGAGGAAGCCCCGCAGCAATTCGTCAAGAAGGAAGGTGTCCATGCTGTGCCTGCGGAAGAATGAAAAAGGAGCAGTTATGGACGGGAATATACGCTGTCTGCGGCAAACAGTCAGCAGGATTTTCAGGCAGGGAGAGGAAGGCAGGCGCACTGCCTGCCTTCAGGGGCGTTGCAGTCAGGCGGCTTTGCTCTTGCTGTAGGTCTTGTCGTAGTGCTCGCTCTGATAGAAGTCGCACTTCATACAGGTGAGCAGCTTCATGACGAAAGTTCCCTGCACCTTGCCGCCGCAGAAGGTACCTGCGACGCGGGCGCATTGCTGGCCGTGGTCAGGCCAGACTGGACAAACACCGTGCAGTTTGGCATTGAGGCCACCTCTTTCACGACCGCATTTGTTGTATTCCCAGCAGTTCATATGTTCCTCCTACGCTGTTGCACTTTTCTTTTTTTCATGTTAACGATGAGCCGCTGCTGTTCATGCAAAAAACATGCCTGATATTTCGTGAAAATGCGCCTCTTCGCTATATCAATATGATTTGAGAATGATTTTCATTCCGATTGATGAGCATAGAGGTTTCGGAGCTTTGCACGATGTGTAATTCTTACGCAGAAGCAGGTGGCAGGCTGGGAAATTTTTACTCAGGAGGGACGGGCTGCGGTACAGCGACATGGAGTCGCAGCGGCCGCTCCAGTGCCGGGAGGCAAGTAGAATTTTTTTCTTGTCTTTCCCTATTAGTTGATTTATATTTTTTTACACCTGTAGCATCCTATCCCAAGCTGTATTTCCAGTCTTGTGCCTTGGAGGCGAACATGGAGTCAAGCCCGTCAGCAGCAAGCATCCCGCAAGGTCGCACGGTTCAGATACCAGAAATAGCGGGATCATTAAAGACCTTGTTCCTCCTCCGCACTGCATTAGCTTTTGGACTCATTCTTGGCGGGGTAGCCTGTCTCTATTTTGGAGGCAACATGCTTCTCGCCAGCCTTAAAAGCACAGAGATCCAGTCTATTCTTTTTGAAATTCCAAATAAAATAAAAGTGACAGCCGGGGGATTCGGCGCGGTGGTCATGGCCGCCAGCTTAGTTCCTTTCTTTCTGGCCTATAGAACCCGACCAACGATAGAACTCATACCAACAGGAAGTTCTGGTTACGAAATACGTATTGGTGCATCTTCACTTCCACGTCCACAAAATACAACTTCGGCACGTGCAGATCATGCAGCAAACACAGGTGAAATTCGTAATGTAGGCATGATTTCGCCGCTTCATTGCACCACAGCGGCCTGAAATTAGCACACGTTATGGGTAGGGTGCGTTTAACGCACCCTACTTTTTTTTTTGCATTATTAAAACGCCACGGCAAGCTGACAACAGAAACTCACATCATGACCGACATAACCACCCCCGACAAGCCCCTTGACTTCATCCGGCAGATTGTTGCCGAAGACCTTGCCTCTGGCAAGCACACCAGCATCGTCACCCGTTTTCCGCCGGAGCCAAACGGCTTCCTGCACATCGGCCATGCCAAGTCTATATGCCTGAACTTCGGCATTGCCCAAGAGAACAACGGCGTGTGCCACCTGCGCTTTGACGACACCAACCCCGGCAAGGAGTCGCTGGAGTACGTTGAATCCATCCAGCGTGACGTGCACTGGCTGGGCTTCAACTGGGATGAGCATAAGTATTATGCCTCGGACTACTTCGGCCAGCTGCATGACTTCGCCGTCCAGCTCATCAAGCTGGGCAAAGCCTACGTCTGCCACCTGAGCGGCGACGAGATGCGGGAATATCGCGGCACGCTGACCGAGCCAGGCAAGGACAGCCCCTACCGCAACCGCAGCGTCGAGGAAAATCTTACTCTTTTCGAGCAGATGAAGAACGGCGAGCTGGAGGAAGGCACGTGCACGCTGCGGGCCAAAATTGACATGGCCTCGCCCTACATCATCATGCGCGACCCGGTCATCTACCGCATCCTCAAAAGCAGCCACCACCGCACAGGCGACACATGGTGCATCTATCCGATGTACGATTTCTGCCATTGTCTCTCGGACATGATCGAAGGCATCACGCATTCCATCTGCACTTTGGAGTTTGAGAACAACCGCGCTTTGTACGACTGGGTCTTGGACACGCTGCAAACGCCCTGTCACCCGCGCCAGTATGAGTTTGCCCGCTTAAACATCAACTACACCGTGATGAGCAAGCGCAAGCTCCTGCAATTAGTGCAGGAAGGCTATGTGGATGGATGGAATGACCCCCGGATGCTGACTATCTCCGGTCTGCGTCGCCGTGGCTACACACCTGCCTCTATCCGCAGCTTCTGTGCCACCGTGGGCGTGGGCAAGCGGGAGTCGTGGATAGACATGGGGGTTTTGGAAAATGCTGTGCGCGATGATCTCAACATCCATGCGCCGAGGGTGATGGGAGTATTGGAGCCGCTCAAGGTGCTGATTACCAACTACCCTGAAGAGCTGGTGGAAGAGGTGGAGGGACAGAATCACCCGCAGAACCCGGATATGGGCACCCGCAAGCTGCCCTTCTGCCGTGAGCTGTACATTGAACGCAGTGACTACATGGAGAACGCGCCGAAGAAGTTCTTCCGCCTGTCCGAGGGCCGGGAGGTGCGCCTGCGTTATGCCTACCTGATCACCTGCCAGCAAGCGGTGAAGAATGCGCAGGGCGAGGTTGTCGAGCTGCATTGCACTTACGATCCGGCCACCAAAGGCGGTTCAGCACCGGATGGGCGCAAGGTCAAAGGCACCATTCATTGGGTGTCGGCGCGGCACGGCATTCCGGCCCGCGTCTGCCTCTATGACCGCCTCTTCACCGCCGAGCATCCAGATGCGGACAAGGAGCGCGACTTCAAGGACTTCCTCAATCCTGACTCCAAGAAGGTGCTGGACAACTGCATCTTGGAGCCGTCTCTTGCCAGCGCAACCTTGGCCGACCGCTTCCAGTTCGAGCGGCAGGGCTATTTCTGCCTGGACAGCAAAGAAAGCCTGCCGGGCAAACAGGTGTATAACCGCATCGTCACGCTGAAGGACAGCTGGGCGAAGGTGAGCGGGGAGTGAATGATGCGGGCGTGACCTACACTGCGGATGAGTTGAAACAAATGCGTTCAGCAAGCAATTGGGATGCAATTGACGCGCTGACTGACGAGGAGCTGACCCGTGCCGCCTTGTCTGATCCAGACAATCCGCCCTTGGATGAGGAGACAGTCAGCCGAATGCGCCCAGCAGCGCAAGGGCTGCCGGAGCGGGAGCGCGTCACGCTGAATCTCAACCATGAAGTTGTGGAGTTCTTCAGAAGCTGCGGCCAAGGCTGGCAGAACAAGCTGAACGATATTCTTCAGCGGTATGTGGATTCGCAGAGGGCGGCGTAAGCGGAACACATTCATTCTTACTGCGGGATATGAAAATGCGGGCTTGGGGATTGCTATGCTTTTCCCAGCCTGCTTTACTTTGCTACTACGAGTTGCGTATTTAATATGGATGAGAAGGATAATAGTTTTGATCCGTCTATCTTTGGAGACGCAGTGGCTATGAAGACGCAGTGGCTTCCTGTAAAGGAAGGAGGATCAAATTTTGATGCCTACGAAATGATAATGATTGATAATAATCGTATAGAATTCAAATCATCATTGATGAGTACAATTCTTTCCGTTGTGATGGTTATCATCTTTTTCATAGCAGAAATATTAGACGCAAATAAATTCGGCGAGCCAGTAATTATTTTTATCGTTCTTGTTTTTTTAACTATATTTAATTCTATAAATAAAGTTGTGTTTGATAAAAATAAAATGCTTTTTTGGAGAGGCGTAACAGAGCGTAACTGTTATAATGATAATTGCAAGAAAAATGCAATAATTAGCGACATACATGCAATACAGTTACTTTGGAAGGAAGTTGAAGATGATGATGATATATGGGATAGTTACGAGTTAAACATTGTTTTGGAAGATTTGAGAAGAATTCATGTTGTTTCTTATGCGAAGAAGGACAAAGTTAGGCAGGATGCTTCTGTTCTTGCCAGATTTTTGGATAAGCCTATTTGGGATGCGATAGATTTGCAATCCATGTAACATGATCGTTTTATACACATTTTCTTGTTTTAAATCATGAACATCAATCTCTCTAACCTTATAAATGACTATCAAGATGCTGTTCGTCAAGCCGTTGCTTTGATGAATCGCTCTGGAATAGCAACTCCAGAAAGCGACATTGCTTGGGCCTGCTGCCATATTAAACAATATGGTATGTTGAAAGGTGGCGTAAGGTATTTTAAGCATGGATATGGATGCGCTGTACACCTATCCTTAGGGGTTGTTGATTTCGATTTTGGCGAAAATGGAGAAATAGATGGTTTTGATGCTTCGCGCTTGTGGTCATTCGCAGAAAATCATAGAATGAATTATGGTTTCAAGGATGAAGCGCATTTTAAAGATATATTTGAGCAAGCTGCCGCCAATTCTGAGATTATCTATTCAGGTTATATTTTATATTACTATGCCAAAAAATAATTTATCACAAGCCAGTTAAGCCACACAGCCTGCGCTTCCATCTCAGCCTTACCCCCTCCCTCCATCTCCCCCAAAAACATACCGAATAGTACCCCCAATACATACCAGTATGTACCAGCAATATATACTGGTATGTTTCGGAAAACATACTGGTATATACCAGTCATACATACAGGTATGTTTCCTCGGTACATACCTGTATGTATTCCGCCGCTCTTCTCCTTGCCGCGCCGCGCCCTATTTTGTTGACAAAGCGCAGTCTCCGCCGTATCTTGGCTTTTGATCAGCCGCAACTCGTTGTATCAATATCTGAAAAACCAAAATGGAGGGCATCATGGGAACTGTGCAATACCGCGTCGAACCGAATCCTTTGACCAAACCTGTCTCCTACAAGCTGCGCTTCATGCCGAAGCAGACAGCGGGCTATGATGAGTTGGCCGCCGCCGTTGGCAAAGACACCGGCATGACTGCCGAGCAGGCCAAGGCGTTCCTCCAGTCAACCGTGAAGAATATCAGAGAGATGCTCTGCAACGGGATACAGGTCACGCTGGAAGAGGCATTGACCTTCTGCCCATCCTTGAGTGGCCGCCTGAACAGCCCGGACGACCCGCTGCCGCCGATTGACGAACTCGTGCGGATCAGCGTCTCGGCCACACGCCCTTTTGTCCAATATGTGCAGCAAAACGTGAGCTTGGAACGGGTTTCGACCGAGGAAAAGGCCCCGTCCATCCTCTCGACCGCAGACACCACGCTGGAGCTGAACAACGTTCTCAACCCGGACGGCGTGCTCCGGCTGACTGGCAGCAATCTGCTCTTTGACAAGAGCAAGCCGGACTGCCGCTGCGTCATCGCCGGGACCCAGAGCGGCAGCACCACGCAAAGCCAGTTCGCGGGCATCAGTGACGGCGAAATCCTGCTGGTGCCGCACATTCCGGCCCAGGCGCATCCTTGGAACAACGAATATACGGTGTCTATCACGACCCGCTACACCGAACACGGCTCGCTGCGCACCGGCATTTATGGCCGCAAGCTGCGCACGCCCCTGACCGTGGATCTGGCCGCTGCGGGCGCGTCAGGCGCAGGCATCCTCACCGGCAGCGAGGACGCTGCGCATGTGCGGGTCACGAGCTACACGGCCAGCGCGACCGAACGATTGCGCATCCAAGTGGACAGCAGCTTGCAGGAAAACATGCTTGCCTTCCGGCTGATTGCCATGCAGGACGGCGGCGCGGTCGGGGCGATGGTGCCGGTGGTTGAGAACGGGGAATTCACGCTGCCGGGCTTCGCCGGTTCCGCTGTGAGCGATATGATCATCGCGGTCGACAATTACGCCGCCCTCAGAACGATGATCCGCAACAACTACGACGGCAGGCTGGTGGATATCTTGGATGTGGTGGTGTAGGATAGGCGGCTGGAAGGGTGGACGTTGGGGAGGGCGCGTGCTCTCCTCAACAGAGTTTTGGTTATGATTTTACGATCTATCATAAAATAGTCTATGCGACTACAGCAACTGGCAATCATCTATGAACTCGATCATCACGAACCTGAGTGACCCTAGTTGGTGGTTTACTGCGTTTTTTATAGCGATAGTTGCAAGTGTCATAGCGGGATTTCTGAAGGATAAAATTTCAGAATTATTAGGCAACGCTTTTAGTGGTCTTCGGAGGTGGAGGGAAGGTAGTAAGGCCAAACGAGATGAGGTTGTCAATGTAATGATTTCAAATCAAATGTATTTTACAATATCCCTATTTGTTATGGTGTTAAAGGTTGTAATGCTTGGGATTTCTGTTACCATGTATTTTACATGGCCAATAATGGTGGTAATTATGCCTCAGAAATTCAATATGGTGTTTGATCTTGATTTTTTAGCTATATTGTTTCTTATACTCGGCGGGGTAACTATATTTGTTAGCTATAAAACATCTGCGACAGTTTCACTTGTGTTAGATGCGATACATGAGTTTCGTAAGAGAAATAATTTGCCAAGATTGCCATAGCATCCATCTACCGTTACCTGCCTTGCAGCCCAGCTTTGCTGGCATATCACTTGGAGCAATCGGAGAAAAGCACATGGCTGAAGCACTGCTTGCCCAAGCGCAACAGTTCAGTTGATCAACCGGTTGAGCCTGCCTAAAGAATAGGGGGGTTGGAAGGGTGAATTGGCTGTATAAATCCCCTGCATCTTGTCCTTCAGATGCTTTTTGCATAGAGCAATTCAGAGCGAGCGGAACACGCTTACTCTGAATTGCTCAAGGTGATGAACGGCTTAGTCCGAGAAGTCACCCTCTGGCCCTTTGTCCGTGCAGAGCGTGGCGGCGCGGGCGCGGATCTTCTCCTCTGTCCACTCGTCCGGTGACTCCATCCGACCGGCTTTCGGGCCAAGGTCGTAAGAGCCTGCCTCCAAGATCACATCCACGGCGTGGCGGGCCGTGCCTTGGGCGTTGAAGACCTCGGTCAACATGGTAAAGACGAAATCGCTGACTCGGCGGGCCATGCGCTCCCGAATCTCTCGCGGCTGACCCATGATGCGGTTCTCAAACGGCGCGTTGAGGCTCTTGTAATTGCCCTTCGACCAGCCTTTGTCCTTGGCATACGCCTTCATCTGCGCCCACAGCTCTTCGGTGACACCTTGGCCCGGCACTTTGATAAACTCGCCATCCGCATCGAGGATGGCATTGCCGTAGTCGTTCACTTCCACGCCCCAAGATATCATCTGCAAGGCGGTGGCAACATTGGCCTTGGTAGTGCGAGTCTGGCTGGCAATCTCGCGCAGCCGCTCCGAGCTGTTGCCGGAAGTGCCGTGCTGCGCCCCTGATACGCCGTATTTGGCCAAGGCCGAGTGAATATCTGCCGTCAATCCAACCTGAATGCCTGCGTCGGAAGCCTCCAGACCGTGCGTGGTGCCGTTGTTGAGTGCTATCCAGTCCGGGAAGATGTCGTGCGCGTTCAAGCCTTGCACTAAAAAGAGTGCCTCTGGTGCGGACGACAGGCCAGCCGTGCCTTTGATCTCGCCCACCTCGGTTTCGTAGCCTGCCCATGCCGGAATGACGCTGCTCAGGGCGAGACTGGCGAGCAGATTGTCGTCGTCCTGCATGTGCGATGCGTCAACGGCAATCGAGGTGATGCCCGCGTCAAACATGCTCGGTATCTCGGTGCGGGCAAAGGGCAAGTCAGCTGCGGACTTGATGCCGTAGTGGTCGGCGTGAATCGCCACAGGCACAGTGATGGCCAGCTCGTTGCAGAGCGCGTCCACCTGCCGAGCCATGTTCCAGTAGTTGGTGGCACAGTAGAAGGAAGCACCGCCTTCTGAGCGAGCAATCTCGATGATTAAGGCAGCCTGCGCCCGCTGGGCAGCCAGCAGTGCGCCCCGAATCACTAAGTTGCTGCGGCCATTGGCAGCCATAGTCATGGCCTTGCCCTTGCGCAGCATGGCCCGGTCTATCACCTTCCCGCTGACAATCAAGGCGCGGGAATTGGGAAGCAGGGCCTTGATGTTGGGCGGTCGGCCTACTTCTAAGGCTTTCTCAAAGTCTGCAATATAGGACATGATTCCTCCTTTCGTTCTGGTTAATCTGGCAGATGCACTACAGGTTATGCCGCGTTGTCTCTTCTGGCGCAAGTGCTACCAGCGGCTTCTTGACAAAAAAAACGCACCGCGATGATGCTTATCTCATATAGCACGACCAACGGCCCGGCCATGAGAAATTGGTTAACCGGATCCGGGGTTGGCGTGATGACTGCTGCGACGATAAAGGCGATCAGCACGGCGTATTTGCGGTTCTTCACCAGAAAGGGCGCGTCCACCTTGCCCAGCTTGGCGAGAAAGACCATGAAGACCGGCAGCTCGAAGATCATGCCAAAAGCGATGAGCAGGAACAGGGCCAAGGAGAAATACTCGCTCACCGCAGGCATCGGCTCCAGAAAGCTGCTGGAATAGCCGAGGAGAAAACGGAAGGTCGGCGGGAAAATGACCAGATAGCCAAAGGCCGCACCGCCAAGGAAGCAGATGGACGACACCACGGTAAAGGGCAACAGTGCCTTCTTCTCGTGCTGATACAGCCCAGGGGCGACAAACCGCCAGAATTGATAGAAGATCACCGGGCTGGCCAGCAGCACGCCTGCCACCAAGGCCAGCTTGAGATAGAAGAAGAAGCCCTCTTGATAGGAGATGAAAATCAGGCTCTTCTGCGCCGGCATGACTTGCACCAGCGGGGCGAAGAACCAGTCCGCCACCGGCTCGATCACTGAATAGGCAAGGGCAAAGCCGACAAAGGCGGCAGTCAGGGAAATGATCAGGCAGGAGCGCAGCTCGGCAAGATGCTCGGTCAGCGGCTGCTGGTTCAAGGATTCCTGATCGGTCATGGCGGATGCGCGGTGCTCCTGTGGGCAGAGGTTCTGGCGCAGCATACCCTGTTCCGCCCGCGCTGTCAAATCTCCAGCGGCAGGCGGGGATTGACTTCCGGGCCTGTTCACTGCTACACTGCGAACAGACGGCAGCAAAAGCACCTGTCAAACGCAACCCCCGCCGCGCAGACCATGCCCAACCTTCTTATAGTTGACGACGAGCAGAGCATGCGAGACTTTCTCAGCATCCTCTTCTATCGGGAAGGCTGCGCCGTCACTGCCGCGCCCAGTGCTGAGGCCGCTTTGGCCGCCGCCGCGCAGAAGGACTTTGACGCGGTGATCTCGGACGTGAAGATGCCGGGCATGGGCGGCCTTGCCCTGCTGGCGGAATTGAAGAGCCGTCAGCCTGAGCTGCCGGTGATCATGGTCACGGCCTTTGCCTCGCCCGACGACGCGGTGCAGGCAATGAAGAGCGGGGCCTTTGATTACCTCGCCAAGCCCTTCAATGTTGACGAGCTGCGCAAGGTGGTGCGAGCCGCCTTGGCCAAGCGCAAGGCGGACGCGACAGCGGCTGATCCGGCGGGCGGCCTGCCGGGGATCATCGGCAGCAGCGCGGAGATGCTCAAAATCGCCGACCTCATCCGCCGGGTCGCGCTCACACCGGCCAGCGTCCTTATCACCGGCGAGTCCGGCACCGGCAAGGAGCTGATCGCCAAGGCTGTCCATGACCTGTCCAAGGTCGCCGCCAATCCCTTTGTGGCCATCAATTGCAGCGCCATCCCGGAGAGCCTGCTGGAGAGCGAGCTGTTCGGCCATGTCAAAGGTGCCTTCACCGGCGCGGTGGCGGACAAGCCCGGCCTCTTCGAGCAGGCCCACACCGGCACGGTCTTCCTTGACGAGATCGGTGAGCTGACCCTGCCCATCCAGACCAAGCTCCTGCGGGTGCTGCAAGAGCGGCAGATCATGCCGGTCGGCTCGGCGAGAACGAAGCAAGTGGATGTGCGCATCGTTGCCGCCACCAACCGCAATCTGGAGGAGGAGGTCATGGAGAAGCGGTTCCGCGAAGACCTCTTCTACCGCCTCGCCGTGGTGCCGGTGCGCCTGCCGCCGCTGCGCGAGCGCAAGGGCGACGTGCCGCTGCTGGTTGAGCACTTCCTCAAGAAATACGCCAAGCTGATGGGCCGGGAGCCGCAGAGCGTCTCCTCCTACGGCATGGAAGTCTTGATGAACTACAACTTCCCTGGTAATGTGCGGGAGTTGGAGAACATCATCGAACGCGGCGTGGCGCTGGAGTCCTCCAACATCATCCTGCCGGAGAGCCTGATTCTTTCCACCCGCAAGGGGCAGAATGAGGCCGCCGCCCCGCCGCCAGTCAAGGAGCCGCTCTTCATCGGCGCGCGGGATGAGGACGAGCTGTTCGACCGGGGCTTAGAGGAGAGCGTGGACCGGATGGAGAAGAAGATGATCCTGCACGCCATTGAGGCGGCGGAAGGCTCGAAGATCCGGGCCGCTGACCTGCTCAAGATCAGCTTCCGCTCCCTGCGCTACAAGACCAAGAAACACGGCATAGACTGATGGAAACCTTAGACCGCAGGCTGCAATGGTGAAAAGCCGACTGATCAGCGAGCTGTCGCCCCGGCAGAGCAGCGGCGAGCAGCTGCGCCTGCACATCCTCTGGCTGCTGATGATCCGGGTGATGCTCTTCACCCTGCTCATCGCGGTCACAGTGGTGCTGCAAACCAAGGGCCGGGACATCATCCTGCCGCCGCCTGCCGTGACCATGGCCTTCCTCTCCGTGGTCTTTATTTATTCCATCGGCTCGGCGGGCCTGCTCCAGAACATGGTGCGGCACCTGCCCCGCTTCGGCCTGCTCCAGCTCCTCTCCGATGCCATCTTCGCCGCCCTGCTGGTGGCAGGCACCGGATGCAGCCAGTCCATCTTCACCCCGGTCTTTCTCTTCCCGGTGATTGCAGGCGGCATGAGCCTCAGCCGCACCGGCGGCCTGATCGCGGCTGCGGCGACCTCCATCCTCTACGGCAGCATCCTCGCCTGCGAGTATCTGGGCTACATCCCGCATTTCTACGCCCAGACCCGCTATGTGCCGCCGACCGAGTACCTCACCCTGACCAACGTCTATGCGGTCTATGGGCTGACCTTCTTCACCCTCGGCTTCCTCAGCAACCTGCTGGCCGGGCGGCTGCGCACGACCGAGGCGGCGCTCACGCAGACCTCTGTGCAGTTCGACCGCCTGCACCTGCTCTACAAGCAGGTCTTTGACGACATCGGCACCGGTATCGTCACCGTGGACGGACGCAACCGCATCACCTCCTGCAACCCGGCCTTGGAGCGGATCAGCGGCTTCACTGCCGCCGAGCTGCTCGGCCTGCCCTTTGGCAGCTTCTTCCCGGCTGGAATGCTGACGGAGACCGACCAGAGCAGGCAGGTGGCGGATTTGCAGCGCAAGGATGGGGTCATGACGCGGGTGCGGCATACCTTTGCCACGCTCAATCTGCCGCCTGATCCCGCCCTGAACGATCCCGGCGGGGCGCAGTGCAAGGTGCTGACCGTGCAGGATGTCAGCCAGTTAGAGCAGATGGAGCGGCAGATGCGCAACACCGAGAAGATGGCCGCCATCGGCGAACTGAGCGCGGCCATTGCCCACGACTTCCGCAATCCCATCGCCGCCATCTCTGGCTCGGCCCAGCTCCTGAAGAACGTTCATGCGGCGGACAGCAGCCCTGATCCCCTTAGCCGGGCCAACCGGCATCTGACCGAGATCATCCTGCGCGAATCCGTGCGGATGGAGAAGACGATCACCGACTTCCTCCAGTTCGCCCGGCCTCAGGCCCTGACTCTGGAATGGTTCGACCTGCGGCGGCTGTGCGAGGAGACCATCCGCCAGGTCAAGGGCAAGGAGTCCTGCCCGCTCTCCGCCGCGATGGAGCTGGACATCCCCGACCACTTAGACTGCTGGGCCGACCGCCAGCTTGTGCAAACCCTGCTCACCCATCTGCTCGAAAACAGCTGCGCCGCCGCGTCTCAGACCGGCCAGTGGCCGGTGCTGGTGCGGGCGCGGGAGAACGAGGCAAGCGGGCGCAACGCCGTCTGCCTCGCGGTGCTGGATCATGGCCCCGGCATCGCCGAAGACCTGCGCGAGGTGGTCTTCACCCCCTTCTTCTCGACCAAGGCCAACTGCGCCGGACTGGGCCTGTCCATTGTCCGCCAGTTAGCCGAGCAGCACGGCGGCAGCGTCCATCTGCTGGAGCCAGAGACAGGCACCGGCTGCGTGGCCGAGGTCTGCCTGCCTCTGCCCTCTCTGCCCGACGAGTATTAAGCCCTGCCTGTCACCCAGCAGAAACTGATACGCTCGGTGTGAGCTTCCTCACACCGAGCGTATGCCCCTGCTCATACCGAGCCGTCTGCCCCTGCTCATACCGAGCCGTATGCCCCTGCTCATACCGAGCCGTATGCCCCTGCTCATACCAAGCCGTATGCCCCTGCTCATGCTTGGCGTATCAGCAGGCTCATACCGAACGTATCAGCAGGCTGATACCAAGCGAGTCAGCCTGCTGACTCGGCCTCAATCCTCCGGCACCTGCTCAATCGCCGCGCCGACCTTGCGCAGCTTCTCGGCCATCCGCTCGTAGCCGCGCTCCAAGTGGTAGATGCGGGAAATCTCGGTGGTGCCAGAAGCGGCCAGTCCGGCCACGACCAAGGAGGCCGAAGCCCGCAGGTCAGTGGCCATCACCGGCGCGCCGAGCAGCCGTTCATGCGGAATGCCCGTGACCACCGCGCTGCCGCCGTCAATGGCGATCTCCGCGCCCAAGCGCCGCAGCTCGGCCACGTGCATGAAACGGTTCTCAAAGATGGTCTCATGGATGATCGACACGCCGCTGCTGCGGCTCATCAGGGCCATGAACTGGGCTTGCAGGTCAGTCGGGAAGCCGGGATAGGGCATGGTGGTGATGTTCACCGCCCGCAGCGGACAGGGCTGGCCCTCGCTGTTCACGGGACAGAAGGCTGTGCAGCGGTCGGCCTTGGTCTCAATCTGCATTCCGGCGGCGCGCAGCTTCTCAATCAGGGCAGTGAGATGCGAGGGGTCGCAGTCTGTCACCTCCAAGCTGCCGCCAGCGGCTCCGGCGGCGATCAGATAGGTGCCCGCCTCGATCCGGTCGGGGATGATGCTGATCTCTGCCGGACGCAGCTCCGCCGCGCCAGTTACGGTCAGGCAGTCGCTGTCCTTGCCCTCGATCCGCACCCCCATCGCCTCCAGCATGTCAATCAGGTTGCCGACCTCAGGCTCCTTGGCCGCGTTCTGAATCACGGTCTTGCCCTTGGCCCGCGCCGCCGCCATCAGCACGTTCTCAGTCGCGGTCACGGAGGGGATGTCAAAGCAGATGGTGCCGCCGCGCAGCTCGCCCTGCACGCGGGCTTCAACGTAGCCGCCCGCCATCTCTGTCACCACGCCTAAAGCCTCGAAGCCCTTGAGGTGATAGTCAATAGGCCGCGCACCAATGGCGCAGCCGCCCGGCAGCGAGACCCGCGCCTGTCCGGCCCGTGCCAGCAGCGGCCCCAGCACCAGCACCGAGGCCCGCATGGTCTTGACCAAGTCATACGGGGCCTCCGCGCCGGTGAGTTGGGAGCTGTCCACCCGCACGGTGCCGCCGTCCCGCTCCCAGTGCGCACCCATGATCTGGAGCAGTTTGAGCATGGTGCGGGTGTCGCGCAGGTCGGGCACGTTGCGCAGGGTGTGAATGCCGGGAGCCAGCAGGGTGGCCGCCAAAAGGGGCAGGGCCGCGTTCTTAGCCCCGCTGACCGCGATGCTGCCGTTGAGCGGACGGCCTCCGTGTATGCGCAGTTTGTCCATTATCAATGTGAAGGCAATAGAAAAGCGGCAGGGCGGATGCGCCTCTGCCGCATGGTTGCTGGTGAGTGCCGCAGCTTACGGCTTTGGTAGATTGATCAGCGGGCCGGGGCTGTTGTCGCACTGGCTGACGCAGTTGAAGTTGGCGGGCCGGGTGTCGCGGGTGCAGTATCTCCGGCCATAAGGGTCGGTCAGGTCAACCTTGCCGCCGAGGTTCTCGGTTCTGCCGTCGCTCCACGTCACTTGGCAGCGGATGCCATGCCAGAAGCCCACTCGGTTGCCGCACTGCTGGGCAATTTTGTGGTAGGGCTGGCCTTGGCACTGCTCCTTGACGTGCTGCCACGAGACCACATGGGGCTGCTGTGGAACGTGAGGCTGTGTCGGCGGAACATCCGGGAGGATGACAGTCACCGGAGGATCGTCGCGTCGAGGTTCACGAGCAGGCCGGTGATGCGGCCTTTCCTCCGCTGTCTCCTGGCAGGGCTGCACGCGCTCCTGCCCCGCCTCTTCAGAGCAGCGTTCCACTTGGCAGTCTGTCAGCCTCTCATCTTGGCACCGCTCTTCCGCATTCTTCTTGGCCTGCCGCTCCCGTTCCGCGACCTCGCCCTCCACCCGCTGTAGGCGGTTGCGCCGGTCATACCCAGAGGCCGTGCAAACATAGCCTGCATCCGAGCAGCGCTCCTCGCAGCGGTCATGATGCAGCTGGCATTCTTCACAGCTTCGGTATTCACGTGCGGAACTCCCGCGCTGCTGCTCTGGAAACACGCCGCAGCGATCTTCAGCAGCTGCGCTTCCTGCCGTCAACAGCAGCAGCGCAGCTCCCAGCAGACTGAGTTTCAACTGTTTCTGCATAATCGTTCCTCCTCTCGACAGGATATTGCCAGTTAACTGCTCGGCATATAGCTGATCCGTCATCCTAAAGGCCGTCGCCGCGTTTGTCAAGGAAATGCTGCGCCTCAGCACCGCGCTTCAGACCAGTCGTTATGCTCAAACTCGGCATGATCGGGCTTGGGCGGTTTGACCTCGTTCATCCGCAGCTTGAGCCATTGCAGCACCTTGTCGATCTCCGCCGCGAACTCGCGCATCGCCTTGCCTCGGTGGCTGACTTGGCTTTTCTCCTCCATGCTCACCTCAGCAAAGGTCTTGCCGAAATCCTCATAAAAGAAGACTGGATCGTAGCCGAAACCTGCCTCGCCCTGCCGCTGCTCGGTGATCCGGCCTTCGCAGCGGCCCTCCCATGTCAAGGCCGGGCCGTGCGGCACCGCCAGCGAGAGGACGCACTCGAAACGGGCGGTGCGGTCAGTCATGCCTGCCATTTCCCGCAGGAGCTTCTCGCAGTTGTCCCAGTCTGTGGCCTTTTCGTCGCTGTAGCGGGCCGAGTACACGCCGGGTGCGCCGTTCAGCGCGTTCACAGACAGCCCGGAGTCGTCGGCCAGCGCGGGCAGGCCGAGAATGCGGGCGTAGTGCAGGGCTTTCTTGTAGGCGTTCTCCTCAAAGGTCGCGCCGTCTTCCACCGCTTCTGGCACGGGGCCGAAGTCCTTTAGACAGCGGATGTCCACCGGAACGTCCTTGAGCAAGGCCCGCAGCTCCTTGACTTTGTTTTCATTGCTGGTGGCGAGCACAATGATGCTGTTCATGAATAAAACCTCCTGCGGGCGGCTGCTCTGCGCCCGCCCTGATGATGAAAGCATGGAAAAACCGTTTTCAGTCCGCCCCATCATACCTGATGCGCATTGACTTTGCACCGGGTTCGGCTACAATTTGCCTGCTTCCGCCTCTTGGCCCAGCGCGGCCACCCTTCTTTTCAAGAGCCGAACAACGCCATGAAAAAAATCGCCGTGCTCGCCGTGCTGCTGGCCTGTGCCGCCGCTGCGGCGTGGCAGCTCCTGCCGCGTCCGACTGACCGTCTTTATTATGCGGATCATCTGCCTGCGGAGACTGTGGCCGCGCTCAGTCTTTTTGACCTCAAGGGCTTGGCGAAGACCTTTCCTGATTCCGCGCCGGGCAGATTTTTCTCCAAGCCGGTCATGCGGGCGATCTTGGCCGAGCAAGGGATGGATGAGGAGGCGGTTCTCCGCTATGAGGCGTTCCACGACAGCTTGGCGGACATTCTGACCAATCCGTTCTTTCAGCTACTCTTTGGCGATGATGTCACCTTCGCCCTGCTGCCTCCTGACCCTGCGCTGCTTAAAACCGATCCTGTACAAGCCCTGCGCGATTCTCTCATCGCTTTCGGCAGCTCGCCAACAGCGGGCATCATCGGCGGCATTGCCAGCACTTTGAGCAGCGAGTTCAGCCAAGAGACCGTGAATGGACTTGCGCTGACACGCCTTCGCTTGGAGGACGGCTTTCTCTACGGCTGCGGCAAGGACGGGGTGCTACTTCTCGCTTTCAATCCTGAGCGCATAGCCGCCGCGCTGGCGCAGAAGGCAACTATCGGCCTGCGGGAGCAGCCTTTTTTCCTTGCGGCAAAAAAATTCTGGCAGCAAGAAACAGCGGGCCGCAGCCTGCTGCATTTCAGCCTCAATCCTGAACAGCTTCGCCCGCTTTTAGCGGCCTCAAAGCAGCCAGAGGCGCACAGCATCGCTGATCGACTGGAGCAGCTGCTCAGCCTGAGCGGCCTGATCACTGAACAGCAGGACGGGCTGAAGCTGAGTATCCACGCCGAACACAGCTTGATAGCGATGCCCGGTGCGGTTAGCGATCATAAAAAAGCCCTTGCCTTGCTGACTGAAACCGCGCCGCTGTATTTATGGACTGCCGCTTTAGACAAGCAGGTTGCCGAGACATTGCTTACATGGGCTAATGTTCGCCCGGAAACACTGCGGCAGGAGCTGGGCCTTTCTCTGGAAGAGATCATAGCCGCAGCAGGGCCGCAGGCAGGGCTGGCCATGAGCGGCATCGCCAGTGCCGGGCTTTTTCCTCTGCCTCAGCTGACGCTTTTTCTCCAGATGCGGCAGCCGGAAACGGCCAGCCTGCTCATGGAGCAGCTGCGGCGCAGGATCAGCCGTCAAGGCTTTGCTAAGGAGCAGACCGCAGCGGCGGCCGACCACGCCATTCACTATTGGCGGCTCCTGCCTGCCGAGGCCGCGCAGCCCGCTGTTGCTTTGACCAGCGAGATGCTGTATATTGCCAACGGTCCGGCTGGACTGAAGTACCTGCTGGCGGAAGAGCAGGCCGGACTGTCTCCGGCAGCCCGCGACAGCCTTGGCCCGGCATTGGCTGACCAACTTGCCGCCGCCAGCCTGCTGACCTTTGCGGCTCGTCCGTCCCGGCTGGCCGCTGAGGCGCGCAAAGCCAAGGACTGGCTGACCGCCGCTCTTGCCGGGACAAGGGCAGGCGCGGCGGAACGGCTGCGGGAAGAAATTCTTATTTTGATGCAGGCGGTCGAGCTGGCCGCAGCATGGGCGAATGCAGATGGGCAAGCTGCTGATGCGTCGTTTTTTCTTCGCCCTGCTCCGCGCCGGGAAGCAGAAAAATAATTGCGGGAATCATTCTCAACAAGGCCGAAAGAACCCTGTAACGCTTGACATCTCAGCTCTCAGGGGATATTAAAATAGAAGGGCCTCATGTTATTGACTCATCTGCCAGCCATTCCATGCAACGCTATCTTCTGCTGTTCATATCCATAGTTCTGCTGAGCCTGCCAACTGCCCCGGCTGAGGCTGTTCCTGTTTTTGACAGCGGCGCGAAAAAGCGTCCTCAGGTCGCGCAGGCCAAAAAATCTGCGCCGGTGAAGAAAAAGGCGGCTGCGGCATCATCTTCCGTCTCAAAAAAGAAAACAACGGCGCATAGTTCCGCATCACCAAAGAAAAGAAAGCCTGACACTGCCCGGCAGATCGCAGCGAAAAAAAAGCCTGCTGCTGTTCGGAGAAACGTTGCGTCTCGCTCAAAAGTCGCTTATGCAGCTCCGGTTGAGATGGGTGCTGTCGGCGGTCGCATCACCTCAAAAAGCGTGGTCATTTTAGATGCCCGCACCGGCGAAACCTTGTTCGCCAAAGAGGCGGACAAGCCGAGACAGCCCGCCTCAACGATCAAGGTGCTGACCGGGCTGATCGCCCTCAAGCGGCTTCAAGCGCATGAATCGGTTGAGGTTAGTGCTCATGCGGAGTCAATGCCCAGATCGAAGATTTATCTAAACGCACGAAAGCAGTACAAGGCTGATGATTTGATCAATGCGGTGCTGTTATCCTCAGCCAATGATGCCAGCGTGGCCTTGGCGGAGAAAATCGCGGGCAGCGAGGAGGACTTCGCCAATCTGATGACCCTTCACGCCACCCTGTGGGGCGCAAGAAACACTGTCTGCCGCACCGCCTCCGGTCTGACCGCGCCAGGCCAGCAGTCCACGGCCCGCGATCTGGCGGAGATATTTCGTCATGCCATGCAGGACAGGGAGTTTTCCAGACGGATGCGCGAGCGGCAGTTCAGCACCTCTGACGGCAAGACGTTGCGCAACCACAATAAGGCACTTTGGCAGGTGGCTGGCGCGGTCGGCGGAAAGACCGGCTACACCAGCTTGGCCAGACAGACTTATGTCGGGAAGTTTGAGCGGGGCGGCGACAGCATCGTGATCGCCATTATGGGCAGCGAGAGCATGTGGCGCGACATCCGATGGCTGGTTGATTACGGTTTCGAGAAAAAGGAGCAGGTCAGGATGGCGCAGCTCGCCCGGCAGCAGCAGGCGAAGGCATCGAATGTGCAGTAAACAGTCGAAGGATTATTTTGTTCTTTTCAATTGACACAGTGTGTACAAAGTTTATCATTTTGTGCTGGATATTTATTTTTAATTGTGAACCTTCTCCCGGAATAGTTCAGCAGGCTAAAAAATTTTTAGTTTTTGGAACAGGCATGATGGCGGCACGATTTCTGTCCGTTGCCGCCCAAGTTATTATGGGGAGAAAATTTGGACCAGAAATTTATGGACAGATTACTATGATTTTGCTCGTAGCAAGCTATTTTGCTATGCCTATAGTCAATGGCTGGGGTTTGGTTTTTACCAAAATTGCAGCAAAAGAAACCGATAACAGCAGAAGAAACCAAGCCCTCAAATCTTTGATAGCTATTGTCTCTGCTTGCTGCATCTTAACCATGTTCGTCCTTTTTATCCTGCAAAGACCGATTGCGAATTTGTTGGATATTGACCAAAGAATGATGCATTTGTCACTTGTCATGACCGTTTGTTATGCTTGGTGGATATTAAGCAAACAAATTGCACAGGGGTTCCAGGATTGGCATACATATATTCTGATTGAAAATATCTGGGCAGTTATTATTTTAGCAGGTCTTTTAATACTGGCTTTCTGGGGAAAATTTAATCTCATCACGGTTAGTTGGATTTTTTTTGCAGGGTATATTGTCGCAGGTCTTGTTCTTGTCAAAGGCATCTGGCAGTCTCTTTTTGTTAGAATTGATAAAAATTATCTAAAGGATATCCTTTCGCATGGCTGGTTTCTGCTTCTAAGTGGTCTTGTTGGAGTAGCAACCTTCAGCATCGACCGGGTGCTTATCAATAAAAGTCTTGGCGCAGAAGATGTGGGAATTTATCAGGCTCATTTTCTTTCCACTTATGGGATCATTAGCGCATTTATGACTATTCTGCTGACCTATATATTTCCCTTCTTTTGCCGAGAAAAAAATAACGACATTCATGCTGTTATCGGAAAACTGAACAAAGTTCAATATCCTATCACAATAGCTGTTTCCGGTATTGTAGGCGGTACGGTATTGTGGATGTATTCGTTCCCTGTCTCGTTTGCTCTATTCGGCAGTCTATGTTTATTTAATGCAGTTCAGTTTCATGTTCAGATTAAAACATGGTATCTTGCCAGCAAGGGGGCGAGCGAGAGCAGAACAACTTTGCAATCGCAGTTGATTTTTTTGATCATCAACGTTGCCGCGCTGCTTCTACTGGTTGGGCATATTGGTATAGTTGCCGGTGGGGTATCTTTGCTGATTGCTGCGTGTTCCTCTCTCGCCTACTTAATTAAATCAGAACAAATAGCCTTTCATGAAAGAATTGTTTGAGAATTACCATCAAGAAATGCTTTCACAAAATGCAAGTCAGAGTCTTGATTTGAAGAATTTTGAATTAGTTGCAAGGAAGTTTAGATGGAATTATCAGCGTTTTTTTTCGCAGCTTCAAAAAGATATCAAAATACTTGATTTTGGTTGTGGTGTTGGACAATTTTTGTTTTATCTTAAAAAAGAAGGCTTTCAGAATATAACAGGTATTGATATATCAAGATCACAAATAGCGATTGCTCTACGGATGCAACCAGATGTTAATTTTCTTTATTTTTCTGATACCGTTAAGTTTTTACAAGAAAATAAAAATACATACGATGTTATCGTGATTAACGATGTAATAGAGCATTTTGACAAGAAAGAAATAATTCCTTTTTTGAAGGATGTTTTTCAATCCCTTAAATCTGGTGGAATTGTTGTAATCAAAACAATAAATTCAGCTTATCCGCTTAGTAACGCTGCTCGGTATCTTGACTTTACACATACTGTATCTTTTCATGAAAAAGCATTGACTCAACTGCTTCGTCATGTTGGATTTTCTGATATTTCCTGTTATCAGGAAGAGATAGGTACTTACAATATTTTGTTTGCGATCAAGAAAATTTTAGTCACTATAGCACGACTAATGATTAAGGTGTTAATTTACCTAACTGAATCAGATTGGCCGCGAATTATTTCTATAAATCTAATCGCAACAGGTAAGAAAAGTTGAATATTCTTATTGTTTCAAATATATATCCTTTCCAAACTGGTGGCGCGGAAATTCAAGCAAGGCTTCTTGCTGAGGCTTGGACACAACAAGGTCATCAAATTACTGTTGCTGGCAATCGTATTCCATCAGTGTTCGAATATATTAAGAAAGGATATTTTGAATGTGTAAATATTAACACTATAGGGAAAAGTAGAATTTTACATGCTGTGTCATACACGTTCTCTTTATCGCTATTTTTTTTCCTCGAAAAGAAAAAATTTGATGTCGTATATTGTAGATTTGTTCAAGATTCTGTTATTGTAATTAGCTTGCTCAAGAAATTTAATTTGTTAAAAATTCCATTGATATGCTGTTCGGAAGGGTTGGGAGAGAAAGGTGATGCTGTTATATTGAAAAGATTGCCTTTTTCAAAAATGATAATATCATTGATCAACAAAGAATGTGATTGTATAAATATAATATCGTCAGTAATGCAAAAAGAGCTGATCGATATAGGGATTTTTCAGCGACGGTTTTCCTATATCGCCAACGGCGTTAATATTCCTGAATTATATAAAAAAAAGATAAACAGGGACAGAAAATTTGTATTTATCGGAAGAATTTGTGAAGAAAAAGGTGTTTCTTTTTTACTTCAGGCTATATATCTCTTGAAGAAGAGAGGCGTATCAATACTATTAACAATAGTTGGAGATGGACCTTTGATTCAAGATGTAAAAAAATTATCATTCTCTTTGGATTTATCGCAGCAAGTTATTTTTAAAGGAAAAGTGCTGCAGGAATATATAAACAATTTATTGATAGAATATGATGTTTTTATTCTTCCGTCTATATTTGAGGGATTTGGTGTTGCTTTGATAGAAGCAATGGCCGCAGGTTTGCCTGTGATTGCAACACGATGCGGTGGCCCCGATGATTTTGTCGATGATTCAGTAGGCAGAATAGTAAAGGCAGGAGATGCCGATTCCCTTGCGCAAGCCTTACAGGAGATGATTGAACTCAGTGATGAAGAACTCCAAGTTATGGGCCAAGCAGCACGGGAGCGAGTAAAAAATAATTTCGATATTGATGTGATCGCTGATAAGTACATTCAGCTTTTCAAACAACACATCTAACAAACTCCTTATCCCAGTCAAACCGCAACGCCTCCGCAGCAACCCTCTGTTCTTCAATAAGCTCTCGCAGCCGCGCTTCTGGCTCCTCTGCAAGAAACAGTATCCGGCTTCGCCACCCCGTTGCATTGCCAAGAGGAAGCAGACATTTCTCTGGTAATATCTCCGCATGTTCTGGAATATCACTCGCCAGCACAGCTACTTTATTTCCTAAGGCTTCCAGCACTGCAAGCGGTGCGCCTTCGTGCAGTGACGGCATGAGTAGCAAATCGACTTCAGGCCAGATACGCTCTGATTGCACCCAACCCATAAAATGTACCCGGTCTATCATATTTTTTTCCTGTGCCATATCCCGTAACAACTCTTCGTCAGGGCCAACACCATATAGATAGAGCTGTGCCTCTTTTGCTGTTATCTCCTCAAAAACATCAAGAATAAATCGTTGATTCTTCCCACGTTCCAGCAATCCGACACAGGCTGTTTTCAACGGCAATGAAGTCTTTCGCTCTTGAGCAGAAGATTGCTCGATGTCATTACGAAGAACTCTGCACTCTGAAGGCTGCAAGTATTTATGGCGAGCGTTAATCCGTTGTATGAGCGAGTTTGATACCCCATATACCTTAATCCCGGCAATGCCCATTCCTTCAAGGTACTGTTCAAAATTAATAAGAGTTTCTGAACGGTCTGTAGTACGATGCTTTGCTAACGTGTCTCCGTGTGCAAACAGCACCAGCGGCACACGCTTTACCAAGCGGAGCGGCTGCAAGAACAGCGCATAGGTATGCCCAAAAGCGAAGGCTCGGTCTATCCGGCAACGGAAGCCAAGCCAGAGCAGCATCAGCGGCGCGAGCAGATGAAAGCAGCCCCAGAACAGATAGCCTGATGTGCGTTCCTCCGGCCAAGGAAAGCGGTGAAAATGGCAGTTCGGATGCTCGATGGGGAAGGGCACCACAGCCAGATAATGCACCGTATGCCCTGCGTCCAGCAGGGCATTGATACCCCTGAACAGCCGCTTGCAGAAGCCGCCCGGCTTGGGCCGGTAGTAGCAGGTCAGGATGCAAAATGTGTTTGGCTTGTCAGGCAGCATTGAATATTGGCACCGCATCGGTTATATACAGCCCATGAAGCTCCTCTCCATATTCGGCACCCGCCCTGAAGCCATTAAAATGGCCCCGGTCATCCAAGCTCTTCAGGCGGATGCAACCTTTACCGTCAAGGTCTGCGTCACAGCCCAGCACCGGCAGATGCTGGATCAAGTGCTGGAGCTGTTCGCCATCCGCCCGGATTACGACTTAGACATCATGCAGGAAGGCCAGGACTTATTCGGCCTCACCGCACGGATGCTGCCTGCCCTGCGCGATGTGCTTGCGGTCGAGCAGCCCGACATGGTGCTGGTGCAGGGCGATACAACCACCTGCTTTGTCGGCAGTTTAGCTGCTTTCTACCTGCGCATACCGGTGGGGCATGTCGAAGCTGGCCTACGCACGCATGACATCTACGCGCCTTTCCCGGAGGAAGCCAACCGGGCCATGACTTCCCGCCTTGCTGCATTGCATTTTGCGCCCACTGAGCAGGCCCGCCGCAATCTCTTGGCGGAGGGCATTGCCGCCGACGCGGTGCATGTCACCGGCAACACGGTGATTGATGCGCTGCTGCAAGTGCGTGATCAGCTCTCTGCCGATCAGGATTGGCGCGGGGTCTTTGGTAGTGCGGAGGCGGTCATCCGTGCAGGCAGGCCGTATATTCTTATCACCGGCCACCGGCGCGAGAACTTCGGCTCCGGCTTCCGGCGCATCTGCGAGGCCATTGCCTTACTTGCGGAACGCCGCCCGCAGCTGCACTTCATCTATCCGGTGCATCTCAACCCCAACGTCCAGGGCATAGTGTACTCAATCTTGGGCGGGATTGCAAACATCCATCTCATCCCGCCTTTGGATTACGCCCCCTTTGTGTACGCCATGAACCAAGCGCGGCTTATTCTTACAGATTCCGGCGGCGTGCAGGAAGAAGCACCGTCCTTAGGCAAACCGGTCTTGGTGACAAGGGAGACGACCGAACGACCCGAAGCAGTGGCCGCTGGCACTGTCCTGCTGGTTGGCACGGACAAGGATCGCATTATCCAAGAAACCGAGCGTCTGCTTGACGATGCGGCTGTATACCAAAAGATGAGCGGGACGATCAACCCTTACGGCGACGGCCACGCGGCAGCGCGGATTGCGGTACTTCTTCAGCAGTGGGCGGATATATGCCAGCATGTTTGCAAAATACATACTGGTATGTTCTGACAATACATACCAGCATGTTCCAGCAATACATACCAGTATGTTTTCCGAAACATACTGGTATGTATCACCTGTACATACTGTATTGTTTCACCGGAACATGCCTGCATGTATTTCTCTCCGCCAGTGGAGCCGTCTCCGCCAGCAGACCCCTTGCTGGGCTGTTGCCAAATCCGCCAGAGAAAGGTAATATGCCTCAGTCGTTAGTTCGGCGCAAAGGGCAGGGTGCGGCCGCAAGGGGCTGGGGATGATGCGGATCGACGGGCAGTTCCTGATCACAGAACAAGGGAAGGTGGAGCTGGGCAAGATTCTCTCCGTCAAAGCGGCGGACAAGGACTATCTTCCTGCGCCCGTGCTGCCTTTGCTGCTTGTCGGCATTCTGCTGATTCTCTTCCTGCATCCCCTGTGCAGCCTCCTCTTCCTTGCGCCAGCAGTATGGCTGACCGCCTGCCACAGCCGGAAGACTCCTTATGCTGCGGTGACAGTCTGCACAGCGGCAAGCACATATATGGTCAAAGTATCAAGCAGCGGGCAGATTAAGGAATTGGAAGCCGCCATCTGCAAGGCCAAGTGTGGCGGCAAGACCTGACTTGACTGGCCGTAGCATAGTTGTTATACAAAAAACATCGCTTAACAAAATCATGCCTGAGATTGCCCGTTTTCTTGGCATCATCATCTCCATGTATTATGATGAGCACAACCCGCCGCATTTTCATGTCCGCTACAATGACTTCAGAGCCTTAATGCGGATTGACGATTTGAACATCCTTGCTGGAAGTCTGCCGGCAAAAGTGCGCGGGCTGGTTGAAGAATGGGCAGAGCTGCACCAGCAGGAACTCTTGGCCATGTGGGAGACCAAGGACTTTCATCAGTTGCAACCGCTTGTTTGACAACGAGACAGCATCATGAAGGAATGCGTGTATCTGCTGGAAGCGAAATACCTCTATGGCTTCAGGGTGTTTGTGCGCTTCAATACTGGTGAGGCCGGAGAAATTGATCTCCATGATCTCATTTTCAAGTACAAAGCAGCGGCTCCTTTGCAAACGCCTCAGAGCTTTGCTGCGTTCCACCTTGATTCCTGGCCCACGTTAGCATGGAAGTGCGGCTTTGATATTGCTCCAGAGACGCTGTTAGCGAGATTGACAGGAAGGGCGTAAACAGCTTGCGGCAGGATAGACGAACTCATGCGGGGATTCATCATTGATGAATCCATCGTATCCACATCTTATTTACGGAGATATAGAATGGGTCAAACCATCGCAGAGAAGATATTCGCTGCTCACCTGCGCGACACGCCAGCGCCGGGCAGCATGGTGCTGGGCATCGACGTGGTGATGTGCCACGAGATCACCACGCCGATAGCCATCATGGATTTGATGGAGAAGGGGAAAGACCGTGTCTTTGATCCAAGCAAGATCAAGGCGGTGATAGATCATGTCACGCCTGCCAAGGACTCCAAGACCGCGATGCAGGCAAAGATTATGCGCGACTGGGCGCGTCGGCATAGCATCAAGGATTTCTTTGACGTGGGCCGCAACGGCGTATGCCATGCGCTCTTCCCGGAGAAAGGCTTTATCCGCCCC